>DASUFK010000248.1:0-15119 GCA_036274615.1 Gammaproteobacteria bacterium | reverse complement strand
GATCTGAAGCGCACGACCTACGACTTCGGCCTGATGCGCGTGGACGCACTGCTCGACCAGCGCAACTTCCAGCGCACCGGACTCTCGTTCGGCACGGTGCTGTTCACGCTCGCGTCGCTCGTGCTCGGCGTGGCGTGCTTGAACTACGCGAATCTTGCGACCGCCCGCGCGGCAGGACGGGCTCGCGAGATTGGCGTGCGGAAGGCGCTCGGCGCCAAGCCCCGGCAAGTCGCCGCCCAGAGCCTGGTCGAAGCGGGATTGCTCACGGCCACGGCGCTCGTGACCGCGGTGGCCGTGTTCTCGTTGAGCGGACCCGTGATCGAGGATCTGCTCCGCGTAAATCTCGCGCCTACGCTGTTCGACGGCTTCGGCGTCTGGATCTTTCTCGCAGCCGTCGTCGTTGGCGTGACGTTCGTGGCCGGCTTCTACCCGGCCATTGTGCTCGCGCGCGTGCGCCCGGCGAGCGCGATTGCGTCGTCCGACGTGCGAGTGGGCTCCAAGTTCTTCTCCACGGTGCTCGTGGGCACACAGTTCGCCGCGGCGAGCGCCCTGCTACTCGCGGTGCTGATCGTCGCGCTACAGAACGCGGCCGTCCGCCGCAGCGGCCTCGGCATCACGGAAGATCCGCTGCTCGTGATCGAGAACCCGCGGCGCGTCACCAAGGTGGAGCCGGCCACGCTGCGGGCCGAGCTCACGCGGCTGCCGCAGGTCAAAGGCGTGACCGAGGTGGCCTCGGTGCCGTGGGAAATGACGATGGTCAGCGCCTACAGGGGCTCGCTCGACCCCACGAGCGCCGCACGGCCGGTGATCATGCGCAACGTCGGCGAGGACTTCTTCGGCGTCTTCGACATCCGGCTCGTCGCGGGCCGGTTGCTCGGCGGCGATCACGCGGAGGACCTACCGCCGCCGCCGGCTCCGCCTCCGGCCAATGCCGGCGCGGCGGGCGGCGGATCGTCGGGCCGAGGAGCGCCGGGCAGCGGGACCGCGAGCAGCGGAGCGCCGGGCGCGGGAGCCGCGGGCAACGGCGGCTCGGCCGGCGGGGCGCCGGGAGCCGCGACTCCGGCGAGCCCGGCGACGCCGCCACGCGTGATCAACGTGGTCGTGGACCTCCAGTTCGCCGAACTGTTCTTCGGGTCCGCCGCGGAAGCGGTCGGCAAGACGGTCTATCCGCCCGCGAATTCCGACAATCCCACGCAGGTCCCCTCCGGCCGAGTGATCGTCGGGGTCGTCGACAACCGGTCGTTCAACTACATGAACTTCGGGGACAACGCCATCGGCGGCGTGCAATACCTGCTCCAGCCGGCGTTGGACTACACCGTCGCGCGAGTGGACCGCGCGAACGTCGAGGGCACGGTGGCGCGCCTGGACGCGCTGTGGCGCGAGCTCGCGCCCAACGTTCCGCTCACCCGGCGCTTTCTCGACGACGTGTTCAATCAGTCGTTCGAGTACTACCTGCGGCTCAACCGGCTGTTCGCGCTGCTCGCAATCATGGCGTTCACGATCTCGAGCACCGGCTTGTTCGGAATGGCCACGCTCGTCGCGGCGCGGCGCCGCCGCGAGATCGGCGTGCGCAAGACGTTCGGCGCGAGCACGGCGCAGGTGGTGCAGCTACTGCTCGCGGGATTCTCGAAGCCCGTGGTGATCGCGAACATCGTCGTCTGGCCGGCGGCGTTCTTCGGAGCGCGCGCGTACCTCGAGCAGTTCTTCGAGCCGGCGCCGCTCAACGCGTTGCCTTTCGTCGCGTCGCTCGCGGTCACACTCGCGATCGCGTGGTTCGCGGTAGGCGGCCAGACTTGGCGAGCGGCGCGCCGCGCGCCGGCGGCGGTATTGCGGCGAGAGTAACGCGGTTACCGCCGGCTCGCGCGACGTGCGTGGTCGCCGCTCGCCCTCAGCCCACGCGCGCGAGCCGGCGCAGCGCGAGCCCGGTGCAGAGCACCGTGATCGCGACGAGCACCGCGCCCGTCCACAGCGGGCTCACGAAGCTGAACTCCTTGACCCCCGCCGCGCCGAGCGCAGTCTGGTTCAGGTGGAACACGGGCCAGATCACGGCCCACGGGCGCATCGACTCGGGCAACGGGAAGAACAGGCCCGACAGCCACATGCCCGGCAGATAGACTAGGTTCGCGATCGCGGGCGAAGCGTTGCCGCTGAAGTAGGCACCGATCAGGAGCCCGATCGCGCAGAACGGCAGCGAGCCGAAGATCATCACGCCAACGAGCGCGAGCAACGAGCCGAAGCCGATCGTCACCTTGCCCGCGGCGAGTGCCGCGACCGCGACGGAGCTCACCGCTAGTGCCGCGAACAGCATCGCCATCGCCATCTTCGCAAACAGCGCAGCGCCGGCGGGCAGCGGCAGCGCACGCTTGAGCTTGAGCAGCCCGCCGTCGCGCTCCATCGCGAGCGCCACGCCGAAGCCGAAGATGCCGGGCCCCATCGCAGCCATCGCGCACCAGCCGGACATCATGTAGACCGAGATGTTTGCTGGCAGGCTGTCCGCGTTCGCGGCGGGCGCGGCGCCGGAAATGAGCACGCCGAACAGGAGATACAGCGCACACGGCATGAACAGGAACGGCAGCGTGAACGCGGGCACGCGCAACGCTCCGAGGAACTCGTACTTCGCCGCTTCGACGTAGGCCCGCAAGATCCGGCTCATCGGCATCGGCCCCGCGGACCGGAAGACGAGCTGAGTGGCAACGGTGGCGTTCATGTTAGGCAGCCTCCTTCGTGAGCTCGGCAAACGCTTCCGCGAGACCCGCTTGCTTGATCTCGAGGTTGCGCAGGTTTTGGTCGGACGCGAGCAAGCGGCGCACCACCGCCTCCGCGTCGGCCGTGGTGATCTGCATGCGGTGGTGGTCGCCGGTCGCGTCGACGACGCCCGGCCACGCGCGGACGGCGCCGACGGGCAGCGCGCTCGAGCACGTGATCTTCTTGCGGCTCACGATCGAGCGTACGTCGTCCACGGTGCCGAGCGCGATGAGCTCGCCGCGCGCGAGCACCGCCACGCGATCCGCGAGCGCCTCGGCTTCCTCGAGATAGTGCGTGGTGAGCACGATCGAGCAACCCTGCGCGATGAGCTCCCGCATCGTGCGCCACATCGTCTCACGCGCCTGCACGTCGAGGCCCACGGTGGGCTCATCGAGAAACAGCAAGCGCGGCCGGCCGCAGATCGCGAGCGCGAACTGCACTTGCCGCTTCTGGCCGGCCGAGAGCTTGCTCGCGAGCTTGTCGGCGAGCTCTTTCGTGCCCGTGAGCTCGAGCGTCTGCGCTACGGTGAGCGGGCTCGGATAGTAGCTCGCGGTGAGCGCGATGAGCTCGCGCACACGCATCGTTGGTTGCAGTACGACTTCCTGGAGCATGAGGCCGACTTCGCGGCGCGCCTCCACGTCGAGCGGCGAGCGGCTCATGAGCCGCGCTTCGCCTTGGTCGGGCTGCAGCAAGCCGAGCCACAACGAGATCGCGGTGGACTTGCCGGCGCCGTTCGGGCCGAGCACGGCGAGCACCTCGCCGCGGCGCACCTCCAGGTCCAGGCCGGCCAGCGCGACGGTCGTGCCGTAGCGCTTGGTCGCCCGCACGAGCTCGGCGAGCGGCGGCTCCGCCGCCAGCGCAGCCGCCGCGGCCGCCGTTGTTGCATCCGAGGGCTGCGGCTGCGATGCCGCGCCGAATTCGCCGTCGACGGCCCGCGGCTTGAGGCCTCGCTTCGGACCGGTGGGGCCGTTCGGCTGCGGCGACGCGGCCCTGGCGCGCGGATATCGGCGGCCGTTCAAGATCTCGCCGATCCAGGTGGGCCGCACCAGATAGTGATAGCTCGCGAGCAGCACGCCGATCGTGATCCCGAGAATCAGCGGGAACTTGATCGCCCAGTGCAACGGCACCTTGGCGAGCGCCGCCGCGAGGAAGAACACGATCGGCAGGTGCGCCAAATACATCCAGTAGGACGAGTCGGCGAGATAGCGGCGCGCCGGGCTCTCGTTCGCGCAGAGCTTCAAAGCCGCGCCGATCACGCCGAAGCTGAGATACCAGATGCCCAAGATGTAGCAGACGGCGAACGGCGTCGTGCCCCACTCGGCGGGCAGCCACGCGGCCGTCGTGCCCGGCTTGAGCCCCGGCAGGTACGAGTACGCGGCGAACAGCGCTAGGCCGATGACGAGATGGCCGATCCAGCGCTTGCGCCACTGGCCGAGCAGGTCGAGCTGGCGGTGCACGAACCAGCCGAGCGCGAACGCCGTGCCGAAGCCCGCGAGCGCCGGCAGCTGCGGGATCAGGCTGCTGTCAGGCGTGGGGATGCCGCCCATGAGCACGATGCGCGGGTCGAAGCCCATCACCGCGAACAGCGGCAAGCCGAGCACGAACGGCGCGACGTAGCTACCGAGCAGCGGCCGCACGATCTTGTCGACGACGCCGCTCACGCGGCCCGCCGAGTCCAGCATCGAGAAGGCCGCGCGCACCGCGAGCAGCAGCACGTAGAAGATCACGAGGTAGTAGAGGAACCACAGATGTACCAGCGGGAAGGCGCCGACGGTGCCCGTTCCGGCCGCCACCGCGGCCGACATCGCTTCGCGGGCGGCCGGATCCGCCGTGCGCGCGACGCCCCAGATGAGCGCGCCGATGGTGAGCGGCGCGAGGATCACCCAGCCCACCACGAGCGGCACCACGATGCGCTTCGCACGGTCGGACACGAAGCCGCGCGTGCCGCGCTTCTCGATCACGAGCCGCGCGAACAGCCCCGCGATCAGGAAGAACGTGGTCATGCGCCACGGATGGATCAGCGAGAACACCGTGGCGAGCACGGTGCTCTGCGACACGTCCTGCGCGGGGATCGGCAGGAAGAACGACATCGTCGCGTGCAGCACGATGCCCGCGAGGAGCGCGAACGCGCGCACCGCATCGAGGGCGTGAAGACGTTGTTGGCTCGACATAGAGCTACTCCTCAGATGAACTCTGTCTTTCTCGAATTGACGATGAACGAGATCACGAGCGCGACTACCGCCAGCACGAGCTCGATCGCAATGAACCCGAGGGTGTCTGCTTTCCAGACGGCCGTTTCGGCGCCGAGCGTCCCATTGAGGGACGTCATGTTGATCAGGCCGGGGATCACGAACGAGATCGATACGTTGCCGAAGACGATGATGGTGGTCATCCAGCCTTGCGAGTCGCTCACCAGGGCGAACGCGAGGTACACGCAGAAGTAGAGGAGGCAATGCACCGACACCGCCACCGTCAACGGAATGAAGCCGTTCGGCAGCGGCGTGGCGACGAGCAGACCGATAGCCGCGAGCGTCAACAGAACCGAAGGCACCACGTATGCGAGCAGCGAAGACACGAGCTTCGCAACAAAGTACTCGCTCGTGGACACCGGCATGCTCAGCAAGAACACGCGGACCTTGTCTTTGCGCTCGTTCATGAGGCTCATACTCACGAGCATCACGTTCAGGAGCACCAGCGTGACGACGAACACGCTGCCGCCCACGAAAAACGCGACGCCGCTCCACGGCGACAGCGCAAGCGACAGCACGCCGAGCACGAACGAGCCGGTCACGAGCGGCCCCGCAAGCCGCAGGTCCTTCACGACGAGATGCCGGACGATCGAGTGACTCACGCGTTGGCCTCCTTGCGGCTCGACATGACGTTGGCCACGAAGATCTCCTCGAGCGACATCCGCTGGACTTCGCGCACCGTGGCGCCCGCCTGCGTGAACGCGGCGGCAACGTCGTCGGTGTAGGAGCGGATCGTGGCTGTCGCGAGGCGGCCGCTGGTGGTGATCTCGGTGACCTCGGGCAGCGACGGCAACGCAACGCCGAGCGGCACGTCGAGCTGGAGGCGCCGCCAGCGCTCGACGAAGGTTTCCTTGTCGCTCGACTCGATGATGCGGCCGCGGTCGAGGAACGTGATCTGGTCGGAGATCTGCTCCACGTCCTGCGTGTTCTGCGACGAGAACAGGATGGAGCGCCGGTCGTCGGCGAGCACGTCGGTGAGCTCGCGCAGGATCTCGTGGCGGGCAACCGGGTCGAGGCCGGTGGTGGGCTCGTCGAGGAGCAGCAAGCGCGGACGCCGCGCGAGCACGAGCAGCAACGTGGCCTTGGTGCGCTCGCCGTGCGACAGCACCTTGATCGGCTGGTCGGCGCGCAAGTTGAAGCGGCGCAGCAGCGTCTCTGCGTAGTCCTGGTCCCAGTGCGGGTGTGCCGACGCGACGAACTTCATGTGCCACGCGATCGTCATTACGCCGTAGAGCCGCATGTCCTCCGACATGTAGCCGATGTCGCGCTTCGCGAGCGCCTGCTCGCGCGGCAGCGCGCGGCCGAGCACGCGCACGTCGCCGCGGTCCTGGTGCACGAGCGCCATCAAAATGCGAATGGTCGTGGACTTGCCGGCGCCGTTCGGGCCGACGAAGCCCAAGATCTGGCCCTGCTCGAGCGTGAGGCCGACGTCGCGCAGCTGAAAGTAGCGATACGCCTTGTCGACGCCTTCGAGTTGGATTGCGAGCTCGGTCATGCCTGTTCCTCGTGTGCTTCTTCGTCGCTCGGCGCCGCCGCTTCGCGCAGCCGCTCGGCGAGATCGTCCGTCGTGAGGCCGAGATGCTTGCCGATCTCGACCGCCGCACGCAGATGCTCGTCGAGCTCCTCGTGCTTCAGCTGCCGGCCGAGGTCCACGTTGTCGGCCACGAACGACCCCTTACCCTGCCGCGTGACGATCACTTGGGCCCGCTCGAGCTCGAGGTACGCTCGCTTCACGGTGATCACGCTGACCTTGGTCGCCACCGCCATCGCGCGGATCGACGGGATCTCGTGCCCGGGCGGCCAGTCCCCGACGGCGATCCGCTGCCGCATTTGCTCCATGATCTGGAGGTACATGGGCCGCCGGTCGGCGTGCGAGATGGTGAGGTCACTGTGCATATCGATTATGCACAGTATATACGGCATGAACAGGAAGGCAAGCGGTTCGACGTCCTGCGAGGCAGGACCGAAGTTACATAATGCTCTTTCAAAGGCTTAGGGATGAGACGGCAGACCGCCGAGTGGGCATCGGAGTGTGTATATGAGCGATGACCCGACCTTCTCTGGTACGTCCGATCGGCCGGATTCGCTCGGATCTGCGCACGCTCGGGCAAGCGCCGCGACAAGGCGCCGAGGGCGCGCCCGACGCGTGGCTCGAGAGCGACGGAGTTTCGCCCGGCGCTGCTAGGCCGGGTGACGATTTCCGCTAGTAGGGGTAACCCTTCAGCCTCGGCGCGTTGACCTTGAACTCGTGCGGTTTGCCGAATTCATCGCCGATCGGCATCTTGATCGTCGGCAGATTCTGCTTGTCCAGCACCTGATCCTCCGGAATCACGTGATTGAGGAAGAGCAGGTAGGCCGTCAACGAGTAGACCTCATCGGGAGTGAGAGTCCCCTCGAGCCCCAGTGGCATACCGCGGCGGATGAAATCCCACACCACGGTCGCATACGGCGCTCGCAGCGGCAGGATGCGCTCCTTTTTCCAGACGGGAACCTCCGCGCCTTGTTTCGATTGCAGCGCGGGCGCCAATCCCCCAAGCCCGTCTATCCCGTGGCAGCCGATGCAGCCCTTCTGCGAGTAGAGCAGTGCCCCTTGCGTGGCGGTGCCGGTACCGGGCGGGAGCTCCTCTCCCGTAGGGCTGATCGAGATGTCCATGCGGCCGAGCTCTTCGGCGGTCGGCGTGCGTCCCACGCCATAGGTGGGTGACTGTGCGATTGCGGGGCTCGCGACGAGGCTCCCCAACAGCAGCAGGGAAATCGTCGCGACCTCGAGCGAGTTGCGCACCTCGAGCTTGTTACGCGAGCCCATTGGTCACACTCCCGTCCCGCGCGATCTTCCAGGGCATCACGCTGTTGTCGAGCCCGGGAACCCGGTAGTTCCGGTCGAACGGTACTTTCCACCAATTCGCGATCTCCTCGCGCATGGGCTGCCTCTGCCCGATCTCGTCGATGCAGCGCGACAGAATTTCGGTCTCCTTTCCGTCCCATCTCCACTCGTAACCGAATCGGACGTGCGCCATGCGTTGTGGAGTGTTCTTGAATTGGGCGCGGTTCCACTTCTTGCCACCATCGGTGGACACTTCCACGGTCTTGACGGCGCCGCCGCCGGACCAGGCGAGCCCGCTGATCTCGTAGAACCCGGGGCCCGGCAGCTGCTGCGAGCCGGACGGGTACGTGATGACCGACTTCGGCCCGATCTGCTCGCCGAGCGCGAGCTCTTTGTCCTCCGGCCGCAGATGACCGAATTCGTTGTAGTTCATGTAGAACCGGTCGACGACCTTGATGCGCCTTAAGAATTTGGTGTGGTAGATGCCCTCGAACCCCGGAACCATGATGCGCACCGGAAACCCCTGCTGCGGCCGCAAGGGCTCGCCGTTCTGGCCGTAGGCGATGAGGCAGTCGTCCATCCCCTTGGCGATGGGGATGCTCGATGCGCCCTTCACTTCCTCGGCGCCTTCAGCGACGAACCATTTCGCGCTGCTTTTCAGGCCGCATTCCTTGAGCAGCGTGGACAGCAGCACGCCGGTCCATTCGGAGCAGCTCGTCATTCCGTGCGTCTCCTGCACGGTTTTCTGCCGCCCATCGTGCCGGTTGCCCGCGCACTCGATGAAGTGCAACCGGGTGACCGACGGGAAACGCTTCAAGTCGTCGACGGTGAGGGTGAGCGGCCGGTCGACCAGGCCGTGCAGCGTCAGCGTGTGCTGCGCGGGGTCGATGTCTGGCAGGTAGGAGCCGCGGGTCGTCGCAACATAGTGCAACGACGATGGCGTGATCACGCCGACGGAATCCTGCAACGGCGTGGCCACGTGAAACACCTTGCCGAACACGTCGGGCGACGCCCTGCCGCCCATCGGGTGCGCGATGCGCACGGAGGTGACGTACTTGGAACGCTGGCCGTATTCGATCTGCTCCTGACTGCCGTGAATCATCGGCGACGCGTTCTCGGGGCCTGGAGTCGCCGGATGGCTGTGCTCCTGAGCTTGGGCTTTGCCCTGTAGCGCTACCGTGAGCCCACCGGCCAACGCGGTGCCGAGCTTGAGGAGCTCTCTACGGCTGTTTCGTTTCGAATCCATTGGGTCCCCTTTCGCATACAAAATTGGTAGAACGAAGCCTGCAATCGGTGCTACGCCAAGGCCGCCTTCACCCGCTCGGGCGTCAACGGCAGCTCGCGGATGCGCCTGCCGGTCGCGGCTGCGAACGCATTCGCGATGGCGGCCGCCGTCGGCCCTTGCACCGCTTCGCCGGCGCCGAGCGCACGTTCGTTCGGCCGGTCGATCAGCACGGTCTCGACGCTCGGCACGTCCGGCATGGTCAGGATCGGATAGTTACTCCAGTCCTGCGACAGAATTCCGTTGCGGTCGAATCGCACCTGCTCGTGCAGCGTCCAGCTCGCCGACTGGATGACGCCGCCCTCGATCTGGTTGGTGAGGCCATCGGGATTGATGATCTGCCCGGCATCGGCCGAGGTCCAGATGCGCGGCACCTTGACGGTGCCGGCGGTGCGATTCACTTCGACCTCCGCGATGACCGCAGCGTACGTGGCCACGGTCTTGTAGCGCGCATAGCCGATGCCGCGGCCGCGCCGGCCGTCGCCCTTCTCGCCCGACTGCCAAGCGGCGGCCTTGGCCACTGCCTCCACCACGGCACGCTCGCGCTCGTCCTTGATGTGCGCGAGGCGGAACGCCACGGGGTCGATGCCCGCCGCGGCCGCGAGCTCGTCCATGAAGGACTCGATCGCGAAGACATTCGCATAGGCGCCGAGCGAGCGCAGCGCCGAGGTGCGCACCGGATTGTCCATGATCAGGTGATGCGTCGTGCGCTGGCGCGGGAAATCGTAGAGCGTGATCGCGTTGCGGTCGCCGGCGCCGTTCGGCTGTGCGGCATGACGCGCCGGTCCGGGCCGCTTGGCATCGGCGAGATACCAGCTCCCGAGCAGGTTGACGCCGTCCGCGTCGCCCGGCCGATAGTTGTGGCTCTGGCTCCAGACGTCGAAGGCCCAGTCGACCACTCGGCCGCCGGCAACGGCGCCCTTGACCTTCATGGTCATGGCAGGGCCGTACGGCTCCCATTTGAACTCGTCGTCACGCATCCACTGCAGCCGCACCGGCCGCCCGTCGACCGCGCGCGCCAGCACGGCGGCGTCGAAGGCGACATCGTCGGCGCCGTTGTGACCGTAGCAGCCGGCGCCTTCGGCATGGATGCAGCGAATGTCGCCCGGCGGAAGACCGAGCGCCCTGGCGAGCGTGGCACGCAGCGGGAAAACGCCCTGGCTATGGGTCCAGACCGAAAGCTTGCCGTCCTTGAGCTCGGCCATCGCGCAGGAGGGCGCGATCGAAGCGTGCGCGAGATACGGCCGATGGTACGTCGCCTCGATCACCTTGGCGCCCGCCGGCACGGGCGCCTCCTTCTCGGCGATCACTCTGTCCTCGCTGCGCAGGGACATGAGCTGCTCGTACACCTTTGCGGGATCGGGCAGCTCGGAGCCGCCCGACCATTGGGCGGTCGCTACAGCCACGAGCCGCGCATTGATGGCCTGCTCCTCGCGCTGCGCCACCACGCCGAGAAAGCTGCCGTCACGCACCACCGCGACGACTCCCGGCATCGCTTTGACTTTGCTCTCGTCGAAGCTCTCGAGCCTGGCGCCATGGCGCGGCGGCCGCACGACTCGGCCATGCAGCATGCCGGGAAGCCGCAAGTCCTGCACGAACGCGGCGCCGCCCGTCATCTTGGCCGGGATGTCGCGGCGCGGGATGCTGCGGCCGACGATCGTGTGCTGCGCGGGTGGTTTCGGCTGCGCCTTGGCGGTGGCCTCGCGATTCAAGTTCGCGTCGTGTGCGAGCTCCCAGTAGGTAACCTTCTTCCCGGAGCCGGTCACCGTTCCATCCGCCACGGTGAGGCTGGCGGCGCCGACGCCGAGCTTCGCGGCCGCCCGCTCGAGCAGGATCTGGCGCGCCTCCGCGCAGGCGAGCCGCAGTGCCGTGCCGCTGTTCTCGACCGACAGGCTGCCGGCGGTCATCCCCTCGTTGGGCGTGCGCGCCGTATCGGCCGAGACCATCTCGACGCGCTCGTACGCGACATCGAGCTCCTCGGCCGCAATCTGCGCGAGCGCGGTCACGATGCCCTGGCCCAGCTCGCACTTGCCGGTGAACACCGTGATCGTGCCGGCCGGGTTGATGCGGATCCAGCCGTCGAGCATGCGGTTGGCGCCGAGGCTGCCGGGAAGAGCCGGACGCGCGGCCTGCTGCGCGAAGACCGCCGGCGCGCTCCAGCTGAAGGCGACGACGACGCCGGCGGACTTCAGCAAGTCGCGGCGTCTCAAATTCACGACGCGCCCTTCGCTGCGCGCAGCACCGCGCGGACGATCCGGTTGTGGGTGCCGCAGCGGCAGAGGTTGTCCGCAAGCGCTGCCCGTACGTCCGCCTCCTGCGGTTGCGGATTGCGGTTGAGCAGGTCGGCCGCCGTCATGATCATGCCGCTGGCGCAATAGCCGCACTGAGCCGCCTGCTCATCGATGAAGGCCTTCTGCAGCGGGTGCGGCTTGTCGAGCGTGCCGAGGCCTTCGAGGGTGGTCACCTCGTTGCCTTCGATCGCGCCGACCGGCGTCACGCAGGAGCGTGTCGCCGCGCCGTTGACCAGCACCGTGCAGGCCCCGCATTGCGTCATGGCGCAGCCGTACTTGGCGCCATTGAGCTCGAGATCGTTACGCAGCACGTAGAGCAGCGGCGTGTCCGGCTCGGCCTCGACCGAGTGGGTGGCCCCGTTGACCTTCAGGCTGATGGCCATTGTGGGTCTCCTCGTAGAGGGCGGCGCGCGCGCTCGCGCATTGGTCCTCGAGGATTCTAGCTTGCGTAGGCCGGGAGTGTCGCGCCGCGATCGCGAGAACCCTCAATCAGCGCTCAATTTCGACAGTCTGCTTCCGTCGACCGCGACCAAGTGACCGCATCGCGTTGGACTTCACGCTGGCGGTGATAACGCGATCGCTTGCGAACAGCCGACGGACTGCGGCAGGGCGATCGTCGGCCACATCCAGTTATCCCGCCGACTGCTTCATGCAGCCAGCTTCAGTTCGGGGTTCAGCCCCGCACGAGCAGCCAGCGTCAGTAACATATCCAGGCTAGAGTCTTGCCACTTGCCCTTCATGAGTCGCGACACTCGCGGTTGCGTGATGCCTAAGCGCTTGGCAGCTGGGAGACCATCAAGAGCTACAAATGCCTGCCGGGATCCATTTGCCCATGAAGCACGCGGATAATGCGAATAGTCGACGGAGTCACGGTGTAATAGACCGCATGATTGTTGATTAGCAGGACACGGTAGCCTTCGCGCACGTAGTCGCGCTTCTCGCCCATTTCCGGACTGTCCGCAAGCTGCTTGATGCCGTAATCGAGCTCGTCCAGATATTTATCTGCCTGGGCAGCATCCCATTGTTCAATGGTGTACTCCCAGATGCCGATGAGGTCGCTTTCGGCGAGTGCGCTCTTGCGAATTTGTCGCGTCAAGACGCCGACCTTAACCGGCGCCGCGCTTTGCTTTTGATGCTATGCATGTCGAGTTCACCCGCATCGCCACTTTTCTCGCCGTCGATCAACGCCTGTCGCAGCGTACCGATTCGTTGCTCATGTTCCTCGAGCAGACGGAGGCTGGCACGAACGACTTCACTTGCAGAACCGTAGCGTCCGCTCTCGATCTGCCGGCTGATGAACTTCTCGAAGTGATCCCCGAGGGAAATGCTGGTGTTTTTTGCCATTGGCACTCTCCAATCGATACCAATTTATACCAAATATTGGTATTTATAGGTACCGTACTGTGGGTTTGTCATGGCGGGAAACGCTGATCGTCGGATGCGCAGAAATTCGCCGCCGCACAACGACGCTTAGTTGCAGGCTAAGAAGCAGCGAGAAATAAACTTCTTGTAGTTGGCGCGCCCGGAGAGACTCGAACTCCCGACCCTCAGGTTCGAAGCCTGATGCTCTATCCAACTGAGCTACGGGCGCGTGAACGAAGGCACATGGTACCCGATACGCGCCGCTCGGCTAGGGCGCGCCATCGACGGCGTGGGGTGTGCGATATCGAACGACTCGTTCGAAAGCGCACACTCCGCTGCGGTGCGCGGGACCCGAAAAGCGAGGCGTGAAGCGATCCGCCCTCGCTGCAGACCCGCTGGCATGCGACCTGCAATGGCCGGCAGCATGGACCGTCACTTCACTCCCGCGCAGCATCGCGCTCGTCTCTTGTCGATCGGCCGCAAGCTCGCGCTCGCAGTCGCCATTCTCGGCGTCGCGGGCTGGTCGGGCCAACGCTACCTGCGCCCATCGCTCGACCGCGCGAGCGTGCGCATCGAGACCGTCGAGCGCGGCCCGCTCGAGGCGACGATCTCCGCACAAGGCGTAATCGTGCCGCGCGAGCAGCAGACCGTGTCGAGCCCCGTGGCCGCCGAGATCCGTTCCGTGGACGTGTCGCTCGGCGAGCGCGTCGTCGAGGGCCAGGTCATCATGCAGCTCGACACTACGGCGTCGAAGCTCGAGCTCAGCAATCTCGAGGAGAAGCTGGCGCTCAACCGCGCGCAGCGCCGCAGCCAAGACTTGCAGCTCGCCGACTCGGTCCGGCAGGCGCGGAGCCGCCGCGACCTGCGCGCGATCGATCTCGAGAGCCGCGAGGCGAAAGCGCAGCGACTCGATCAGCTCGCGCAGCAGGGAATCGTGTCCGTCACCGACCTCACCGAGGCAGGGCTCGACGTGAAGCGCACGCGCGTCGAGATCGAGCAGATCGACGCCGAGGTCGTGAGCCTCGCGGCACGGCGCGAGGCCGAGCTCGAGCGGCTCGACCTCGAGCACTCGATCCTCGAAAAGCAGCGCGCCGACCAGGCGCGGCGCGTCGAGCTGTCGCAAGTACGCGCCCCGCTCGAAGGCGTCATCACCGAGCTAGTGCAGAAGGAAGGCGCTCTGGTCGCGGTGGGCGCCCCGCTCGCGACGGTCGCGGCGCAAGAGTCGTTCAGCATCGAGACCGCCGTCTCCGATTTCTACGCGCCGCAGCTTCGGTCCGGGCAGCGCGTGCGCGTGCGGGCGTCGACGAATGAGCTCGGGGGCTATCTGAGCCGCATCCTCCCCGCGGCGGATAGCTCCCGGCTCATGCTGTTCGTGGATCTCGACGACCCGAAGGCGCCGAACCTCCACTCGAACCTGCGCGTGGACGTGGACCTGATCACGGCCGAGCAACCGGACGCACTGTCGGTCGGTCGCGGTCCCGCGATCGAGGGCGGCGCCACGGATCACGTCTACGTCGTGGAAGGCAACCGCGCGGTGCGTAAGCCCGTGCGGCTCGGCCTCTCGAGCGCGCGGCGGATCGAGGTGGTGGACGGCCTCGACGCCGGCACGCAAGTCATCGTCTCCGACATGCGCGCCTACGAGCACATGGCGGAAGTCCGTATTCACTAGCCTCGAGGAGATCGTCGATGGCCGACCCGCTCGTTTCGCTCTCGAACGTCCAGAAGATCTATCGCACCGACCGCATGGAGACCGTGGCGCTGCAGAACGTGAGCCTCGAAATCGAGCGCGGCGAGTTCGTATCGATCATGGGCCCGTCAGGCTGCGGGAAGAGCACGCTGCTCAACATGCTCGGGCTCATCGACCGCCCAACGGAAGGCGACGTGACGTTCGGCGGCAAGAACGTGACCAAGCTCGGCGACGCGCAGCTCGCGCCGCTGCGCAACCGCGAGCTCGGCTTCGTGTTCCAGTCGTTTCATTTGATCCCGGACCTGCGCGTGGTCGACAACGTGGAGATCCCGCTGCTCTACGGCAAGCACTCGAGCAAGGAGCGCCGCCGCCTCGCGCTCGACGCGTTGTCGATCGTGGGGCTCGATGCGCGCATCGATCACTTCCCCACCGAGCTCTCGGGCGGGCAGCAGCAGCGCGTCGCGGTCGCGCGCGCGATCGTCGGCAAGCCGAGCCTGCTGCTCGCGGACGAGCCCACCGGCAACCTCGACAGCCACATGAGCGAGGAGATCATGACGCTGCTCGAGCGGCTCAACAAAGACAACGGCACCACGATCGTGATGGTCACGCACGACAAGGCAAAGGCGGATCGGTCACACCGCATCGTGCGGGTCTTCGACGGCCAGCTCGTGCACTGAGG
>DASUFK010000247.1:0-4804 GCA_036274615.1 Gammaproteobacteria bacterium | reverse complement strand
CCGATCGTCGACGGCTTGCCCAACGGCATCCTCGACAACCGGCTCGTGGTCTACCGCGGCAACTGCACGAAGATTCCCTCGGTCACGGGCGGCGTGGTGCCGGAGCCGATCGCGTCCATCGGCGAGTACCACGAGCGGCTGCTCGAGAAGATCTATCGCGACCTCGAGCCGCACGACCCGGAGCGCGTGCTGAGACACGAGTGGGTGAACGCGCGCGGCGCCATCGCGCGCTTCGACCGGATGGCGATCGAGATCCGCGTGCTCGATGTGCAGGAGACGCCGTTCATGGACGTGGCGTACGCGGCGTTGATCGTGGAGATACTGAAGCTGCTCGTCGAGGAGCGGTGGGCGAGCCGCAAGCAGCTCGATGCCTGGCACGAGCAGGATCTCGGCAAGCTGCTCGAGCTCGCCGAGCGGCGCGGCGAGGACGCCGGCGTCAACGAGCGGCGTTACTTGCGTGCGCTCGGCTTCCGCGGCAGCAGCACGAATCTCTTGGGCCTGTGGGAGCACCTCGTGGAGCAGGCGGCCGCGCGCGGCGCGCTCGACGCAGCCGTGGGCCGCCGGCTCGAGCACTACCTGCGGCACGGCACGCTCGCCACGCGGATCGTGAAGGCCGTGGGTCTCCTGCCAACGCACGCGAAGATCGCGAGAGTTTATGCAGAGCTCTGTGAGGCGCTCGCGAGCGGCGAGCCGTTCGCGCCGCCGCGGCCGCCGCCAACACCGACTGCTCATTAGCTGCGAGCACGGCGGCAACGAGGTGCCGCCGGCATACGCGCCGTTGTTCGAGGGCGCCGCGCGCGTGCTCGACTCGCACCGCGGCATGGACTTCGGCGCGCTCGAGGTCGCGCGCGCGTTCGGCGAGCGGCTCGGCGTCACGCCGGTGACCGCCACGGTCTCGCGGCTGGTGGTGGACCTGAACCGTTCGCCTTACCACCGTAACGTGTTCTCGGAGTACACGCGGCCGCTGTCGCGTGAGGAGAAGCGCGCGGTGATGGACGCGCACTACTGGCCGTACCGCAAGGACGTGGAGCGCCGCGTGGAGCGGGCGGTGAGGGCCGGCGCATTCGTGCTGCACGTGTCGGCGCACAGCTTCACGCCTGAGCTGAAGGGCGAAATCCGCAATTGCGACCTCGGGCTACTCTACGACCCGCGCAGCCGCTCCGAGCGCCGCTTCGTCGAGGCCTGGCACGCGGCGCTCGGCGTGTACGCCCGGTCGTTGCGCGTGCGGCGCAACTACCCCTATCTCGGGGTGTCGGACTCGCTCGTCACGCACTTGCGGCGCGCGCACGGCGAGCGCGCGTACGCCGGCGTCGAGCTCGAGGTGAATCAGAAGCACGTGGGCGCAGGCGGTTGGGGCGCGCTCGTCGCCGCGCTCGCCGAGTCGCTCGAGGCCGCGCTCGACGACTAGAGAGCCATCGGCCGTCGCGTGCTCGCGTCACTTTCCCGGCACGCGTCTCTTGAGCTCCTCGGTCCAGTTCTGCACGACCACGATGCCGGCCGGCGCCATGCGCTCGGCGCCCGGCTGCTCCAGCATCACGAAACGTCCGTCGCGCGCCACGTCGTAGGACCCGACCGCCGCATTCGAGTACAACGAGTACGGTCCGGCGAACAGTTCCCGCGGCGGAGAGAAATCGAGCTCGTCGCCGTCGGGCCGCACGGATACCGCCATCATGGAGTTTCTCAACAGATAGAAAAGCTCGTTGCCGTCGGCCGACCAGCGGGGCTCGAATCCGCCGTCGGTCGATACGCGAACGGCGACGCCTTCGGGATAGCGCTGCACCCAGATCTCGTCGCGGCCGGTGCGGTTGGACGAGTACGCCAGCCAGCGGCCGTCCGCGGAGAGGGCCGCGTCGATCTCCTGGTACTCGGTTGCCACGACGTCGTGCGGCAACTCCTCTCCAGCCACCGGCATGGCAAGGATGTTCGCGGTCTGAAGCGGCGGCTGCATGATGATGAGCTCGCCCGCGGCCGTCCATGCGCGTGGCCCGCCCAAGACTTGCTGAGAGCGTATGGGCCGCGGCGTGAGCATGCTGCCGTCGGCGAGCACCGTGTGAATGTAGGGGCGGGTTGCGCCGCTCGTCACGGTGAACGCGAGCTGCTTGCTGTCCGGGCTCCAGACGGGGAGGCGGTCGTCGTCGGTCACGGCGACGCGAATCGGCGGGCGTCCGCGCAGGTCGTAAACCCAGAGATCGCCGTCGGCGAGAGCGCCGACGGTCAACGCGAGGCGCGTGCCGTCCGGCGACAACGCCAGATCGCGCGGATTCGCGAGAGGCGCTTCGATGGCGGGGCCCGCGACCTTGCCGTTGCGGTCTACCCAGACGACGCGGGCGCGCGCCGCGTCCTCGCCGCCCGGAACGTACACGAGCGTTCCCGACGGCGACAGCGCGAAGTCGGTGGCACTTTGCGAGTCCGGATGCCGCACGTTCTCGAGCACGGCCACGGGCGCGCCCGTGACTGCAAGCTCCGCCACGTCGAACGGCGCCGCCATGATCGTCGTGCCGCGCGCGAACACGATGTGCCCGGTGTCCGAATAGAACGCGTTTTGACCGTTCTCGACGATGATCTTCTCTTCGCGGGTCGCGATGTCGAATACGGCCACGCGCTCGACACCCTGAGTGATCACCCCGTACATCACCGCGCGCCTGCCCGGCAGCAACACCGGGCTCGCGAGAAAGGCTCCCCGATTCTCCGTGAGCAGCTCGGGTGCGGCTCCGCCGCCCGCGGACGTGCGGTAGATGCCGAAACCGCCCGAGTAGACGATCGTGTCGTCGGCCGCCCACGCGGCGCCCAGGAACGCCGGAGCGGGCTCGTCGAATATCTTGATCGGCCCGCCGCCCTCGAGAGCGACGCGGATCACGCCGCCGCGCGTCGGGGACAGGAAGCCCATCGACCGGCCGTCGGCCGAGAAGAACGGGTTCATGTTGCCGGCCGCGCCGATCACGTTGCCCACGTCGGTTCCGGGCACCGGTTTCGCCTCGAGACCGTCGATCTCGCGCACGAACAGCGAAACATTGGACGTCTCGCGGTTCTGGCCGAAATACGCGAGGCGCTTGCCGTCGGGAGAAATCATCACGTCGTAGCCGCCGAGGTTCGCGAGCGGCGCGCTCGGGTCCGGCTGCACGATGAAGCGCGTGACCGGCAACGCGGCCTGCTGCTGCACCGCGGCCGGCTCGCGCTTGCCCCCGAGCAATGCGACGAGCGCTGCCGCAAGCAGCGCGCCGGCCGCTACCGCCGCCGTGAGTGGCAAGGCGCGCCGCCACAGAGATCTGTGCTCGGCGGCGCCTGCGAGCCGGCCCTCGAGCGCGAGGCGCACGTCGCCGATGTCGCGCAGCCGCCGCTTCGGGTCCTTCTGCAGGCACAGCTCGAGAGTGCCGCGGACGGCGGATGGCAATCCCGACGGCAGCTTGCGCATGTCGGGCTCGCGCTCGAGCACGCGGGCGAGCGTCGCCGTCACGTCGTCGCCCAAGAACGCGGCCTGGCCGGTGAGCATCTCGTAGAGCACGCAGCCGAACGCCCACACGTCCGCGCGCCGGTCCACGGGCTTGCCGCGCGCCTGCTCGGGCGACATGTACGCGGCTGTGCCGAGCACCGAACCCGCCTCGGTCATCGCGGGGGTCGTGAGCGCCGCGGCCTGCGGACCGCTGACGGCGCGCGTGTCCAGCGCTTTCGCGATACCGAAGTCGAGCACCTTCACGGTGCCGTCGGGCTTGATCTTGATGTTCGCGGGCTTGAGGTCGCGGTGCACGATGCCGCGCTCGTGCGCGGCCTCGAGCGCCGCGACGATCTGCAGCGCCGTGCTCAGCGCCTCGTCCGGCGGCAGCGCTCGGTCGGCGAGGCGCTGCTCGAGCGTGGGGCCCTCGATGAGCTCCATCACGAGCGCCATTTGCGCGCCGCCGGCGGCGCGCTCGATCCCGTAGATGTGCGCGACGTTCGGATGATTGAGCGCGGCCAGCAGCTCGGCCTCGCGCTGCAAACGTGCGAGCCTGTCTTTGTCGTGGATGAAGGATTCCGAGAGCACCTTGAGCGCGACTTCGCGCTTCAGGCTCGGGTCCGTTGCCCGGTAGACCTCGCCCATGCCCCCCACGCCGATGAGAGCGGCGACTTCATAGGAGCCGAACCGTGTTCCTCGATCCATCGACATCGAGACTCGAGCCTCCGGCACCTTGAGCGATTCGTACGTTCGCTCGAGCGGGACGTTATCGGACGCCGACCGAGCGTAGCCGCGGCCGGTGCGGGACGCAACGGCGGCGAGGGGCCGCCGATTCGAAGTAGAGTCTGCCAACCGCAGAATTTCTCGCGGCTGTGCCTGCCGGCGTGTAGGCTACGCGCCATGGCAATGGAACCGATCCTTCGCGACGAGCTCACCACGGCCGTGTTCGTCGATTTCGAGAACCTCGCGCTCGGCGTCGAGCAAGACAAGAAAGGCCGCTTCGAGATCGAGCTAGTGCTCAAGCGCTTGCTCGAGCGGGGCCGCATCGTATTCAAGCGCGCCTATTGCGACTGGACCCGCTTCCAGAACTTCATGCGCGAGTTTCACCTGCAGGGTTTCGAGATGATCGACATCCCGCGCTCGAACGTGTCGGGCAAGAACAGCGCCGACATCCGCATGGTGGTCGACGCCGTCGACCTCTGTTACTCGAAGTCGCACATCGACACGTTCGCCTTGCTCACCGGCGACAGCGACTTCTCGCCGCTCGTGTCGAAGCTCAAGGAGAACAACAAGCGCGTGGTCGGCTGCGGCGTGCGCAGCTCCACGTCGGACCTGCTCGCCAACAACTGCGACGAGTTCATCTTCTACGACGAC
>DASUFK010000246.1:0-5787 GCA_036274615.1 Gammaproteobacteria bacterium | reverse complement strand
GGGCACCTTGGCCGGCATCAGCTCGAAGTCGCGCTTGCCGTTCGCGTAGGCGATGTCGGACTCGCCGCCCGTCATGATGATGACGGAGCCGTGGATGCCGTTGTAGATCTTCGCGTTGGCCTGCGGGTCGGCCTCGTTCGGGAAGAGACCGCTGTTCCAGATGCCCACGGTCGCGACGCGCTTGTCGTTCGACGCGCCGTACGACATCAGCCCGCCGCACGACATACCCATCGCCGCCACGTGCTCCACGTCCACCTTCTTGTAGAAGCGGCTGCCGCGCTTCGCGCTCTCGGCCTCGAGCCAGTCGAGAGCGGCGACGAGCGCCGTGCCGTTGACCATGCTCGCGCCGTTCGGCGGCGCGGCGCCGGGTCTCCCGCCCGCGCCCGGGCCGCCGGGCGGAGGTCCGCCGGCTTGGGGACCGGCGCCGCCAGGACCGCCGCGGCCGCCGGGGCCGCCGGGCCCGCCGGGACCAGGACCGCCGGGACCGCCGGGGCCGCCGGCTCCGGGGCCGGGCGGTGCGCCGGGCGGACGCTTGATCGGCGGCCCGTCGGCGAGCACCACCACGCCGTACGACGCGATCTCGCTCAAGTACTCAGGGAACGTGAGCCCGTTCTTCGCGCACCCGCCCTCGCCCCAGACGAGCACCGGATGCTTACGCATCGTGAGCTCGCTCGGCCGGTAGATCGTGTGCGTCGCGAGCCCGGGATCGTGCTCGATGACCACGCTGTAAGGGCCGCTCGGCGGACGTCCCGTCTGCTGCACGTCCACCTTGGTGAGCTCCGTGATCGCGGGCGGCGCCGCCGGCTGCGCGAGCGCAGTCGCTGCTCCGCCGAGCGCTGTCGATGCGAGCAATAGATTCAAGCAATGCGCGAAGTCAGCGACACGACGTTGCGATCTCATGTTCGGTCTCCCCCGGTTGTTCGAATGAGCATTCATGGTTCGAGCACGACGGTGACGCGCCGGCTGCGCCAGTCGTCCACGCCGTCTGCTTCCGATTTGCCGTCCGCCGTGGCCACGGCGAGCGGCGTCTTCAACCCCGCGCCCGCGAGCAGGCGAGCCACTTCGTCGGCCCGGCGCTGCGCGATGCCGGACGACTCCTCGAGCAGCGTGCCGTCGCTCAACTTGTGCGCGCCGCGCACGCCGGTCACGGTGCCGCGCGTGGCGCCGATCTGCCGCGCGCGCTCGAGCACCGCCATCAGATCGGACGGATGACGAAACGACACGCTCTTGTCGAAATCGAAATAGATCTCGATCGTTTGCCGTCCTTCGAATTTGGGCGCCGGCCTCGGCGGCGCGGACGGATCGGCCGCGAACGCGAGCCGGCCGCCGCTCGGGCCGGGCGGCCGCGGATTGAAATCGATCGTGTAGCGGTCGTCGGCCGGCAGCATCGTGCTGCAGTTCGCGTCGCGCTCCGGCATCACGGAGAGCCGCACGGGCTCGAGCACCACGCCGCCGCAGATCCGCGGCTTGTCCGACACCACGCCCTCCACCAGCACCTGGTGGCCGAGCATTGGCGGCTGCACTTCGGCGCTCACGTCGCTCTGGATGGTGAGGTAGTAAAGCTCGCCATTCTGCTCGGTGAGCCAGCAGGGCACCGAGCGTGTGTCGCGCACGATCGGGCAGCTCACGAAGCTCAACCGCTCGCCGGGCTTCGGGCCCGCCGCGGCGAGCGCCGGGCCGAGCGCGAGCGCCGCGACTGCGTGGCGAACAAGACCGCGCATCAGAGCACGCTCAGGAAGTTGACGAGGTCCACGCGTTCCTGCTCCGTGAAGCGAATGTTGAACCGCCGGTCGTAGAAGTCGACGATCTCGCGCAGCGTGCCGGCAGAGCCGTTCGAGAAGTACGGCGCGCGCGCGGCGAGGCCGCGGAATTGCTGGATGACTATGGCGCCCACGTCCTCGCACTTGCCCGAGATCAGCGCGCGCCCCGGGTCCTGCGTGTAGATCACGCGGCCCAAGAACGGATGCGGCGGCAAGTCCGCGCGGCACGTGATCTTGAAGAGCGGCAGCTCCGGGAGCTTCTTCGCCCACGGGCTCTCGGCCGGCTCGAGCGCCCACGGATGATTGGTGGTGCCGAGGTCCATCCAGCCGTTGGCCGTGTCCATCGCGGTCATGTGCATGCCGTGGCAGGTGGCGCAGGTGCGCTTGATCGGGTTGCCGAGGCCCACCGTGTTGATGTGCATCGCGTCGGAGATCCAGAACGTGCGGAAGAAGAACACGTCGTGGCCGCGCTGCACCGACTCGCGGAACGCGTTGCGCTCGCGCTCCGCGGCGTCGCGGCCTTCGGGCAGCTTCGCCCACTTGTCCTCCATCGGAAACACGAAGCGCGTGGTGTTGTTGCCGAGCACGCCGTCGGCGCCCTCGGCCATCGCCTGCGGGCCGAGACCCGACGGGCCGCCGGGCTCGTGCAACGCGCCGGCGCCGTTCGACCACGCTTGCGCGCCGTAGAGCTGGAGCTCGAAGTCGCGAATCTTGTCGAGCTCTTGCGGCGACAAGGCGCGCGCGGCCTCGAGATGCCCGTGCGCGGCCGACTGCGCCTGCGTCTTCAACGTGGCCTCGCGCGCGTCGGCCATCATGTTCATGTTCACCGGGCGCCCGGTGTCGGGATCGACCAACGCGAGCTGGCCCGTCTTGCCGATGAACGGCGTCACGCCGAACCGCGACGACGCCACGTAGCGCAGGTTCGCCGCCGGCCGCGGCCGGCGATAGACCGACACCTCGTGGCGCGAGCCGGTAACGCCGTAAACCGCGTCGGTGTTGCAGCCCGTGGGGTCGCGCACCACCTCGAGCGTGAACTCGGGCTCGACGCGCTTGCCGGCCGCGTCCACCGGCGGCCATGGCAACGGGATCCTGAAGAGCCCGCGCTCGAGGAGCAGCGAATGCGACTTGGGATCGGCGGCCGGCAGGTTGGGGCAGTTCGCGCCGTCGATCGCGGCGAAGATCGGATCCTTGCCCTGCGTGTCGTGCCAGCGCTGCACGATGCTCGTGAGCGCGACCGACATGCCGTCGGCCGGCTGATGGCACGACACGCACGCGCGGCCGTTGGTGCCGAGCGGCGTGAAGAACGGGTGGCCGGCGGTATCGACCGCGCCGCTCGTGTTCACGATGCCGACGCGGCCCCACTCGTTCGCGTACTCGACGTAGGCCGGCAGCGGCCGGCCGTCGCCGGGCGTCCACCACTGGCCCGGCGCCGGTTCGCCGAGCACCGCGCTCGCGGCGCACGCGGCCGCGAGCAGCGCGATCGAGAGAGGCTTGTGCATTGCTCCACGCTTCAAGGTGGCATCCTCATTTCCCGCTCGTGAGCTTACGCGCCACGAGCCATTCGTGAAGCCGGTCCGTCCAGCCGTCCACCGGCAGGCCGCGCGGGGTCATGCCGAAGCCTCCGCTCACGCCGTCGTAGACGTGGAGCTCGGCGGGCTTGCCCGCGGCCTTCCACGCGGCGAACAGCGCGAGGCAGCCGTTGGTGACGTTGAAGTGCGTGGAGCCCACCGCCACGAACAGCGGCGGCGCGTGCTCGGGCACGTGCACGTCTTGCAGCGACGGGCCGTAGAGCGATACGAGAAAGTCCGGCGACGCGTCGGACTTCGGCGCGAGCGCCGTGCCGACGGCGACGCCGCCGCCGGCCGAGAACCCCATGATGCCGACGCGCGCGGGATCGACGCGCCACTCGCGCGCGTTGCGCCGCACGAGCGCGAGCGCCGCTTGCGCGTCGGCCACCGCGAACTCGAGCACCTTGCTCAGTGCGGCGTCGTTGGGCGCCGGGTTCGCATTGGCGTTGACGATCGCGAGCTCCGGCGGACGCGCCGCGCCGGGGGCCGGCATGCCGGGCAGCGGTCCGCGCGGCGCGGCCGGGTCCTGCTGGAGCGTGCGGTACTTGAGCACGAACCCGGCGATGCCGCGCTCGTTGAGCCACTTCGCGACCTTGACGCCTTCGTCGTCGAACCCGAGCACGCGCAGCGCGCCGCCGGGCGCGATCACCACCGCGGCGCCGTTCGCCTTCGCGGCCTCGGGCAGGAACACGGTGAGGCTCGGGTCGGTGACATTGGTCAACACGCGGTCGCCGCGCGGCGAGGTCGTCACCGTTTCGGCGAACGACCAGTCCTCGGAGCCGCGGGCGCCGTTCGGCCACAGCCGGATCTCTTGCTGCGCGGGCCCGGGTCGCGCGAAGCACAGCGCCGCCGCGCCGCAAATCGCAAGCGTGGCGAGACGCATCGTCAGCGCTCCCGCCGTGCGGCCACTTGATCGGCCACCTGATCGCCCACCTGATCGCCCACCTGATCGAAGAAATCGAAGATCGCGGGCCACACCAAAGGCACCATGCTGCCGTGATTGCCGTCCACCTCGAGGTACTTGAAGTCGAAGCTGCCCGCGCGCATGAACGCGGCGAGCGCGCGGCTGCCCGCGAGCGAGGGCTCGGCGCCGGTGCCTTCGGTCACGAAGATCGGCAGCGCACGAATCCGCTCGAACGGATACGTCTCCTTGTCCACGAACGGCCCCGACATCGGCGCGACCGCGCGCCAGCGCTCGGGATAGCGCGCGGCGAGATGCCACACGCCGCCGCTGCCCATCGAATGTCCCGCGAGGAACGTGCGCGACCGGTCCGCACCGTACTCCTCGGTGACGATCTCGAGCGCCGTGATCACCTCGAGCTCGCTCAAATCGAGCTCGCGCTGGCGCGCCGGCGTCACGGCCGCTCGCTGGGTGCGCGCGGCCTCCGACTCGCCGAACACCGCCGGCAACCGTATCGGATTGCCGTACGCGCCGAGCGGCGTGAAGCCGAGCGGCGACACCACGATGTAGCCGTGCTGCTCCGCGAGCTTGCCGAGCAAGCCGTCCGCCATGTCGAGATAGCTGTTCTCGTTGGCGCCGGCGCCGTGCAGGAACAGCATGATCGGCAGCGAGCTCTTGCCGTCCCAACGATTCGGCACGTACACGCGGTAAGGCATGCGCTGGCCGGTGGGCGCGAAGGTGTAGTCGCGATGCTGATCGCCCTTCGCCTTTGCGCCGTCGGTTTGCGCGAAGGCGCCGCCGGGCGACAGGGCGAGCAACAGCAGCGCGGCCAACGTCGCGTGGAAACGATTCGCGGTCATCGTGGCCTCCTGGTGAGCCGGTACAGCAGCACGATCAAGCCGAGCGTGGCGAGGTCCGCCACGGCGATCATCATGAAGCCGGCGGTGAACGAGCCGGTGAGATCGCGGAGCAGGCCGAGCATCTGCGGCCCGAAGTAGCCGAACAGCCCGGCGCCCAAGCTCACCACGCCGAGCGCGTTGCCGGCCTCGCTGCGCGGCATCAACGCGCCCGCGAGCCCGTAGAGCTGATTCGCGGCCGAGAAGCCGAGCCCGATGCCGGCCGCGGCGGCGATCCGGAACACGAGCTCGTCTTCCACGGTGAGCGCCACGGACGAGCACGCGAGCAGCACGCACATGCAGCCGAGCACCACGAGCTTGTCGAACCGGTCCGCGAGCATGCCGATGAGCAGGTTCAGCACGATGGCCGCGAGGTAGCCGGTGCTGATCATGACACCCGCGGCCGCCGCATCGAGGTGGAAGACCGACGTGGCCACGCTCGGCACGAAATAGGTGATCGTGAACTGGCCGAAGCCGCCGAGGCCGACAACGAGCGCGAGCAGCCACACCACGGGCGAGCGGAACGCGCTGCGCTGCGCGGGCGCCGCGGCGGCCGCCGGCCCCAAATCGTGCGGAGCGGTGCCTGACGCGGAATCGGGCGCCGCGATCGGCCGGTAGAACAGCCAGAACACGGCGGCGCCGAGCAGCGCCATGAACGCATA
>DASUFK010000245.1:0-6905 GCA_036274615.1 Gammaproteobacteria bacterium | reverse complement strand
CGCGGTGCGCCACTACTTCAAGGCGGACGGCCGCTATCGGTTCGACCTCAACCTGGGTTCGGAGCAAGGCGACGAGCTCCGCGGCTATCCGAACGGCTGGATGGAGTACCAACACACCGTGGTGCTCACGATCGACGGCGTACCGGTATTCAAGAACACGATCGGCGGACCCGAGGACTCCCTCGCGCTCGACCAGCGGCAGATCACGGCGGTCGAGGAGATCAAGGGCCGCTTCCGCGGCATCGAGCTCCAGGTCGCCGCCGGCGAGCACGAGATCGCGGCGGCGTTCGTCGCGCGCAGCCGCGCCGAGGGCGACTACTTGTTGCAGCCGCTGATCCCCGGCGAAGGCGTGCCCGACGTGCCGCGGCTGCACGGCATCGTGGTCATCGGTCCGTACGACGCGCGCGGCATCGCCGGCACCACGGGGAGCCGCGAGCGCGTGTTCGTCTGCCGCCCGCAGAGCGAGAACGACGAGCGGCCGTGCGCCACCAAGATCCTGGCGGGCCTCGCGCGGCAGGCGTTCCGCCGGCCGGTGGGCAACGACGACCTCGAGCCCGTGCTCGCGTTCTACGAGCGCGGCCGCGCGGCCGGCGGCTTCGACACCGGCGTGCAGCAGGGCCTCATGGCGATCCTCGCGAGCACCAAGTTCCTCTATCGTGCCGAGCCCGGCGCGGCGCCGGCGGGTGCGAAGCCCGGCGACGCGTACGCGGTCACCGATCTCGAGCTCGCGTGGCGGCTCGCGTTCTTCCTCTGGAGCGAAGGGCCCGACGAGACGCTGCTCGCGCTCGCGGAGCGCAACGAGCTGCACGAGCCGGCGGTCTACGCGGCTCAGATCGAGCGGCTGCTGAAGGACCCGCGCTCCGAGTCGCTGGTGACGAACTTCGCGTTCCAGTGGCTCGGCGTGCGACGGCTCGACGCGCTCGATCCGGACCCGCGGCTCTTCCCCACCTTCGACGCGGACCTGCGCAACGCGTTTCGCACCGAGATGCAGCTGTTCTTGGACAGCGTGCTGCGTGACGACAAGGCGAGCGTGCTCGACCTGCTCGGCGCGAACTACACGTTCGTGAACGAGCGGCTCGCGCGCCACTACGGCATTGCGGACGTGCGCGGCGCGCAATTCCGCCGCGTGCAGCTCGCCGACGAACGCCGCTACGGCCTGTTCGGCAAGGGCAGCGTGCTCATGGTGTCGTCGTATCCCGATCGCACGTCCCCGGTGCTCCGCGGCGCGTGGATCATGGAGCAGATCGTGGGCGCGCCGCCGTCGCCGCCGCCGCCCGGGGTGGAGACGAACCTGCCGGCGCTCGAGCCTGGCGTGGCGCTGTCGGTGCGCGAGCGGCTCGCGCGGCACCGCACGAGCCCGAGCTGCAACCAGTGCCACGGCGTGATCGACCCGCTCGGCCAGGCGCTCGAGAACTACGACCCGGTGGGCGAGTGGCGCCTCATCGAGCGGCAGAACGGGGCGAAGATCGACTCCACCGGCGAGCTCGCGGGCGGCGAAGGCACGGTCAACGGCCCGGCGGAGCTGCGCGCGGCACTGCTCCGCGACCCCGATCGGTTCGTGCGTGTGGTCACCGAGAAGCTCATGACCTATGCGCTCGGCCGCGGCGTGGAGTACTACGACATGCCGGTGGTTCGTGCGGTGGCCCGCGACGCGAAACGCGACGGCTATCGCTTTTCGGCGCTCGTGAAGGGCATTGCCGAGAGCGCTGCGTTTAGAATGAGAACCGTCCCGGGGACAGACTAGGGTCAGACCCAAGGGACAGACTGGGGTCTGACCCTAGGCTCGAGGAACTGCACGTGTTCATCACGAAGAAGCACCTGTCGAGACGAACGCTGCTGCGCGCGGGCAGCGCCGCGATCGGCTTGCCGCTCCTGAACGCGATGATCCCCGCCGCCACGGCGCTCGCGCAGACCGCCGCCGCGCCGAAGCCGCGCATGGGGTTCTTCTACCTGCCGCACGGCGCGATCATGAACAACACGCGCCACGGCGCGGAGATGAATCGCTGGACGCCCGACAAGGCCGGCAGCGATTTCGACCTGAAGCCGATCTTGGAGCCGCTCGCGCCTCTCAAGAAATACGTCACCGTGGTGAGCGGTCTCGGCAACAAGCCCGGCGAGAGCTCCGCGGTGCACGCCATCGTGCCGGCCACGTGGCTGTCGTGCGTGCACCCGCGCCAGAGCCACGCGCCGTTCGGCGGCGTGACCATCGACCAGGTGGCCGCGCAGCACATCGGCCAGGACACGCCGCTGCCGTCGTTCGAGGTGGCCACCGAGGAAGAAGGCGGCGGCGCCGCCTGCGACGGCACCTACGGCTGCAGCTACGGCCGCACGATCTCGTTCCGCACGCCCACCACGCCGCTGCCGATGGAGTTCGACCCGCGGCGCGCATTCGAGAAGCTGTTCGGCCGCGGCAACAACGCGGCGCAGCGCAAGGCGGTGTCGAACGATTACTTGAGCCTGCTCGACATGGTCAACGGCGAGGCTGCGTCGCTCAAGAAGACGCTCGGCACCGACGACCGCGTGCTCGTCGACGACTATCTCGACAGCGTGCGCGAGATCGAGCGGCGCGTGCAGCTGCTCGGCGCGCGCGACCTATCGAAGGTGGCGCTGCCCGAGATCCCCGTCGCGATGCCGAGCTTCGATCAGCATCTCAAGCTCATGTTCGACTTGATCGTGGCGGCGTTCCAGGCCGATCTCACACGGATCGCGTCATACATGATGGCCGCCGAGGTGAGCAACCAGTCGTACGCGCACATCGGCATTCCCGATGCGTTCCACCCGCTGTCGCATCACGCCGAGAGCAAGCCCGCGATGGAGAAGCTGGCCGTGCTCCAGAAGTATCACGTGCAAGTCTTCACGGAGTTCCTGCAGAAGCTCGAGAAGGTGCCCGATGGCGACGGCGGCTCGGTGCTCGACAACGCCGTATTCCTTTACGGCAGCAACATGAGCAACAGCACCTCGCACCCCCAGTTTCCGCTGCCCACGGTCGTAGTCGGCCGCGGCGGCGGCAAGATCAAAGGCAACCAGCACTTGGTCTACCCGGACCACACGCCGCTCGCCAACCTGCTGTTCACGCTGCTGCTGCGCGCGGGCGCGCCCGTGGACAAGGTCGGCGACAGCGCCGGCGAGCTCGCCGAGGTCTAGGCAGGATGCGCGCGCTGCGTCGGTTCGCGGCTTTCGCGCTGCTCGCATCCGCGGGCCTCGCGCACGCGCAGAACGCGCTCCTCGAAGCGGCGAAGTCGGGCGACACGGCGCGGGCGCTCGCGGCGATCGACGAAGGTGCGAACGTGCGCGCCGCCGCACCCGACGGCACCACGGCTCTGCACTACGCCGTCTATCGCGACGACGTGAAGCTCGTAGAGCGCCTCGTCGCGAAGGGCGCCGACGTGTCCGTCGCCAACCAGTTCGCCTCGACGCCGATGAGCGAGGCTGCAACCGTCGGCAACGCCGCGGTGCTCGAGCGGCTGCTCGACGCCGGCGCGAACGTCGAATCGCCCGGCGCCGACGGCGAGACGCCGCTGATGATCGTGGCGCGCGGCGGCAAAGTAGCGGCCGCGCGGCTGCTGCTCGACCGCGGCGCGAATCCGAACGCGCGCGAGCGCTGGCGCCAGCAGACCGCGCTGATGTGGGCCGCGGCACAGAACCAGCCCGAGATGGTGCGCCTCTTGCTGGAGCGCGGCGCCGAAGTCGACGCGCGCTCGGTCGAGAACAACTGGCCGCGCCAGGTCACGGGCGAGCCGCGCCGCATGTACCGGCCGATGGGCGGGCTCACGCCGCTGCTCTTCGCCGCGCGCGAAGGCTGTCTCGAGTGCGCGCGAGCGCTCGTCGATGGCGGCGCGAGCATCGACCTCGCCGACCCGAAGAACGTGACGCCGTTGTTCCTCGCGGTCGACAACTTCCACTTCGACCTCGCGAAGTACCTCATCGAGCGCGGCGCGAACGTGAACAAGTGGGACTGGTGGGGCCGCACGCCGCTCTACTCCGCCGTGGATCTGAACACTCTGCCGCACGGCGGCCGGCCGGACCGGATGTCGACCGATGCCACCACGAGCCTCGAGATCATCCGCTTGTTGCTCGAGAAGGGCGCGAACCCCAACGTGCAGCTCAAGCTCGGCGTGGCACCATACCGGCACATCGGCGACGACCGCGGCTGCGACACGATGCTCACCACCGGCGCCACGCCGCTGCTGCGCGCGGCGAAGACGTTCGATGCGCCGGCGATGAAGCTTCTGATCGAGCACGGCGCGCGGCTCGACTTACCGAACATTGCGGGCATCGCACCGGTGATGGCGGCTGCGGGCTACGGCTCGGTGGAGTGCGATCCGCGCGGCTACGGCCCCGGCATCCCGCACTACACGACGCCGGACGTCGAGCAGAAGTCGATCGAGGCGCTGCGTGTGCTGCTCGACGCGGGCGCGAACGTCGATCAACGCACCACCGCCGACCGCGGCCGCGACAACGCGCGCGGCGCCACGGCACTGTTCGGCGCGGCGTTCTGGGGCTGGAACGACGTCGTGAAATTCCTGGTGGAGCGCGGCGCCGCGATCGACACGGCCGACGCGCGCGGCCTCACGCCGGTGGACGCCGCGCTCGGCAAGGCCGGCGGTCACGGCCGCGGCCAAACCGTCGAGGTTTACAAGGACACGGCGGATCTGCTCGGCGAGCTCTGCACGCGGCAGCAGGGCTGCGATCTGACGAAGCCGCGCGGGCCGCCGGCGAGCTGAGGCTCACGCGCTAGGTTGTGATCGTGTCCGCGAGGCAATCGCTCCGGACACCACGCCCTGCACTCAGGGGGTCTTGTTCATCCTGCGGATGAACGCGGCGGCCGCGAGCGAACGTAAATTCGAAGGGGCCACCGGATTCGCGGCGGCGGGGCTCGACGGCGCGGCCTTGCCGTCAGCGACGGCCCGTGCCGCGCGCGCGTCGGCCTTCTTTTGAGCGCGCTTCTCGTCCTTCGCCGCGCGCTTGTCCTTCCTTGCGAGCTCTCGCGTGCGTTTCGATCGAGTGTTCAAGTTGACTTTCGACATCGTGCGATCTCCTTGATGGACGCACGCCGACGCGCGCGGCGGGAGGAGCCCGCCGCGGCGTGACGTGCAAATCGAGCGCGGGTCAGTAGCGCCGGCCGTAGCCGGTCGCGTTGTCTCTGCGGTTGCCGCCGCCGCCCGAAGCCTTCGGCTTGGCTTCGCTCACCTTGATCTGACGGCCGTCGAGTTGTTGGCCGTCCATCGCCTGGGTGGCCGCTTGCGCTTCCTGATCCGTCGACATCTCGACGAAAGCGAAGCCCTTGCTCTGGCCCGTGTCGCGATCGGTGATCAAGCTCACCGTGTCGACCGTTCCGCTCGCACTGAATGCCTCGCGAAGCGAAGCCTCGGTTGCCGAATAAGGCAAATTGCCTACGTAGAGTTTCCTGCCCATGGTTACCTCCTGAGGTAGCGTTCGCTCTCAAGAGGATGTAGGCACCATGCCTGCAGGCTTGCTCGAAGCGATGTGGACGCGGGCACTGTACGCCCTTTTCCCGCACGACAGCGGTCTATTTGCGCAATGTCATGTACGCCGCGGCGCCCGACGGGAACGACCGAGCGTGACGAACGACAATCGCGCAAGCACGGTTCTGCGCATCGAAGCGATAATCCGCCGCCGCTTCGCGTTCTCCTGTACAGTGGCGGGAGCCAGGCTCGCTGGCGATTCCCCACCAAAGGACACACGCGTGAGCATGACGCTCTACGCGGGCAATCTGCCGCTCTCGGCCACCGCAGAGACGCTCGCAAGCAAGTTCGGGAAGTTTGGAACCGTGATTTCCGTCACGCTCGACCGCGACGCAGCGACGGGCGTGAGCCGGCGCGGCGCGTTCGTCGAGATGCTGAATGCCGTCGAGGCGAAACGCGCCATCGAAGGCCTCAACTACATGAGCTTCGACGGTCGACTGATGTCCGTGTTCAAGGCGGTTGCAGCGGTGCAATCGGTGAGCAAGTGACGCCGTAGCGCGACTCGGCGTCGCGACGCACACCAAATCGCCGTCAGCGCTCGGAGCGAATCGCGGTTCGCGCCGGAGTGTCGTGCGTAACGTAGCCTCGATACATGAGCTCCGTGTTGAACACGCACGCGACGCCGCCGTCGCGCCCCACCACGATCACGCCGCCCTTGCCGCCGATTTGCGCGAGCCGCTTGCCGATCACCGTCTCAGCCGCTTTAGCTGCGTCGACCTTGGTGTATTCGACCAGCGCGCAGATGTCGCGCGCGATCGTGGCGCGGATGAAGCTCTCGCCGTGCCCGGTGCACGACACGGCGCACGAGGCGTTGCTCGCGTACGTTCCGGCGCCGATCACCGCGGAGTCGCCGACGCGGCCCGGCAGCTTGTTGGTGACGCCGCCGGTGGACGTCGCGGCCGCGAGGTCGCCGCGGCCGTCGAGCGCCACCGCGCCCACGGTGCCGAGGTCGCGCGAGCCGCGCGTGCTCGAGTGCAGGCGCGCCTCCTTGAAGGCGTTCCAGCGCTCCTCCGTCCAGAAATAGTCGGGACCCACCAGCGTCATGCCGTGCGTGGTGGCGAACGTCTGCGCGCCCGCGCCCTGGAGGAGCACGTGCGGCGAGCGTTCCATGATCAAGCGCGCGAGCGCGACCGGGTTCTTGATGCCGCGGACGTTCGCGACCGCGCCGGCGCGCAAGTCCTTGCCGTCCATGATCGACGCGTCGAGCTCGTGCTCGCCGTGGGCGTTGAACACCGCGCCCTTGCCGGCGTTGAAGAGCGGCGAGTCCTCGAGCCGGCGCACCGCGTCCTCCACCACGTCGAGGCTCGCGGCGCCCGACGCGAGCATCGCCGCGCCGGCCGCGAGCACCTCGGCGAGCGCGGCGCGGATGGCCTCACCGCGCCGCTCGTCGAGCCCGTCGTCGCGAGCCGCGCCGGCGCC
>DASUFK010000244.1:0-4929 GCA_036274615.1 Gammaproteobacteria bacterium | reverse complement strand
GCCGGCCGTAATGCGACGCTCGAACTGCGGCAGGCAGATCCGCTGCTTGGCGTGCGAAAAGGTCTTGGTCTCGTCCTTGCACACAACGTCGAAATCGTTGCTGCTGTTGATCCCGTTGAAGATTCCCCAAGCGCGTTGGCGCGCCTTCTCGGCCTCGACCCTGAGCTCGCCGAGCTTCTTGCCCGTGACGATGACTTCATCGGGCGCTTGCCCGGGCGGCGAGCCCTCGCCGCGCCCCAGGACCGCAGGCTGATTCTGGCCGAGCGCGGCGCCACCGCTGAGTGACACCACGACCGAACAAACCACGAGAGCCAGGATGCGCATGGTGCTTTGCCCTCCGCTTGCTACAACCGGCCGCCGCGCCTTGCTGTCGGCCCTACGTTCGTCAGACCTCACTGCCCGCGCGGCGCCACGACGATGCTGCGCACGGCGGTCCAGACGAATTGCGGCTTTCAGACCCTCTTAATACCGCCAGTACACGCTCCGCGCCAATCCGCGGTACGAACGGCTTGCCGGCGTGACGAACGGTGAGGTTCTGGAGCTATGACCGCATGCACTGAAATCCCTCCCGAACGCGGAGCAGCCGACGTGCGCCTTAGCAAGCTTCTATCGTTGGTCGCGCTGGGCATGACGTTCGCGTTGTACCTGTTCTGAGCGGTGAAAGACCTTCGGCTAGCGCCGTTCACTGAGTGAGCACGAGAAACAGATCGTCTGGATCGCGCACGATGGCGACCTTGACCTGCTCGTTGCCCACGGGCATTTCGAGCGGCCGTCCACCCGTCGAAATGAGCTCGCCTCCGGCCTTCGTGACGGCGGCGACGGCCGCGTCGATGTCCGCAACGCGCAGGTGGATCCCGGTCGAGCCGGGGTCGGCGATGCGCGCCGGCTCGGCCGGCCGGCGGGCGTCCTTGAACTCGATGATTTCCAGCGTGAGACCCGACGCCGGCACCGTGAGCTGCACGAAGCGGTATTGCCTTGTGCGCGCGAGCCCGAGCGCGTCGAGCACGCCGTCGTTGGACTCCCACCCGGGAACGCCGCCGCTGCCTTGAAGCCCGAGCGCGTTGCGGTAGAGCGCGATCGAGCGCTCGAGGTCGCGGACGGTATGCCGAACCCGGGCGCTCGTGATGTTCGGATTGGAGCCCGCCGGCGCAGGCGGCTTCCTCAATGTTTGTAACATCTCGACGAAGTGCCCGGCCGGGTCCTTGACCACGACGAATCGCAGCGGCCCAACGGTTACGGGAACCCCACCGCGCGAGACCACTGGCGCGCCGAGCTCCTTCAGTCGCGCGAGCGTCGCATCGAGGTCCCAGACGGTGACCGTGAGCATCGCGGTGCCGGGGTCGTCGATGCTGCGCTCGGCCGGTCGGCCGCCGGCGCCGGAAATCTCGACGATCTCCACGCCGCCTAAGACCGGCGCGGCGCGGGCGAACTGCTCGCGAAGGCGCGCGTCCGGCAACCCGAACATCGCCTTCCGCTGCGGATCTGCGTCCGCGCTCGTGGGCTCGCCTTGCACGTCGAAACCGAGCCCGTCGCGGTAGAACGCGACGGCCTTGTCGAGATCCGCGACGATCGGGCTATAGAAATTGCCCGAGCCGACAACGAGACCAGTCGGTGCAGTCGGTTGCGGCGGATTGATGGGCAATAGAGGATGGGGTCTGTCCAAACGAATCAGATAGCCGTCCGTCTTCCACTGAAGATCGGACGTGAGCCGCATCCAGAGAGTCTCTAGGCCGGGACGCCCACCGAATCGAGTGCGGTATTGAACGAGCACGTATTCACCGGGCGCCCGGGTCTTCGGATACGTGGCCGTGTACTTCGCCGCGACCAGGCTGCGACCCGCGGAATCGCCGAGCCCGAGGCGTGTGTTCCGGGCTCGCGCCTGCCACTCGTCCTTCGCGACGGAAAGCTGAAATGCGGGAGTAGCGGCTTCCCAGCTGCCGCCGTAGTCGTCGGCGTCCATGAAGGCGAGCCACTGCCTGGCCCGCTCTTCCGCGAGCTGCGCCTTCTGCAGCTCGTCAGGCTTAGGACCGCAACCGGCCAGGAGCAGCGCCATTGCAATCATGGCGCTCTTCGACAGGATCCCCATCGCGCAACTCCGGATCAAAGCTCGTCTCGGCACCGCGCGCCCGAGCGCAGCATATCGCGCGCCCGGCCGCGTGAGCGGCCGCTCGAAACGACTCCTAGCCGTTCGCGTAGCCGATTGCCGCTCGCGGCCGGCAGACCGCATAGTCGGAGCCATGGCAACGTTGCCTGTCGAGCGTCCGGGCCAAGGTTTCGCGTCGCACAGCCGGCGCGCGGGGTCGGGATGGCGGCTCGTCGCCCTTTTCCAGCTCGCGTTCTGGAGTGTGTTCGCGGCGGCGTTCTTTCTCGTCGTGCGTCCCAATCACCCGTTCGGCGACATCCTGCTGCGCCAGACCGCCGCCGCCACGGCCATCGGCTTGGCGTGCAGCGCGCTGCTCGAACGGCTGCAAGCGCCGCTGCACGCGCGCAACCCTCGGCTCGCGATCTTCGTCGCCGCGCCGCTCGGCAGCGTGCTGCTCGGCCTCGTGTGGTACGAGCTCGCAAAGCGCGCGAGTGACGCGATAAATCCGTTCGTTTGGCTGTTGGTGAGCTTGCCGGGCAACGAGCTGTTCGCTCCGCAGCAAAGGCCGGCGTTCCCCGCCGTGCTGCTGCTTTGGAACCTGCTGTTCCTGGCCTTGATGCACTTGCGCGATCAGCAGGCGCAAAAGGAACGCGTGCTTCGCGCGGAGACGCTGACCCACGAAGCACAGCTCCGGATGCTGCGCTATCAGCTCAACCCGCACTTCTTGTTCAACGCGCTGAACTCCATCGGTGCGCTGGGAGCAGAAGCGCCGCAGCGCGTGCAACGGATGGTCGGCGAGCTGTCGGGATTTCTCCGCTACTCGCTGCTCGATCCGCAGCGGCTCGAGGTGCCGCTCGGCGAGGAGCTCCGAGCCGTTACGCATTACCTCGAGGTGGAGAAGGTGCGCTTCGAAGACGACCTCGAAGTGAGCATCGAGCTCGACGCAACGGCCGCGCAGCGCACCCTGCCCGCCTTCCTCGTGTTGCCGCTGGTGGAGAACGCGGTCAAGCACGGCCAACACACGAGCGCCATGCCGCTCAAGGTCCACGTAACCGGTCGGATCGAGGGCGGCGCTCTGCTCATCGAGGTAAAGAACACGGGCCGCTGGACGACGCCCTCGAGCACCCGGCGATCCGACGGCACGGACACGGGCCTCGAGAACGTGCGCCAGCGCCTGCTCGAACACTACCCGGGCCGCCACACGTTCGACGTTGCCGAAAGCAACGGCTGGGTCTGCGCTCGAATTCGGATCGACGATGACGGCTGAGCCGCTGCGCGCAGTGGTGGTGGACGACGAGCGGCTCGCGCGGCGGGCTCTGCGCACGCTGCTCGCTGCCGAGCACGACGTCGAGGTCGTGGGCGAGGCGAGCCGCGTGGACGAGGCAGAGGAGCTCATCCGGCGCGAGCGCCCCGGTGTGGTGTTCTTGGACGTCCAGCTTCGCGGCGAAACCGGCTTCGACTTGCTCGCGCGCGACGTGGGCTCGTTTCATACGATCTTCGTCACCGCGTTCGACACCTACGCGGTCCGAGCTTTCGAGGTGCACGCGCTCGACTATCTGTTGAAACCCGTGGATCCCGGCCGTCTCGCCGAAGCTCTCGAGCGCGCGCGCCATCCGGCGGCGACTCGCGGCGCGTCCGAGCGTCCGGACAAATATGGCCCGGACGATCTGTTCTTCCACGACGACCCGCGCCGCCCGCGCTTCGTCCGCATCCGCGAGATCGCGTTCATTCGCGCGGCCGGCAACTACACCGAGCTGTTCACTGCCGCAGGTCCGCAGTTGCTCGTGTTGCGCCCGCTCTCCACCTGGGAAGCGCAGCTCGCGAACGCACCGTTCGTGCGCGTGCACCGCTCGGCGCTGGTGAACCTCGACTTCGTGGAGCGCATCGAGCGCGGCGCCAGCTACACGTACGAGCTGTTCGTACGTGGGCAGTCCGCCCCGATCGCGATGAGCCGCCGCCGCGCGGTGGAGCTCAAGAGGCGTATCAACGCGCTGCGCGGCTAACGCGCCGGCGATTGGGTAACGCCCTGCTCGGGCTCGGGGCCTCGCGTTTCCGGCCATTCGGCAAACGCAAGCAGCGCGGCTTCCGGAAGCTCGTCCCCGTAGAACCGCTTGATCAGGGCAAGGCGCCGTTGTCGTCCCGCCGACCATGTCGTCGTTATAGCACGGAGGGCCGGGGGCGAAGACGCCGGGGTCCGATCCGAATCCAAATCTTGGAAAGCGCTGCCAACGCAGCTCGGCTCCTTCGATGGACCGCCACATCGGCGAATGCCTCGGGCACCGGCATGGAACTTGCTCCGAGCCGAGACTTCACGACGCGCGAGGGCCCGTGGCCGACTCCTTCCGAGACGATCCGCTCTGGTACAAGGACGCGGTCATCTACCAGCTGCACGTGCGGTCGTTCTTCGACAGCAACGACGACGGCGTCGGCGACTTCCGCGGTGTCACGCAGAAGCTCGACTACATCGAGCGGCTCGGCGTGAACGCGATCTGGCTGCTGCCGTTCTATCCCTCGCCGATGCGCGACGACGGCTACGACATCGCCGACTACCGCGGCATCAACCCGGTGTACGGCACGCACCGCGACTTCCGCGAATTCGTGCGTCAGGCACACGCGCGCGGCTTGAAGGTGATCACCGAGCTCGTGGTGAACCACACGTCGGACCAGCACCCGTGGTTCCAGGCCGCGCGCACGGCGCCGCGCGGCTCCGCGAAGCGCAACTTCTACGTGTGGAGCGACGACGACAAGCGCTTCCCCGAGACGCGCATCATCTTCAGCGACACCGAGGACTCGAACTGGGCGTGGGACCCGGTGGCGCGCCAGTACTACTGGCACCGCTTCTTCTC
>DASUFK010000243.1:0-11141 GCA_036274615.1 Gammaproteobacteria bacterium | reverse complement strand
CGACGTGGTCGAGCAGGACTCCGTGCTGGTCGAGATGGACAACCGGCAGGCGCAGGCCACCCTCGCGGGCGCCGAGGCCGCGCTCGCCCGCAGCCGCAGCCAATACGACCGCGGTCGCGACTTGAGCGCGCGGCAGGCCATGTCGGCGGCCGACCTCGAGCAGACCGAATCGCAGCTCAAGGCCGATCAGGCGCGGGTCAATGCGGCGCGCGCGAACCTCACGGACACGGTGATCCGGGCGCCGTTCAAGGGCCGCACCGGCTTCCGGCGGGTGAGCGTGGGCAGCTACGTGAGCGCCGGCACGCCGATCACCACGCTCGACGACACGTCGGTCATCAAGCTCGACTTCACCGTGCCGGAGACGTATCTGTTCGTCTTGCGGCGCGGGTTGCCCGTGAAGGCGGCGACCACCGGCCTGCCCGACCGCACCTTCGCGGGCGAGGTCACGACCATCGAATCGCGCGTCGACCCGGTCACGCGCTCGATCACGGTGCGCGCCGAGCTGCCGAATGGGGAAGGCCTGTTGCGGCAGGGCATGTTCATGACCGTGAGCCTCCAGGGCCAGGTCGAGCCGACGTTGCTCGTGCCCGAGGAGGCGATCGTGCCGGAGCGCGGCAGAGCTTACGTCTTCGTGGTGCGCAACAACGTCGTGGAGCGGCACGAGGTGAAGACCGGCAAGCGGCGGCCCGGTGACGTCGAGATCGTGGAGGGCATCGCCGAGCACGACCGCGTGGTCGTGGAGGGCACGCAGAACGTACGCGACGGCACCGCGGTTAAGGAAATGCCCGCCAGCGCGAGCTGAGCAGGAAGCCGCGATGCGCATCTCCGAGCTGTCCGTCCGCCGCCCCGTCTTCGCCACCGTCATGAGCATGCTGCTCGTGATCTTCGGCCTCGTGTCGTTGCAGCGGCTCGCGGTGCGCGAATACCCCGATATCGACCGCCCCGTGGTCTCGATCACCACGAACTACAAGGGCGCGTCGTCCGCGGTCATCGAGACCAAGGTCACGCAGCCGATCGAGGACTCGGTCGCCGGCATCGAAGGCATCATCAAGCTCGAGTCCGACAGCGAGGACGAGCGCTCGCAGGTGCGCATCGAGTTCGACGTGAGCCGCGACGTGGATGCCGCCGCGAACGACGTACGCGACCGCGTGGCGCGCGTGATCGCCGGGCTCCCCGACGAGGCCGATCCGCCGCAGATCGTGAAGGCCGACGCCAACGGCGAGTCGGTGGTGTCGATCGCGTTCTACTCCGACACGATGTCGATGCTCGAGCTCACGGACTACGCCGAGCGCAATCTCATCGACCAGCTCTCCACCGTGCCCGGCGTGGCGCGCGTAACCATCAACGGCGCGCGGCGCTATTCCATGCGCGTGTGGCTCGACCGGCAGGCGCTCGCGGCGCGCCAGCTCACGGTCACCGACATCGAGGACGCGCTGCGCCGCGAGAACGTGGAGCTGCCGGCCGGGCGGCTCGAGTCGCGCACGCGCGAGTTCTCGCTACGCACGATGGTGGGGCTCCAGACGGCCGAGGACTTCGCCAACCTCGTGATCTCCCGCGGCGCCGACGGCCATCTCGTGCGGCTCGGCGAGCTCGCGCAGGTGAAGGTGGCGGCCGAGAACGAGCGCTCGTACACGCGGATGAACCTGCACCCGGGCATCATCCTGCAGGTCGAAGCGCAGTCGAAGGGCAACACGCTCGACATCGCGCGCGGGGTTCGCACGCAGATCGACCGTCTCCAGTCGAGCATTCCGTCGGGGGCCACGCTCGCCATCGTGGTCGACAACGCGGTGCCGATCGAGGCTGCGCTGCACGAGGTGCTCGTGGCCGTGGGCTTCGCGCTCGTGTCGGTGCTCGGGGTGATCTATCTGTTCCTCGGCAACCTGCGCACCACGCTCGTGCCGGCGGTCACGATTCCGGTGTCCATCATCGCTTCGCTCACGGTGATGTACACGCTCGGTTATTCGGTGAACGTGCTCACGCTGCTCGGTCTCGTGCTGGCGATCGGCCTCGTGGTGGACGACGCGATCGTGGTGCTCGAGAACGTGCACCGGCGCACCGAGCTCGGCGCGCCGCCGCTGGTCGCGGCGATCACTGGGTCGCACGAGATCGGCTTCGCGGTGATCGCCACCACGCTCACGCTCGCGTCGGTGTTCGTGCCGATCTCGTTCCTGCCGGGCGATTTGGGCCGGTTGTTCCGGGAGTTCGGCTTCACCCTGGCCGCCTCCGTGCTGTTCTCCGCGCTGATCGCCCTGTCGCTCACGCCGATGCTCGCGTCGCGGCTGCCGCAGTCGGCCTCGCACACCGGTTTCGCCGAGACGGTCGACCGGGCGTTTCGTGCGGTCGCGCGCTTCTACGAGCGCACCCTGCGCGCCGTGATCCGGCGGCCGTGGGCCGTGATCGCCGCGGTTCTAATGTTGGTCAGCGCGGGTGTGTTCACGTTTCGCTCGGTGCCGAGCGAGTTCACGCCGGCGGCGGACGCGGGCCGCGCCTTCATCGGCATCGAGGCGCCCGAGGGCACGAGCTTCGACCACATGGACACGTACGCCACGCGGCTCGAAGACATCACGCTGAAGGAGATGCAGGACAGCGGCGAGATCGAGCGTTTCCTGATCCGCGTGCCGGGGCAAGGTGGCGCGGACGCGCGCACCGGCGACGTGAATACCGCGCGCTCGATTATCCTTCTCAAGCCGTGGGACGAACGTACGCGCACGGTGCAGCAGGTGGCCGACTCGGTCGTGCGCGAGGCGTCGAAGCTGCCGGGTGTGCGTACGTCGGTGAACTATCCGCAGAGCCTGGGAAGGCGAGGCGGCGCCAACAAGCCGATCGTCGCCGTGATCGGCGGGCCCGACTACGAGCATCTCGCCGAATGGTCGGACGAGATCCTGCAGCTCGCGCAGGCGAATCCCGGCCTCACCAACGTCGACACCAGCTACAAGGAGCGCAAGCCGCAGATCCGCGTGTCGATCGACCGCAATCGTGCGGCGGATCTCGGCGTGTCGCTCGAAGTCATCGGGCGCACGCTCGAGACGGTGCTCGGCTCGCGGGTGGTCACCACCTACGTGGACCGCGGCCGCGAGTACGACGTGATCCTCCAGGGCCGCGACGACATTCGCGAGACGATCACGGACTTGACCAACATCCGCGTCCGCTCCACCCGCACGCAGGATCTGATCCCGTTGTCGAGCGTGGTGAGGCTCGAGGAGACCTCGGGCACGATCCAGCTGTCGCGCTTCAATCGGCTGCGCGCCGTGAAGATCTCGGCGTCGCTCGCGCCGGGCTACACGATGAGCGACGCCGTGCAGTGGTTCGAGGACACGGTGCCGAAGGCGCTGCCGCCCGAGGCCACGCTGCAGTGGGACGGCGAGTCCGGCGAGTTCACGCGCACCGGGCAACAGCTCTACTTCACGTTCTTCCTCGCGCTCGCGGTGGTGTACCTCGTGCTGGCGGCGCAGTTCGAGAGCTTCGTGCACCCGATCATCATCATGGTGACGGTGCCGCTCGCGCTGCTCGGCGCGGTGTTCGGGCTCAAGCTGTTCGGCCTCACGATCAACATCTTCAGCCAGATCGCGGTGATCATGCTCATAGGCATCGCCGCCAAGAACGGCGTGCTGATCGTGGAGTTCGCGAATCAGCTCCGCGACCGCGGCGAGGAGCTCATCGAGGCGATCGTGCACGCGGCCGTGATTCGCCTGCGGCCGGTGCTCATGACGAGTCTCTGCACCTCGTTCGGCGCGCTGCCGCTGCTGCTCGCTTCCGGCGCCGGCGCGGAGCAGCGCCGGCCGATCGGCATCGTGGTGTTCTTCGGCATGATGGTGGCCGTGTTCCTCACGCTGATCGTGGTGCCCACGGTGTACGCGATCCTCGCGCGCGGCACCAAGTCCCCGCAGCACGTGAGCCGCCTCGTCGACCGGCTGATGGCCGGCATGGGCGGCGGCACCGCCGCGCCCACCGCTGCGGTTCCGCATTCGCCCCGCCGCGAAGAGTGAAAAATAGGGACATGTTACTTTTTCGGCGGTCCCGCGCCGGATCGTCGAGAGCGCCGTCGAAAAAGTAACATGTCCCTATTTTTCACCGCGATGCGCATCGGTAAGCACACGATCGACCCGCCGCTGATCCTCGCGCCGATGGCCGGCGTCACGGACAAGCCGTTTCGGCTGCTCGCCAAGCGGCTCGGCGCCGGCTACGCCGTCTCGGAGATGACGACCGCCGATCCACGGCTCTGGCGCACGCGCAAGAGCCGCCTGCGCTTCGATCACGCCGGCGAGCCCGAGCCCGTGGGCGTACAGATCGCGGGCGCCGATCCCGGCGCGCTCGCCGACGCCGCGCGGCACGCGGTCGACCAGGGCGCCGAGATCGTCGACATCAACATGGGGTGCCCCGCGAAGAAGGTCTGCAGCGCGTGGGCGGGCTCCGCGCTGCTGCAGGACGAGCCGCTCGTGGCGCGGATCCTCGCGGCCGTCGTGCGCGCGGTGCCCGTGCCCGTGACGCTCAAGATCCGCACCGGCTGGCATCGCGACCACAAGAACGGGCTGGCCGTCGCGCGAATCGCGCAAGAGCAAGGCGTGAGCGCGCTCGCCGTGCACGGCCGCACGCGCGATATGCTCTACGGCGGGGCCGCCGAGTACGAGACCATCGCCGCGATCAAGCAGTCGATCGGCATTCCGGTGATCGCCAACGGCGACGTCGACACGCCGCAGAAGGCGCGCGCGGTGCTCGCCGCAACCGGCGCCGACGCGCTGATGATCGGCCGTGCCGCGCAAGGCAGGCCGTGGATCTTCCGCGAGATGGCGCGCCACCTCGCGACCGGCGAAGCGTGCGCGCCGCCGGCGCTCTCCGAGGTCCGCGACATCCTGCTCGAGCACGTGCGCGCGTTGCACGAGTTCTACGGCGAGGCCGCCGGCGTGCGCATCGCGCGCAAGCACCTCGGTTGGTACGCCAAGGATCGCCCGGAGAACGCCGCGTTCCGCGACGTGGTGAACCGCGCCGAGACCGCCGTCGACCAGCTGCGGCTCGCGCGGGACTACTTCGACGGGCTCGAGGCCGCAGCGGCGGCGAGCGCCGGGAACCGCCCGCTGAGCGACGCCGCGTAGTCTTCCACCTCGGCGAAAGCCGGAAGCGGCTCGCTGCCGGCCGCGGTCGAGTCGCGCTCGTAGACGAGCGGAATGTCGCGGCTTGCGGCATACGACACCGCCCACTCGAGCGCGGCGGTGTGAGTCAGAGGCACGGACACGCCGAGAGTGGTGACGTTCCAGCGATCGCGGCCGTCCACGCTGCGCGAGCTCACGTGGTCGATGGTCGTGACCGTGTCGCCGCTCTCGTCGAGCGACGTCTCGACGAGCACGAAGACCGGATCGACGTACGACTCGCCGGGGTCGAGCGCGGGCAGGATGCGGACTTCCGTGGCCTTCATCGTTGTTGTTCCTTTGCGGCGTCCGGACCAGGCCAATATTGGTGGACGCCGCGAAGCCGCGGAAGGGCCGTTTCTACATAACGGATGAAGATCGAGGAGGGTCTCCCGCCCGGCTGCGTTGGGGCTTCTCTTGGGGAGGAAGGCAACAACCGTTCGCGAGAGCGGGAGACCCCGTGACCGAATCCTGCTTCACAAAGCGTAGATGCGCGTTCTTACACCCCTAGATGCAGGAAGCGCCGAATTGGTTACGCCGAACGCATCGCGTCACGAAGAGGGCCGGAGCGGGCCGTGCGCTAGCGTCAGTCGGCCCGCGAATACGACGGCGTCGGAACGCTCGACAGACCCCCGAAGCGCCGGTCGCGGCGCGAGAACTCGCGCAATGCCGCGGTGAATGACGCCTCGTCGAAGTCGGGCCAATAGGTGTCGATGAACACGAGCTCGGCGTACGCGCATTCCCAGAGCATGAAGTCGCTCAACCGGCGCTCGCCGCCGGTGCGGATCAGCAAGTCGACGGCGGCGTGAGCGTCGCAGTTCGCCGCCTCGGCAAGCGCGCGCTCGAAGTCCTGCACCGAGCAGTCGGGGCCCGCGAGCGTGGCCGCGCGTGCGATCGCGGCGCGCGCGGAGTAGTCGATCGCGAGCCGCAGGTGCAGCCCCGAGCTGGTACGGGTGATGCGCTCCGTATGCTCGATCGTCGTAACCAGATCGCGGCTCAGACGGTCGCGGCGGCCGATCACGCTCAGCCGCACCCCGTTCTGCAGGCAGCGCGCGGTCTCCGCGACGAGATACCGCTTGAGCAGCCGCATGAGGCTCGCGACCTCCTGAACGGGCCGCGTCCAGTTGTCGGAGGAGAAGGCGTACAACGTGAGCACCTTGATGCCCGTGCGGGCCGCGTACTCGACGATGCGCCGGACGGTGCGCGCGCCCGCGCGGTGCCCCGCCGAGCGCGCCAAGCCGCGCCGCTCCGCCCAACGGCCATTGCCGTCCATGATGATTGCTACGTGCATCGCGCCTAGGTGCCTTTCGCTGCCTGGATCAGGGCTTCCAGGTGTTGTAGATGACGGGCGAACATCCGCCGGCCCTTGCTCGTGAGGCTGTACTCCGTCTTCGGAACGCGCGCCGAGAATTTCTTCTTACAGATCACGTAGCCGGCATCCTCCAGCTTGCGCGCGTGCACGCTCAAGTTGCCGTCGGTGGCGTTCAGGAGCTCCTTGAGCTCCGCGAAGCTCATGCTGGCGTTGACGCTGAGCGCGCTCATGATGCCGAGCCGCACGCGGTCGTAGATGAGGCGATCGGCGTCGCCGGACGTGGACTCCGCGAAGCCCGCAACCGCGCGCAGCCGCGATTTCTCCGGCGCCGCGACCGGCTCGCTGTGTCCCTTGGTCACCGGCTTAGCCACCGTGATTCCTCAGGATCAGCACGCCGAGCGCGATATGGATGCCGCCGAAGCCGAGGGCCAGGACGATCGGCGCCGAGCCCGCCGGCAGCCAGAGACCGATCGCTCCGAGCGCCATGAAGCCGACGCCCGCCACGCCGACCACCGGAATCGAGAACAGGCCGCACGCCGCGATGCCGCTGCCATAGAGCAGCAGCCACGTGCCGCTCACGACCTCGCGGCTCACCAAGCTCGAGAGCGCCGCCGTGAGGATCGCGCCGGCGACGAACGCGGGCGTGATCGTCATGAAGAAGCGCCGCGCCACCGCCCGGCGCAGGCTCAGCCCTTGCGCGCGCGCCTTCGTCTCCATGAAGTAGAGCGCGGCCGAGCAGGCAACTATCGCCGCTCCGACCCAGATCGACAGCCAATACGCGGCGAAGAGGGGTACCGACTCGAGCCCGACGGCCGCGAGGGCCGTGATTCCCATGGCGATGCAGCCCTTGCCCGGCACCGTGGTGAACGTGTGCGCGGCTTCGATCGTGTCGCGGATGTAGCGGAGATTCTCGACGGCGCCGCTGCCGATCGACGTGAGGCCGAGCTCCGTGACTTTGCGCCGTGGATTCGCTGCCGTCATGTGACTAACTTACCGTTTGGTGGAGGCGTGTCAAGTACTTTACAACATAAAGTTCACGGTTCGGGACGCGCGTCACGCGGCGCCCCTCCAGGGGCGGCGTGTCAGTGTCCGGCGCCCTGCTTGGTTTCGACGATTCTGTCGGTGATTGCGAACAGCACGCCGGATATCACGAAGGTAACGTGGATCCCGACCTTCCACGCGAGCGGCTGCCACGGCGATCTCTCGTCCACGTTGATGAACGCCTTGAGCAGCTCGACGGCGGAGATCGCGACGATCGCGCCCATGAGCTTGATCTTGAGGTCCGAGAAGCCGACTTTGCCCATCCACGCCGGCCGGTCCTCGTGCTCGCCCACCCCGATCTTCGACACGAAGTTCTCGTAGCCGCTGAAGCCGATGATCAGCAGCAACGCCGCGATCAGCGCGGCATCGACGAGCGAGAGTATCGAGACGATCAGTTGATCGGGGCTCAAGGTGAACATGTCGAGGGCGAGCTGCCACAGAGACTTCACGAACTTGAAAAGTAGCGCGACGATCGCGAGCAGCAGGCCGATGAAAAACGGCGCAAGCAGCCAACGGCTGCGAAAGACCCAATGCTCGAGTGTGCTTTCGATCTTGTTCATGCCCCTGAACGTCTTGGCGCGGAGGAGCCGCGACTATACTGCATCGCCTGACGGGCGTGGAGCGCGCGCTCCGGAGGCGCAAGACGCGCGGCGCGCTTACTTGACGGCGAAGATCTTGAACGCGCCCGTGGGCGTTTCGGACATGCCGGCGTCGATGTGCAGCGTGCGGTTGCGCCCCATCTGCTTCGCGCGGTAGAGCGCCTCGTCGGCGGTTTGGATGAGGCCGGCGAGGCTGCGTTTCGTTCCGACCTCCGCCATCGCCGAGCCCACGCTCACGGTGATGACCTGAGCGGTATCGGAGCCCGCGTGCGGCAGGGCCTGCGCCATGATCTCGCGGCGGATTTGCTCCGGCAGCGCGCTCGCGTCGGTCCCGGACGGCGCATAGAGCACCAGCGCGAATTCCTCGCCGCCATAGCGTGCGCAGAAGTCGAACGGCCGCCTGGCGGCGCGCGCGATCACGTTCGCGACGCGGCGAATGCAGTCATCGCCGGCCTGATGGCCGTAGAGGTCGTTGTAGCGCTTGAAGTGATCGATGTCGACGAGGATCACCTGGAGCGCTTCCGTGTCGCGTTGCGCCTGCTGCCACAGACGCCGAGCGAGCGTGTCGAACATGCGGCGGTTGTACAAGCCGCTCAAGCCGTCGCGTTCCGCGATGTCGTTGAGCAGTTGGGTCTCGACGAAGTTGGTGCGCACGAGCCGTTCCACGCGGCCCGCCGACAGCACCGCCATCAGGCCGGTGGCGACGAGCACCGACGCCGCGAAGACCAGCTCGTCGCTGGGCACTCCGACCACGATGCCGATGCTGATGAAGCCGACGCAGAGCGCCACGGCCACGGTGGCGACGACGCGAAACAAGAGCCCGAGGAACAACGTGGCGTACACGAGCACGAGCACGTCGCCCATCTGAAATTGCGGGAACCCGGCTGACGCGGCGAGCGCGCTGATGGTCATCACGCTCAAGCCGGTGAGCGTGACGCAGGTGCTCGCGATCCACTGATAGTGGCGGTGCAGCGGCCGCGCATACGACGCGACGAGAATCATGACCAGCGCGGGGCAGGCAACGCCGAGCCGCAGGAAGTAAACCGGCGCTACCTCGAGATTCGGCGGCGGCGCCGCTCCGCCGAACATCTGGATGCCGGTGACCAAGAGCACGAGCGCGAAATAGATCGCCGTCGCGGAACGCGCGCGCGGCAAATTCTGCTCGAGATGAGCGTCTCTGAACTGTTGCTCGAGCGGGTAGGGGAAGCGGAAACGCGTAATGGCGTCGCGCATCCCCTGATCGAGCGTGCCGGCAGCCCCAAGCGGGGTTGCCGAGCGCGAGTTCTGCACCGGTGGCGCCCCAGGGACCCGTACTGCCGGGAACAGTACCATGCGCCGCATTATGAAATTGCGCACCGGTGCTCAACTTGACGATGTCGGGCGCCGGCGAATGGGCTCCCACCCGGCCCTGCATCACAGGCCGGCCGTGGCGAGCCACTCCTCGAAACAGGCAGCGCCGGCGCGCTCCATGGCCGGCGTGCAGCGGGCGGTGTCGGCCCGCAGCTGCGGCACGCTGATACCCGGCGTGGCCGCGATCTCGCCCGTATGGCCCACGAACCAGGACTCGAGCGCCCGGCCGGCGGCCTCGGCGTGGAATTGCAGCGCGAGCGCGGAGGCGCCGAGCCGAAACGCCTGGTTCTCGCAAACGGCCGTCGAGGCGAGCCGCACCGCACCCGCGGGCAGGTCGAAGGTGTCGCCGTGCCAGTGCAGCACGGGCGTCGAACCGAGATGGCGCAGCGGGGATTCTCGTCCCTCGGCCGTGAGGGCCAGCGGCGCCCATCCGATCTCCTTGACGCCCGACGCGTAGACGCGCGCCCCGAGCGCCTTCGCGATGAGCTGACTGCCGAGGCAGATGCCGAGCGTCGGGCGCTCCGCCTCGAGGCGCCGCGCGAGCAGCGCGGTCTCGACGTCGAGGAATGGATAGAGGTCGTTCTCGTAGACGCCGATGGGACCGCCGAGCACCACGAGCAAGTCGGCCGCGAGCGGGTCGAGGTCGTGCAAGTCGGCGACCGGAACGTCGACGTAGCGCACGGTATGGCCCCGCTTCGCGAGCAGCGGCGCGAGCAATCCCAAGTCCTCGAATGCGACGTGACGAAGCGCGACGGTATTCGGCAAGCGGAGCACCTCTAGTGGAGTGGAGAGACCATATCATCGCTGGCGGTCGGCCGCGTTCTGACTAAGAATGTGCGCTCGCGCTTCTAGGCATCTCCCGGGGGAATCCGTCATGCGCACGCCGTTCGCCGCTGTTTCTGCCGTCGTGGTCTTCGCCGCCGCGCTGCTCGCCGCCTCTGGGGCCGGCGCGCAACCGGGGCCGCCCGTTGCTGCGCCGGGGCCATACGTGCTGCCCGCGAGCACGCCCGCGAACGTGCGCAAGGCCGTCGAGTCGCCCGAGCGCACGGCCGAGATGACGGCGCGCGATTACTGGCGCAAGCCCGCCGAGATCCTCACGGCGGCCGGGATCAAGGAGGGCGACCACATCGCCGAGATCGCCGGCTTCGGCCAGTACTTCACCACGATGCTGGTCGCGGCCGTGGGCCCGCGCGGCAAGGTCGATGTCTACGACTTGCCTTACACCGAGCGGTTCGCGGGCGAAGCGTCGCGCAAGTTCGACGCCGCTCACGACAACATGGTCTACCACCAAGAGGACTACAACACGATGACGCTGCCGAAGGACCTCGACGGCGTGTACATCGTGCTCTATTACCACGACCTGCAGCCGAACAAGGTCGACACCGCCGCCCTCAACAAGAAGATCTACGAAGCGCTGAAGCCCGGCGGCACGTATCTCGTCATCGACCACAAGGCCGAGGACGGATCCGCCTGGCGCGACGCCGCCACCATTCACCGCATGGGCGTCGACACCATCAAGCAGGAAGTGCTCGCCGCCGGCTTCCAACTCGCGCTCGACAGCAATCTGCTCGCGAACCCGAAAGACGACCGCAAGCAGATGGTGTTCGCGCCCGGCACGCGCGGCACGACCGACCAAGCCTTCTTCATCTTCCGCAAGCCGGCGCGCTGAACGTGGTCGCGGCGAGAAAATAGGGACATGTCACTTTTCTGCCCGCG
>DASUFK010000242.1:0-9426 GCA_036274615.1 Gammaproteobacteria bacterium | reverse complement strand
CGGTGAACGCGGACGTGCCCTTGCGGTTGAAGTCGCCCTCGAGGCCGTGCCCGATGGCCTCGTGCAGCAGGATGCCCGGCCAGCCGCCGCCGAGCACCACAGGCATGTTGCCCGCGGGCGAAGGCACCGCCTCCATGTTCACCGCGGCCGAGCGCACCGCTTCGGCCGCGATGGCGAACGGCCGGCCGTTCGCGGTGAGCACCGCGAAGTCGCCGCGCCCGCCGCCGCCGGCGTAGCCCTGCTCGCGGCGGCCGCCGCCTTCCATGATCACGGATACGTTGAGCCGTACCAAAGGCCGCACGTCGGCGGCGAGCGTGCCGTCGGAGCCCTGCACGAGCATGATCTCGTAGACGCCGGCGAGGCTCGCGATCACCTGGTGCACGCGCGGATCGATGGCTCGCGTGTGCCGGTCGATCTCGCCGAGCAGCGCCACTTTGGCCTCGTCGCTCATGCTGCGCAGCGGGTCCACGGTGGGATAGAGCGGCTGGTAGGGGACGTGGCGCGCAACCTGGACCTTGCCTGCGCCCTGCTGGCGGGCGATGCCGCGCGCGGCTTCCACCGCGTCGAACAACGCCGCCTCGTCGAGCTGATCGGAGTACGCGAAGCCGGTGCGCTCGCCGGTTACCGCGCGAACGCCGATGCCTTGGTCGATGCTGTGCACGCCCTCCTTCACGATGCCGTCCTCGACCGTCCACGTCTCGTACCGCGTGAGCTGCAGGTACAGATCGGCGTAGTCGAGATCGCGCGACATCGCGATCCCGAGCGCCTTGTCGAGCGAGCGCAGGTCGAGGCCGGAGCGCGCGAGCAAGTGCTCGCGGGCGATGGCGAGTGAGTCTCCGGCGGTCACGATGTTCGAATCGGGCTCAATCATTTCAGACCTTCGAAAAATGGGCAGGGTACTTCTCCACGGGGCGCCAAGGAAAATAGGGACATGTTACTTTTTCGCGCCCCGAATACGGCGCGGCCACATGTCCCGCGGGAGCGCGAAAAAGTAACATGTCTCCATTTTCCGTCCGAAAAAGCAGCCGGTCCCCGCATCAGAGGTCGCGGCGGTGGCGTACGACGGGGAACGACTCGCGCAGCTGGCTCAGCCGGATCATATCGAGATCGACGCAGAGTACACCAGGATCGTTCTCGAGCTCGCCCAGGATCTCGCCCCACGGGCCGATGACCATCGAGTGACCGTAGGTCTTGCGCCCGCCCGCGTGCTCGCCGCACTGCCCCGCGGCTACGACGTACACCAGCGACTCGATCGCGCGCGCCTGGAGCAACGGCTGCCAGTGCACCTGCCCCGTGGGCACGGTGAACGCCGCGGGCACCGCGAGCACGTCCACGCCGAGCACGCTCAAGCGATGGAACAGCGCCGGAAAGCGGATGTCGTAGCAGATCGTGAGACCGATGCGGCCGAGCGGCGTCGCAGCGCTGACCACCCTCTCGCCCGCCAGCGTGCTCGCCGATTCCTTGTACGGCTCCGCCGCGCGGCCGGACGTTCCGGCGGAAGCGTCGACGTCAAACAGATGAATCTTGTCGTAGTGTGCAACGATGCGGCCGTCGGGCGCGAGGAGCAACGACCGCGAGCTCGGACGCTCGCCGCGGTCGCCCCTCTCCTTATCCAAGATGGGAATCGTGCCGCCCACGAGCCAAACTCCGTGGCGCTCGGCAGCCTCCGCGAGGAAGCGCTGCGCGGGCCCGTCGCCCCACGGCTCCACCGCCGCCTGACGCTCGGCGTCGGTGGCGCCGAGGAACGAGAAATTCTCCGGCAGCACCACGAGCTCCGCGCCCTGCTCCGCGGCCTCGCGGATCAGCTCGCCGGCGTCGGCCAGGTTCCGGCGCACGTCGCGCGTGGACGTCATCTGCACAGCCGCTGCTTTCATCTTGCCGCCACCTCCGCGGGCTTCGCACCGGGCGGCAGCTCCGCGCAAAGCTCGCCCTTCTCGAGTTGCTCGGCCGTGAGCCGCTCCACCATCGGCTCGGCCCAGCTGCCGGTAACGCAATACGACGCTCGACCGATACCGGCGAGCGGCTTCTTGAAGATCCGCGTGAAGATCAAGAGCGCGGCTGCCACACCGGGGCCGCCGAGCAGCGCGCCCACCGTGGGCAGCACCTTGCCGGGCTCGGCGGTGACCACGAACTGCTGACGATAATCCTTGTCGCGGAGCCCCGTGCGGCCGATCGCGCCGACCTCGGCTACGGGCCCCGTGAGCTTCAAGTTGTCGGTGTAGGCATTGCCGTCGACCAGCACGAAATCCGCCGTGATCTCGTCGAACACGAGACCGCGGTTGAACACGTCGCGGAAGTCGAGCGCGAGGCGGCGCGGCAACGTGCTCAGGCTCAGCAGACCCACCACGCGGCCGGCGCCCGGCGCCACGTCGATCAAGCTGCCCTTCTCGGCCTTGAGCGCGACATCGCCACCCACGTGCTGCATCCAGTCCGCGTTAGGCGCGCCCGGCCAGTAGACGCTCGCGGTGACCTCGGCCGACTTGCCCTCGATGATCGGATCGAAGCCGAGCGCGGCAAATGTCTTGGCGAGATCCGTCGACGACACGCTCACCGCAAAGCGAGTCGTTTCGCTGCCGTCGGCGCCGACGAACCAGCCGCCGCTGCCCTGCGCGCTGAAGCTCTCGCTCGAGCTCTCGAACGACGCGAGCCGCAAACCCAACGGGTCGGAGAGGATCTCCGCGTCGAGACGGCCGAGCAGCCGCTGCCCGACCGCGAACTCGTCGGCGTGCAGCTGCAAACCCGGCAGCTGCCGCGGATCGAGATGCCGCGCCGCCGGCGTGCCGTCGCCCGCGCTCAAATAGAGGCGGCGCATCACGGCCACAACCTGCGGGTCGCGATCGAGATCCACCGGGATCAGCAGCGTGCCCGCTACGGGATCGCTGTCGAGGTCCACCTGCCAATCGTCCGTGCGCCGCCGGGCGCTGACCTTCGTGCGGCCTAGCTCCTGGCCGAACGCGGTGAGCCCCGCCACGTCGAGCGAGCCGCCGGCGAACGTCGTGCCGAAACCGCCGCCGCCACCGTTGCCGTCCGCCAGCGCGAGCCAGTCGTCGACGGGCAACTCGGGCACGCTGCCGTCGACCGTGACGCCGCGATCCACGCGGAGCTCCGGCAACACACCGCCGAAGCGCAGCGCCGCGCGGCGGAACTCGAACTTGCCCTCGGCGCCCGCGTCCTCGTCGAATTGCAACGCAAATCGCCGCGATGCGCCGAGGTAGCCCTGCATGTCGAGACCGCCCGTGGCGGGGAACGTGAGGTCCACTTGGAGATTGGTGGGCTCGCCGGGCGCCTTGGCGAACGGCGCCGGAAAGCGCAGCGCGACGCCGCTCAAATTCGAATCGACGGTGATGCGCGGCGGCATGCGCTCGTCGCCGCCCACGGCGGGGATCAGCAGCGCACCCTGCCAACGCGTCTGGCCCGCGAGGCGGTCGGCGAACGGCAGGTCGAACGCGTCGGCGACCGCGTCGATCGTGACCTCGCCCTCGAGGGCGATCCGCGTGCGATAGCCCTCCACGCCCGGGGGATCGACACGCGCCGTGATCGGGCCGTCGAGAAAGATCGCCTGGATGCCCTCGCCGCGCAGCACGCCGTCCTCGAGGGTGAGCTTCCCGTTGATCTCGGTGGCGTGCGGGCCGAAGCCGCGGAACGCGAGCTCGCCGTCGATCATGCCGAGAGATGCGTCGAGCTTGTACGAATCGCGATCCTTGAGCGGCAAGCTCAGGCTCACGTGCGCCTCGCCCGTGCCGTTCGGCGCGGACAACCGCTCGAAGTCGGACCCCAGCTCTTGCGCAATGAGCGGAGCGCCTCGCAGGTACGCGAGCACCTGGTCGAGCGGCCCGATCGTGTCGATGGTGAGGCCGAGCACGGCGTCGCGAAGATCCGGAATGGCGACGCGCACGTTCGCCGCGCGGTTGCCGAGCGCGCGGCCGCTGTCCTGCGCCGTGAAGCTCGCGTTGACGAATTCGACGGTGCCGTCGAGGTCTTCCGCGCGCGGCCAGTCGGAGACGTACGCGAGCACGCCGCGGTCGAGATCGACCTTGGCGCGGAACTCGCCTTCGTGGCCGTCGAACGGGAACGCCGCGAGCGGTCCCACGAACGACACGCTGGCGGATCGGGCGCGGCCGCCCGCGAGCGCGCCGTCGAGCCACTCCACCACCACCGGCGGCATCTTCGGCGCCGGCAGATACTTGCGCGCCGCCGTGAGGTCGAACCCCGAGACGGTGCTCGCGAGGTCGAGGCGCGGCGAGCTGCCGTCGGCCGGTACCGTGAGCTCGAGATTCGAGCGGGTGCTCGCGTCGGCCGTCGCGAGCACGAGGTCGTCGCTCACGATGCGCAGCGCGTCCTGACCTTGCCGCCACACCACGAGGCCGCTGAGCTCGGAGACCTCGAACGGCGCGCGGAACATGGCCGGCCACTCGAACCCGGCGTCCGTCGTCTTGAGCTCCACGCGGCCGCTGCGCGAATCGGCGCGCAACACGCCGGTGGCGCCGCGCACGCCGGGAAGCCCTTCGATCGGCTCGACGCCCAATCCCGCAAACTCGGCCGACACGCGATAGTCGACCGCGCCTTCGGCCGCGCCGCGCTGCAGCTCGAGATCGATGCCGCGCAGATCGCCGCGCGGCTCGAGCGCGAACCACGACTGGAGCAATCGAGACTCGGGCACGGGACCGAGCAGCGGCGTGACATCCTCGAGCCGCACGAAGTCCGCGCGCAGCGCGACGCGCGCGAGGCCGCTCGCGCCGTTCTCGAGCTCGAGCGCGGCGCCGCTACCGCCGGGCCAGGAGCGTCCCTCGCGCTCGAGCGCGATGTCGCGAAGCTCCACGCGCCAATTTTCGTCGCTGCGGCTCCAGTCGGCCGTGAGGCCCAGACGGTCATAGCGCGACGCGGCGGCCCCCTGCGGCGCGGGCAGCTCCACGCCGGCGAGCGCCAGCTTGGCGGACCCACCCACGGGCGTGCCGCGCTTCCATTCCACCCAGAGCCCCACGTCGCCGCGGCCGGCAAGCGGCAACAGGTTCGAAGAGGGCAACCCGGTCTTCGAGGGCAGCAGCCGTCCCGCCACGACGAGATCGATCTCCTCGACCTGCGCCGACACCCGCCAGTCGCCGCTGAAGCGCGGTCCGCGCTTCGCGCCGCCTGCCGGCGAGGCGGCATCGTCGACGGGCCCTTCTTCGATGAATCCTTGCGCAGTGACCTCGATGCTGCGCGCGACGTCGCTGCGGGGGCGCGCCTGCGCCTCGATGAGCAGCGCGTCCTGCTCGCGGCGCATGCTGCCGGCCACGTCCTGAAAATCCCACATGAAGCCGCGGCGTTGGTCGAAATACAACACGCGGCTGTCGCGCACGAGCACTTCGACCTCGGGCGGCACGTTGAGCGCGAAGTCGGGGCGGCGCGCCGCGGACGACGACGCGCCCTGCACCGTGAGCTCGCCGTCCTCCGTCTGCACGATCGTGAGCTCCGTGCCCTCGAACGTGAGCCGGTCGATGCCGACCTCGCGCTGCGTGAGCAGACGCGCGGCGAGCCCGATCGGGCTCACGCCCACGCTCGCCACGCGCGCCGTGAGGAACGGCGCGGCGTCGTCGGCCGCGGCCACCGTTGCGTCGCGGAACGTGAGCTCGGGCCCGCTTAAGCCCCAACGGGCGTCGACGCCGGCATACGTGAGCCGCACGCCGAGCGCCTCGTTGACCCAGGCCTGTAGATCGTCCTGATAGCTCGGCAGCCGGTTGACGAGCACCTTGAAGCCCACGAGCCCGGCGCCGACCAGCAACGCGAAGATCGCGACGAGCGCGACTACGGCTTTGATCGACTTTCGAATCCAGGGACGCATCTCGAAGACCTACATCAGCACCACGTCGAATTGCTCGGGCGCATACATGCCCTCGCTCTGCAGGCGAATCGGCTTGCCCGTGACTTCCTCGAGCTCGGCGATGCTCGCGGATTCCTCGTCGAGCAGCCGCTCGATCACACCGGGACGCGCGAGCACGAGCAATTCCTGAAAATCGAACTGGCGGTGCTGGCGCATGATCTCGCGGAAGATCTCGTAGCAGATCGTCTCGGACGTCTTCACGAATCCGCGACCCTCGCAGCTTGGACAAGCCTGGCAGAGAACGTGTTCCAGGCTTTCGCGATTGCGCTTGCGGGTCATCTCCACGAGGCCGAGCGGCGAGACGTCCATGATCTGGGTCTTGGCGTGATCCGTTGCAAGCCGGTCGGTGAGCGCCTGGAGCACCTGGCGGCGGTGCTCCTCCTCGGTCATGTCGATGAAGTCGATGATGATGATGCCGCCCAAATTGCGCAGGCGCAGCTGTCGCGCAATGGCGACGGCCGCCTCGAGGTTGGTCCTGAAGATGGTCTCCTCGAGGTTGCGGTGGCCCACGTAGGCGCCCGTATTCACGTCGATCGTGGTCATCGATTCGGTCTGGTCGAACACCACGTGGCCGCCGGACTTGAGCGGCACCTTGCGGTGCAGCGCGCGGTCGATCTCCTCGTCGATGCCGTACACGTCGAAGATCGGCCGGGCCTCGACATAGAGCTCGATCAGCGGCACGAGATGCGGCGCGAAGGTCGTGGCGAACTCCTTGAGCCGCACGAACATCGGCTCGGAATCCACGCGCACCCGCGCGATGTCGGGGCTCGACGAGTCGCGCAGCACCCGCAGCGGCAGGGGCAAGTCCTCGTAGACGAGCTCGCCGGGCGGGGTAACCGCGGCACGCTCGTCGATCGTCCTCCAGAGCTTCGCGAGGAACAGCATGTCGGCGTGCAGGGACTCGCGCGGCGCTCCCTCCGCCGCCGTGCGGATGATGTAGCCGCCGGGCGAGCTTTCGGCCGCGATCAGCTCCTCGACCGTGAGCCGCAGGCGCTCGCGCTCGCTCTCGTCCTCGATGCGCGACGACACGCCTACGCCCGCCCCCTTCGGCGTCATCACGAGATAGCGCGACGGGATCGTGATGTAGGTGGTGAGCCGCGCGCCCTTCGTGCCGAGCGGCTCCTTGAGCACTTGCACTAGCAGCTCCTGGCCCTCGTGCACGAACTCGCGGATGTCGGCATCGCGCCCGGCGGCCGGCGCGTCGTCGCCCCGCTCGACGTCGGAGCCCCGCGCGATGTCGGACGCGTGCAGAAATGCCGTGCGCTCGAGCCCGAGCTCGACGAACGCGGCCTGCATGCCGGGCAGCACGCGCGACACCCGTCCTTTATAGATGTTGCTCACGAGCCCGCGGCGGCTCGTGCGCTCGATGAGCACCTCTTGCAGCACGCCGCTCTCGACGAGCGCGGCCCGGACCTCGCGCGCCGTGGCGTTGATCAGGATCTCTTCTTTCATTCGCCGGTCTTCGTCTGGCGCCACGGTGCAACGCCGCAACGGTCGAGCAGCAGCGCGGTCTCGTAGAGCGGCAGGCCCACCACGGCGGAGTAGCTGCCGTTCAAGTGCTCGACGAACACGGCCGCGAATCCCTGGATGCCGTAGCCGCCGGCCTTGTCGTACGGCTCATCGGTGGCACAGTACGCGCGGCGTTCCGCGGCCGTCGTCGCGCGAAATCTCACTTCGGCGGCGGACAGCAGCGCCTCGGTCTTCGGCCCGCAGCGCAACGCCACGGCCGTGAGCACGCGGTGGGTGCGGCCGGACAGCTCGGCGAGCATCGCCTCGGCCTCGGCCGGCGTGCCCGGCTTGCCGAGAATGCGGCCGTCGAGCACCACGGCCGTGTCGGCGGCGAGCACCGGCCGCGGCTCGAGGCCGTCGTCGTCCGCTTCTTCCCAGATCTTGTCGGCCTTGGTGATCGCGAGCCGGCGTACGTACTCCTCGGGCGCCTCGCCCTCGGCGACGGCCTCCTCGATCGACGCGGGCCACACCTCGAACGGCACGCCGATCTGACGCAGCAACTCGCCGCGCCGCGGCGACGCCGACGCCAGATAGATGAAATCCTTTTTCATTCAACGAACTATAGCCGAAAAACAGGGACAGGTTACTTTTCCGGCGGCTTTGGCCGCGTGCCGCGGCGATCGTGTCCGACCCTGGCCGCTGGCGTAGCGGTGGCGGCGGCTGCACCTCGAGGGGCCTTCCCGAGACACGGCGGAAGAGCGTCCCTGCGCATCCTCGCCGCACATCCGTGTGCGGCGACGGTCTCGGGAAGGCCCTTCGAGGTACAGCCGCCGCCTTCACGCGTGTCGCGTTGGCCCGTCAGACACGATCGCCGCAGCGGGGCATCGGCCGCCGGAAAAGTAACCTGTCCCTGTTTTTCGGCGCCCCCCTCTACGCGCGGTGGTAGGGGTGGCGTTCCAGGACCGACCACGCTCTGTACAGCGCTTCGGCGGCAACGACGCGGGCGAGGCCGTGCGGGAGCGTGAGTTTTGACAGCGACCAGCGCTCGGTGGCGCGGTCGAGGCAGGCTTGTCCGAGGCCGTCGGGGCCGCCGATCAGAAAGGCGACGGGCGCGCCGCGCTGCATCCAGGATTCGAGCTTCGCAGCGAGATCGGCGGTGGACCAGGGTTTGCCGTCTTCGGCGAGGGCGACTACGTGGGCGCCGGCCGGCACGGCGGCGAGCAGTCGTTCGGTTTCGTCGGCGATGGCGCGCTCGACGGAGGCGCCGGCGGAGCGGCGCGCGAGCGGCACCACCTTGAGCTCGAGCTTCGCGCGGCCGCGCACGCGTTCCGCGTAGTCGGCGAATCCTTCGTCGACCCAGCCGGGCTGGCGTTGCGACGCCGCGATCAACAGCAACCGCAGCATCGCTTCCCGGACGCGGACTAGGCGCCGAGCTCGGCGGCCTCGGCTCGGCCGCTCATGTCCCAGAGCTTCTCGAGGTTGTAGAACTCGCGGACGCGCGGGAGCATCACGTGGACCACCACGTCGCCCAGGTCGACGAGCACCCACTCGCCCGACTTCTGCCCCTCGACGCCGATCGCGCGCACGCCGGCCTTCGCGCACTGCTCCACGACGGTGTCGGCGAGCGCGCGCACGTGGCGGTCCGAACGGCCGCTCGCCACGACCATCGTGTCCGTCACGCTGGTGAGGTGGCGCACGTCGAGCACCGTGATTTGCTGGCCTTTGAGATCGTCGAGCGCCGTGGTCACCAGCGTCGCGAGCGGGCGTTCCTTTTTTTGCTTGGGCTTCTTCGCCCGCAGAGCCTTGACGGCTCCGGGCTGGCTCGAGGCTTGATCCATGGCGGACCTCGACGGACGGTGGGCTGAACTCTTCCTAGTTTTCGGCATAACACTCCGTTGTGAGGATGATCCTTCGAACGCTATCGGGCATCAGGAACTTCGGGTCGAGACCCGCGCGCAGCGCCGCACGCAGGTCGGTGGAAGCGATCTCGAGCTGAGTGACGGGTTGCACGTACACGCGGCCGGCCGGGCTCGCGCGCAAGTCCGCGGGCGAGACGGTGCGCCGCGCGCGCAGCCATTCGCCGATCGTGCCGACGTCGGGCGCGCGCCAGCCGGGCC
>DASUFK010000241.1:0-8457 GCA_036274615.1 Gammaproteobacteria bacterium | reverse complement strand
CCTGTCGCAGCCGTTCTCGGTGGCGCAGGCGTTCACCGGCATGGAAGGCAAGTACGTGCCGCTCAAGGACACGATCCGCTCGTTCAAGGGCATCGTGAACGGCGACTACGATCACCTGCCCGAGCAGGCGTTCTCGATGGTGGGCGCGATCGAAGAGGCCGAAGAGAAGGCGAAGAAGGTTCAGTAAGGGCCGCCGCATGACCATTCACGTCAACATCGTGAGCACCGAGGGCGAGATCTTCGCCGGCGACGCCGACATGGTGTTCGCGCCCGCGAAGCTCGGCGAAGTCGGTATCGCGCCGCGCCACGCGCCGCTGCTCACGCAGCTCAAGCCCGGCTCGATACGCGTACAGACCGGCGACGGCGAGAAGCTGTTCTACGTGACGGGCGGCCTGCTCGAGGTGCAGCCGCATTTGATCACCGTGCTCGCGGACAGCGCGCTACACGGCAGTCAACTCGACGAGAACGAGGCGCTGGCCGCCCGCGATCGCGCGCGCGAGCTCCTCGCGGGCAAGGGCGAGGGCGTCGACCTCAAGGCCGCCCAGGAAGCGCTCATCGAGGCCGAAGCGCGCTATCGCGCGTCGCAGCAGCTCAAGGGTCACCGCGGCTAGCCCACCGCGCTCGGGCCGCGCAACTTCCTCCCTCCCGCATCTGCGCCGGGCGCATTTCGGTGCGCGCATCCGTGCCCGCTTTCAGGCTAGACTCTGGCGCAAAAGAAAAACCCGACGGGGGAGCTCATGTCCTTCTGGGCCGAGTTACGCCGCCGCAACGTGTTCCGCGTGGGTGCGGTCTACCTCGCGAGCGCGTGGGTCGTCTCGCAAGTAGGTGACGTCGTCGCACAGGCGTTCGACGCGCCGGCATGGCCGATGCGGATGCTGCTCGTGCTCATCGCGCTAGGTTTGCCGATAGCCCTGCTTTTCTCCTGGCTGTTCGAGCTCACCCCCGACGGCGTCAAGCTCACGAAGGATGTCTCGATCGAGGCATCCACCGCACCGAAGACCGCCCAGCGCCTCGATCGTGTGCTGATCGGCATGATCGGACTTCTAATCGTCGTGCTGATCGCGGTTCCGTGGCTCACGCGCGCGCGCGACGCGTCGAGACCGGCGGCGGGAGGCGCTGAGCCAGCGGCCGTCGCGCCGGTGCCCGGCGCGCAGTCTCCGACAACGCCCGGTGCGAGAAAACGGCTGGCGAACTCCGTGGCGGTGCTGCCGCCCGCCAACCTGAGCCCCGACCCGGGCAACGCGATGTTCGTGGCCGGTGTTCACGAGGAGATCATCGGTTACCTTGCCAAGCTCAAGTCGCTGAACGTCATCGCCCGCACGTCGGTTGCGCGTTACGCGAACACCGACAAATCGATCCAGGAGATCGGCGCCGAGCTCAATGTCCGGGCGGTGATGGAGGGTGCCGTGCGTTACGCGGACAACCGGGTCCGCATCAACATGAAGCTCGTCGACGCAGAAACGGGTGCGAGTCTCTGGGCGGAGGTTTACGAGCGCGATTTCAAGGATGTTTTTGCCATCCAGGCGGACATCGCGATGAGCGTGGCGAACGCGCTCAACGCCGAGTTTTCGAGCGAGGAGCAACGCCAAATCGAGCGCGCGCCGACCAATTCGGCGGAAGCGCACACCCTGCTGATCCAGTACCTCGACCTCACCGGCCGCGGCGATCCGGCTTCGTTGCTCACGTTGCTCGATCAAGTGATCGCACGCGATCCGAGCTTTGCCGAGGCCTACGGTTACAAGGCGGCGTTGTACGCCAACATGCTGATCAACACCGTGTTGGGCTCCGCCGGCGATCGCGCGCAGGCCGAGGCGCTCGCGCGCGACAACGCTCGCCGGGCTCTTGCGCTCGATCCTGCCAGCGAGTCGGCGAGCTCGGCCCTGGGGTTCGTGGACACCGTGAACTGGCGTTGGGAGCAAGCGCGCGCGACGTTCGAAGGCTTCCAAACCCGCACGGGCCACATCGCGCCGATCTTCGACTGGTTCACCGCGTGGCAGGGGCGACCGCTGGAGGCGGTCGCGATGAGCGAGCGCAACGTCGACCTCGACCCGCTGAATTGGGTAACGCATTGGTTTCTCGGCATGACGTTGCTGTACGCCGGCGACAGCGACCGCTCGGTGGCCGCGTTGCACCGCAGTATCGCGCTCGCCCCGACGTTATCGCAGCAACACTCTTGGCTCGCGTGGGCCGAGATTGCGCGGGGCAACGATGCGGAAGCGTTGACCGAGCTGAAGACCGCGGAGACGTTGCTCGGCCGCAATCGCGTGATCGTGAGCCTCGTCGACATCCTCTACGGCTATGGACGCATCGGCCGCCGTGACGACGTGGCGCGCATCTACGCCGAGATCCAAGGTCTCGCACCCGCGCAGGACATCGGCGCCGGCGGCTGGGCGTCGGTCTACCTCGGCATCGGCGACGAAGCCAAGGCGCTCGAGCAGCTGCGTCTCGGCGCCGAGCGCGCGCGCGACAAAGTGCTCGACCCGGGCTTCTATACCCTCATGAACATCCGCATGAACCCGACCAAGGATCCGGTGCTCTCGAAGCCGGACTTCGCCGCCGTCCGCGAGCGGCTGACCGGCGGCTGAGCGTGTTATGCGGCCCTAGTTGCCGTGGGGCCCACGCTGCGGTCCTCAAGCCTCGCGTTTATGGACGGCTTGGCGCAGCAGCGCGCCGAATGCACGCTCGTCGATGTCGGACGGGGCGCGAACCTTGGTGTGCCGCACATACGCGCCCTTGCCCTCGAGCAATCCCCGCGGGTCTTTCAGCGTAGCTCCGCGAAAGAAACCGAGTTGCACGTAGCCGTCGGCGGAATAGACGTAAGCCACCGGCCCTTGCTCGCCGATCCAGCAGCCGTTCCCCCATTTCACGGCTTCGGTCAGCGCCGGCGCCACGCGCGCGACGAACTTCCGCAGAGCGCGAATGATCGTTTGGTTTTTCGCGGATTGATCGCACAGGTAGTCGTCGAAGCTCGCATAGGTCTTCATCTTCGGCATGGCGAGCGAGCGTAGATCGCGCGCGGCGCGGTTGCCACCCCGCAAGCTCGGGTAATCTGCGCCGATGGGCGAAATCCCGAAACGCGGGCTCGCGCAGCACGAGGCGGCCGCGGCGTGCCGAGCGGTTGGCTCGAAAGCTGGATGAGCGTGTGGCGCCGCCTTTGACGCCGCGAGCGTCAGTCCTGGCGCAACGCGGCGAGCGGATTCACCTTGCCCGCGCGCAGGGCCGGCACGAGCGCGGCCCCCGCGCACGCCCCGACGATCAAGAGCAGGCTGCCCGCGTACGCCACGGGATCGAGCAGCCGCACCGTCCCTGCGATTTGCTCGGCCGCAGGCGACGCCAGCAGTGCGGCGCTCACTCCGATCGTGAGCGTGCTGCCGATCAGTACGCCGAGGCCCACCGGCCGAGCGCACTGCCGCAACACCAACGCGCCTACGCCGCGGCTGGTCGCGCCGAGCGCCATCCGCACGCCGATCTCGCGCGTGCGCTGCTCTACGAGATACGACAGCACGCTGAAGAGGCCCGACAGCGTCAACAGCAACGCGAGCGACCCGAGCACGAACGTGAGCCAGAACTCCATCCCGAGGAGGTACGCGTCGGTGCTCGCGAGCGTCGCGAGGGTCGATACCTCGGTCATGTTCGGGTCGACGGCGGCGAGCCGGTCGACGAGCGCGTTGCGCACCCGCTCCGCGTCGCCGCGGGTGCGTACGATCAGCCCCGTGGCCGCCGCGTCGGCGCTCACCGGGAGGTAGACGCCGGCGCCCCCGAGCTTCATGCCGCCGACGGAAAATCCGGCCACGTCGCGGGTGACGCCCACGACCACCGCCGTGCGCGGCTGCATCATCGGATCGTCGAACGTTTGAGGCGGGAGCGGGGGAGCCGACGCGGGCCGCCCGATCGATGGATCCGGCGTGAGACGCAGCGTCTGGCCGAGCGCGTCCCCGCCCGGCCACAGCTCGCGCGCCACCGTTTCGGAGACCACGGCGACGGCTTCGTTGGGGCCGCGCTCCGCGGGCGCGAAGCCGCGTCCGCGCAGGATGTCGAGGTCGAACACGCCGAAGAACTCCGGCGACACGAGCGCATACCGCAAGACCGACTTGCCGCTCGCCCCTTCGCCGTAGGCTCCTACGCCGGTGAGGCCGCCGAGAAAGGCGGGCCATGCCGCCGCCACCGCGGCCACCGACGGATCGTTGCGCACCGATTCCAAGATCGCGCCGCGCTTCTGCTCGTCGAGCACGGCCACGTTGACGATGTCGGCGGTGCGCACGCCCGGGTCGCGCGTCGACGCGGCCAGCGTGCCGCGCAGGAAGATCGCGGCGCAGATCAACAGCAGCACGGACGCCGTCACTTGCAGCGTGACGAGCACGTTGCGTTTGCGCCCCGGCCGCGCCCCGGTGAGCAGCTGCCCGTTGATCGCGCGCGTGACCTCAGAGCGCGTGGCGCGCAGCGCGGGCGCGAGCGCGAACAGCACGGTGGAGGCCATCGCGGCGAACAGCAGGAACACCGCCACCCGCCAATCGCCCGGCGGCACGGCGACACGCAGGCTGCCGAGCTCCGGCGGAAAGCTCGTGACGAGGACGTACTCGATACTCTTCAGCACTGCTCGCGCGAGCCCGAAGGCGAGCACGGCCGCGAGCAACGCGAGCAGCAGACTCTCGATGAGCAGCTGCCACACCACGCGGCGCCGCGACGCGCCCAGCGCGAGCCGCACGCCGAGCTCGCGCTGCCGCGCGACCAGGCGCGCGAGCAACAGATTCGCCACGTTCGCGCAGCCGATAAAGAGAATCAGGCCGAACGCGAAGAACAGCGGCGCGAACGCCAGCAGGGCCTGCGCCGGCTGCGGCATCGTGCCGGAGTTGGGCGTGAGGACGAGGCTCTCCACCGCGCGCCGGTCCGAGCGTTCCTCGGCCGTCGTGCGCTGCGCGTCCCAGGCCGCGAGCTGCGCCTCCGCGCGCTCGCGCGACATGCCGGGCGCGAGCCTGCCGACGACGTCGAGGCCCACGCTGAGCACGTCGGCGCTTTCGCGTGAACCCTCGCCGCGCGCGCCCCGCTCGCGCAACACGTCATACGTCGAGAACGGTGCCCAGAAGTCGGGCGCCGCGATGACGTCGAGCCCCCGAAAGCCTTCCGGCGTCACGCCGATCACCTGGAACTGCGTGCCGTTCACGCGGTAGGTGCGTCCCACCACGCCGGCGTCGCCGTCGAAGTGCTGCACCCACGCGCGATGGCTGAGCACGATCACCGGCGGGCTGCCGGGCTCGTCGTCGGAAGGCGTGAGCACGCGGCCTTGCTCGGTGCCCGCGCCGAGCACGCCGAAAAAGTTGCCGGTGACGGCGCGGCCCTCGCGCCGTACGCCGTCGATCAAGACATGGATGTCGCCCGTGGTCGCGAACGCGCCGGCGAATACCTTCGTCTCGCGGAGCAGCGTCTCGTACTCGGCGTGAGTGAAGGTCTCGGGCCCGGCGACCGCCGACCGCTGCCGTTGCACGACGAAGAGCTCGTGCGGATTGCGCACCTCGTCCACGCGAAAGATCATCGCGTTCAAGATCGTGTAGACGGCCGCGACGAGCCCGAGGCCGAGCCCCACGGTCGCCACGATCGTGACGGCCGCGAGCGGCGCACGGAACAAAGTGCGGCAGGCATAGCGGAGGTCGCGCACCACGCCGTCGAGCACGAGCGCGGAACGGCCACGGGCGCGAGCCCGCGGTGAGCTGACGTCGAGGTGATCCACAGGAGTTGCCTCACCTGTCGGGTTTACGGCCACCAACTGCAACGGCCGTGCCATGCGCCGGGAGCGCCCGAAGTCAGGCGCTTCGGCGGGGCTGCCAGCGTTCGCGTCATTGTCGGCGTCCCACGGGCGCTCCGCGAGTTCCAGTTTCGGGACGTGCTATTCGACGAGAGCCGACCGCGCCAGCGGTCGTCGTCCCGGACCGGCGCCGGCAATTGACAACCGCCGGCGAACGTCTACGCTGCGCCCTGAAAGCGCTCGTTCGAAGCGTTCAGTGAGGCACCCGATGATCACGCTTCACGTCAACGGCAAGGCTATCGAAGTCGATGCCGCTCCCGACACTCCTCTGCTCTGGGTACTCAGGGATACGCTCGGTCTGCAAGGCACCAAGTTCGGTTGCGGCGCCGGCCTCTGCGGCGCATGCACGGTGCACGTGGCCGGCGCGCCCGTGCGCTCGTGCCAGACGCCGCTGAGCGCCATCGGAGACTACCCGGTCACCACGATCGAGGGTCTGTCCGCCGACAGCAGCCACCCGGTGCAGCGGGCCTGGCTCGAGATCGACGTGCCGCAGTGCGGCTACTGCCAGTCGGGTCAGATCATGTCGGCCGCGGCCCTGGTGGCGAGCAACAAAGCGCCCACCGATGCCGACATCGACAACGCGATGAGCGGCAATCTTTGCCGCTGCGGCACCTACGATCGGATTCGCGCGGCCATCAAGCGCGCGGCGCAATTGGCCGGAGGCAGCGCATGAGCACACGTCGCGAGTTCCTGAAGACCTCGGCGGCGGCGGGCGGCGGACTGATGATCGCCCTGCAGATTCCCGGGTGCGCGCAGAAGCCGGGCGAATCGGCGCTCGCCAATCCGTCGGCGCCGGTGCAGGCAGGAGCCTGGCTGCGGATCGGCACGGACGGCAGCATCACGTTCCTGAGCGACAAGTCGGAGATGGGGCAGGGCGTGTATACGTCGCTCACGACTCTCGTCGCCGAGGAGCTCGACGTGCCCGTCGAATCCCTGCGTTTCGAAGCGGCTCCGCCGGGCGACGTCTACGTCAACACGCTGCTCGGTGCGCAGGTCACGGGGGGCAGCACCAGCGTGCGCGAAGGTTGGGAGAAGCTGCGGCGCACGGCGGCCGAGGCGCGCGCGCGGCTCGTGCAGGCCGCCGCGCAGCACTGGGGCGTGGACGCGGCGCAGCTGCGCGCCGACAACGGCGCGATCGTCCGCGGCGACGGCTCGCGCTTGACCTATGGTCAGCTCGCGACGGCCGCTGCCGCGCTGCCGGCGCCCGCGAACGTCACGCCGAAGTCGGCCTCCGCGTTCTCGCAAGTGGGTAAGCCGCGCCGCCGGCTCGATACGCCGCTCAAGGTCAACGGCACCGCCGCATACGGCATCGACCAACGATTTCCGAACATGCTGTTCGGCGCGCTCGCCCAGTCCCCCGTGCTCGGCGGGAGCGTGCGGAGCTTCGAGGATAGTCGCGCGCGAACGATGCCGGGAGTACGGCAGGTCGTGCAGACGAAGAGCGGCATCGTGGTGCTCGCCGATTCGTGGTGGCAGGCGCGGCAAGCGCGCGACGCGCTCGAGATCCAGTGGGACCCGGGCCCGAACGCAACCTTGAGCAACAAGACGATCTCGGCGGGGCTCGCGGAAGCTCTCGAGAAGCGCAGCGCCGAGGCCAAGGTTGCGCGCAACGACGGCGACGCCGACGCCGCGCTCGCCGGCGCGCCGCGCAAGGTGGAGGCGATCTACGAGCTGCCGCTCCTGGCCCACGCCACGCTCGAGCCGCAGAACTGCACCGTAGTGCTCGAAGGCGACGAGATCCATCTGCACGTGCCCACCCAGGTGCAGCAGCTCGCACAAGCGGCGGCCGCGCAAGCGGCAGGCGTGCCCGTGGAAAAGGTGTTCGTCCACACCACCTACCTCGGCGGCGGCTTCGGCCGGCGGCTCGAGGTCGACTTCGTTCCGGCGGCCGTCGAAGCCGCGCGCGCGGCGAACCGGCCCGTGAAGCTGCTCTGGACGCGCGAGGACGACACCACCCACGACTACTATCGTCCGCCGTATCGGCACCGCTGCACGGCCGCGCTCAAGCCGGACGGCGCGCTCGCCGCGTGGAAGCTCGAGATCTGCGGGCCGTCGGTGACGAGCCGCTGGGCGCCCGCGGCTGTGGCGAATCAGATCGACCCATTCGTGCTCGAGGCAGCCGCGAACTATCCCTACGACGCCGACAACGTGCGCGTGAGCTTTCTGCAGCACGAGATCGGCATCAACGTGGGCTACCTGCGCTCGGTGAGCCACGCCACGAACTGCTTCGCGGCGGAATCGTTCATGGACGAGCTCGCGTATGCCGCCGGCAAGGACCCGTACGAATTCCGACGCGGGTTGCTGGAACGCCAGAAAGAGTCGCGTTGGCGCGCCGTGCTCGAGCGGGCGGCCGCGCGCGCGCGGTGGGGCAAGGCGGAGTCCGGCCGCTTCCAGGGCATCGCGCTCATGGAGGGCTACGGGAGCTTTCTCGCGCTGGTCGCGGAGATCTCGCTCGACGGCGGCAAGGTTCGCACGCACAGGATCAGCGGCGCCGTCGACGTGGGCCGGATGGTGAATCCCTCGATCGTCGACGCGCAGATCCGCAGCGGCATCATCTTCGGCCTGTCCGCGGCGCTCTGGGGCGACATCACCATCGAGAACGGCGTGGTGCAGCAGAAGACCTTCGATACCTATCGGCTCGTGCGCATGAACGAGGC
>DASUFK010000240.1:0-6918 GCA_036274615.1 Gammaproteobacteria bacterium | reverse complement strand
CGATCGTGCGCAGCCGGCGCCGGAGCGGCGCGAGGCGTCTGGCACTCCCGGTGTCTGACACTCCTGGTGTCTGACACCGCTGGTGTCTGACACCGAGGTTTGCACGACGAAAACGGGTGGTGCGGTGTTCGGGCTACGCTTCGCGCGACAGTAACTGGCCGTAGCCCGGCGCCGCACCGCTCAAACCGACGAGCTTCGCCCCGGCCCAGAGGCCGTGCGGCATGCTCGAGATCACGGGGAGGCCGGTGCGCCCCTCGAGCGGCGCGATGAGCTCGAGCGTGCGAAAGCCGCCGCACGACACGAACAGCGAGTCCGCGCCCTTGGCCGATTTGCCGACGCGCGCGCCGAACTCGAGCAGGTCGTTCTGCGTGACCTTGTCCACGTCGCGGATCGCCTCGATGCCCATGCCGGTGACCACCACCGGCTCGAGGCCGTGCTCGATCAGGAACGCGCGCAGTCGGTCGTTGATCACGTCGGCGTAGGCCGTGGCCACGGCCACGCGCTTCGCGCCGACCGCTTTGAGCCCGTCGATCACGCCGTTGCTCATGGTCGTCGCCGGCAGCCCCGACGCGTCGGTCACGGCCTTGCGCAGCTTCTGGTTGAACGCCTCGCCGTTGTAGAAGGTGAGCGACGTGCCCGTGAGCTCGATGGCCTCGGCGCCCGCGGCCTTGAGCTTCTCGGCGGCCGCCGGAATCCGCGGGATCACGGTGTCGAAGCCTTCCGGCGTCATCTGCTCCACGCCCAGGCCCGTGACGACGAACTTGAGCCGCTCGCCGTACATCGCGACGCCCTCCTCGGGCACGCCGCGGTTCGCGGGCGGGAAGATCAGACCCAGCACGGGCACTCGGTCGGCGGCGGACGCGATACCGAATCGAGCGGCGGCCACGGCGGCGGCGCTACCCGCGAGAAAGTCCCGGCGTCTCGTGCTCATTCGCGATGCTCCTCCGCCCGTCGAGGCTCGGGATCATACCGAATCCGCTGTCCGGACGCGGCCCTCCGTCCTCGACTTGAACGCACCCGCTCATGGCCTAGAGACGTGGGCCGCTTGATGTACTGTGTATCACTATGTACTGTGCGACAAACTGTTATGTGTGACGCATGGTAGCGACTCGAGACGCCAACGCCCAGAAGCTCGAAACCGAGCTGCGCCGCGGTGTGCTCGTGCTCGCCGTCCTGTCGCAGCTGCGCACGCCGCAATACGGCTACTCGTTGCGCCAGGCGTTGGCCGAGGATGGGATGCCGATCGAGGAAGGCACGCTTTACCCGCTGCTGCGGCGGCTCGAGGAGCAAGGGCTGCTCGCGAGCGACTGGCGCATCGAGGAAGGTCCGCCCCGCCGCTACTACAAGTTGAATGCGAAAGGCGCGCGGCTGCTGGACGAGCTCACCACGAACTGGCGCGGGCTGGTCAAGACGATGGACAGGCTGCTGGACTAGGAGACCGAGATGGAAGCCCAAGAGCTCATCGAGAGCTACGTGGATGACGTGGCGCGGCGCCTGCCGCGTAAGATGCGCAACGACGTCGGTCTGGAGCTGCGGGCGCTCCTCGGCGATCAATTGACGGCGACGGCGGCCGAAGCGGGGCGCGAGCCCGACGAGCGGATGGCGATCGACTTGGTCCATCGTTTCGGCCGGCCCGACGACGTCGCATCGCGCTACCGCCGGCGCAGCTTCGATCTGATCGAGCCCGCCGACGCGCCGTTGTTCGTGCGGCTCGCAACGGTCTGCGTCGGGCTTCAATGGGCGTTCACTCTGCCTGCCCTATTCGCCGGCACCACCACGGTCGGCGCGTGGTGGGTGAGCTGGGGCCTGGGCGCTCTCGCATGGCCCGGCGCGCTATTGCTCTGGTTCGCCGCCGCGGCGTGGGTGCGGCGCGTGTCTCCCGCGGACCCGGATACCGGACGACGCCCTTGGACTCACTGGATCTTCTGGCTGCCGATGTCGCAGGACTGGCAGCCCGCCGCCGCGCACCGGCCCGGTCCGCGCGAGGCCAAGCTCCAGGTCGCGTTGGCCGCGCTCGCGACGGGTTTCTTCGCGGCTCCGGACTGGTTCCTCGGCGTCTTCGGCGCCGATGCTTCTTGGGCGCAATACGACGCCGACTTCAGGCGCTGGTTGCTTGCGCCGCTGCTCGGTTTGATGCTCGTGCGGCTCGTGCTCTTCGCCGCGGTCGTCGCAGACACGCGCCGACGCGCGCGCACGGAGACCGTGCGCTTCGGCTTGTGGGTGGCGTTCGTTGGATTGCTCTACTGGTCGGCGTTCGCGTGGACCATCTTCGCGGCGCCGAGCACCGACGCGCTGTTCAAGGCATGGCTGAGCCTGTTCTTGATCGTGAACACGCTCCAAATCATCGTGTGGCTTCGACGCGCGGCGACGCGAGTACGCGCGCCGGCCAGCTTCGAGTGACGCGCCTTACTGGTCGCGCAGCACGTCGGACGGATTCGCTGCCGCCGCACGCCGCGCCGGCAGGAATGCCGCGAGCCCGGCAGCCGCCGCAAGCACCGCCGCCGCGGCTCCGAAGCTCACGCCGTCCACGGGCGCGACCCCGAACAGCAGCGAGCGCATCCCGAACGCCGCGAGCACCGCGAGCCCGAGCCCCGCGGCGATGCCCACGCCGGCCACGAGCAGCGACTCGCCGACCACCATGCGTATCAGCCGTGTTGCAGTCGCGCCCAGCGCGACGCGGATCCCGATCTCGTGCGTGCGCCGCTCCACCGCGAACGACACGGCAGCGTAGATACCGAGCCCCGCGAGCAGCAACGCGAGCGCGGCGAACGCGCCCATCAGCAGCGCCGACGTGCGTGCCGACGCGAGCGCGCCAGCCACGTGCGCCGCAAACGGCTCGAGCCGCGTGACGGGCAACGACTCGCGCACCTCGCGCAGCGCCCCGGGCAGCACGCCGAGCAACGCGGCCGGGTCGCCGTTGGTGCGCACGACTACCGAGAACCCGCCCGCGGGGACCTGGTCGGACGAGTAGTACATCATCGGCGTCGGCCGCTCCTCGAGCGACACGATCTTGGTGTCGGCCACGACGCCGACCACCTCCTTCCAGCTATCCGCGTCGGCTTGCGCGCGCACTCGACGTCCGACCGCGTCGCCGCCGAAGTACGTTCGCGCGGCCGTCTCGTTCAGCACCACGACTTGCGGCGAGGTCAGCCGATCGGTGTCGGCGAACGCGCGCCCCGCGCGCAACGCGATGCCCATCGTCGCGAAGTAGCCGCGGCTCACGATCGTCAACGGCATCTCGACGGCGTCGGTGCCCGTGGCCGGCTCGTAACCCGGGATCACGGTGGACGTCGTGAAGCCGCCGCCGGTGAGCGGTAGGCGTGTGGTGAGCGCGGCGCTCTCGACACCCGGCACGGTCCGCATGCGCTCGAGAATCTGCTCGTCGATGGCCACGAGCCCTTCGCCGGTTGTGACGCCCGCCTGTAACGGAAGCGTGCCGATCACCGCGATGCGCCCGGCGTCGACCCCCGGATCCACTCGTCCCGTGTTGACGAAGCTCCGCGCGAGCAGCGCCGTGGCCACCACGAGCACGGCCGACAGCGCCACCTGCACCGCCACCAGCGTGCCGCGCAGCAGCGACGCGCTGCGGTTGCCCGAGTGCGTGCGGCCCGCGTCGCGCAGCGCCGCCGCCACGCCCGCGCGCGCCGCGCGACGCGACGGCAAGAACCCGAACAGGAGGCCGGTGCCGAGCGCGGCGAGCACGGTGAACGTCACCATGCGCAGATCGAAGCGCAGGTCGAGCCCCGCGTTCAACGGCGGCAACGGCACCGCCGCGACGATGCCTTGCAGCCACACCGCCAGGCCGAGTCCCGCCGCGCCGCCGATCGAGGACAGCAGCAGCGCCTCCAGCACGAGCGGCCGGGCGATGCGCGCGCGGTCGCCGCCGAGCGCGCCGCGAATCGCGAGCTCGGGCGCGCGCGCAATGCCGCGCACGAGAAGCAGATTCGCGAGGTTGCTGCACGCGAGCAGCAGCACCACGGCCGCGACGGTGAACAGGCCCATGCCGCCGCCCAGCAGCGCAGCGTCCGCGTTGGGATGCATGCGCACCTGCTTCCACGTGAACAGCGTGATGTCGCGGCCGCGGTCCTGGTCCGGGAATTCCGCCGCATAGCGCGCGGCTAAGCGCCCGAGCGCGGCTTGCGCCTGCTCGGGGCCCACGCCGGGCGCGAGCCGGGCCTTCACGTTGTACCAGTGGTCCTCGCGGCGGCCGAGGTTCGCGACGCGGAACTGGCCGCCGATGCCGACGCTCGAGATCGACGCCCAGAGGTCCATGTTCACCAGGCCGGCCTCGCCGTTGAAGCCGCGCGGGCCCACACCGATGATCGTGACCGGCTGATTGTTCAACCGGATCGTGCGGCCGACGATGCTCGGGTCCGCGCCGAACCGCGTGCTCCACGCGTGGTACGTGACCACGGCGACCATCTCCGCGCCCACGTTGTCGTGCGCCGCGTCGAACCAGCGGCCGCGCAACGGCTTGAGACCCAGCGTCGGAAAGTAGCTCGCGGTCGCGAAGTCGATCGCGACCTCGCGAGGGCCGTCGGGCGTGTCCCAGTTGGCGGTGGTCGACGTCGTCGCGGCCACGCTCGAGAACACGTCGGTCATCGCCGCCATGTCGCGGTACGCCGGATACGCCGTCGACGACGGCGAGCCCGAGTCCGAATCCTGATAGACGTGCACCAGGCGCTCGGACTGCGCGAACGGCGCGGGCCGCAACACGAGCGCGTCGACCACGCTGAACACGGCGATGTTGAGCCCGATGCCGATCGTGAGGATCGCCACCGAGAACGACGAGAACACGGGCGTCCTCACGAGACGCCGCGCCGCATATCTCAAGTCTTGAAGGAACGCCGACATGGAAGCACCCCTGGCCCTTGGGAGGCGCAGTGCAGCCGCCGTGCCAAGCCGCCGGCGTTCGTCAATAGATTGATCCAGCGGCGAATTGCGCCCGCCCGAGCCCCGCGGCCGGCCCGCGCTGTCGTCCCGATTACGGGCGCCGAGTCCCAGTGCCGAGACGCGCAGCTACCCACTGCCGACGCCGCTCGTCTCGGCGAATCAACGTGTTAGTGTCGCCTGCCGCGTGGCCCGATTCGTGCTCCCCGTGGGCGCAAACAAGGAGAGCTCATGACCGCACCCAGGTTGCTTCTCTCGCTCGTCGCGAGCGGGCTGGCGCTGCCGCTCGCGACACACGCTCATCATTCACCGGCGATGTTCGACGGCTCCAAGCAGCTGACGCTCACCGGCACGGTGCGCGAGTTCCAGTGGACCAATCCGCACAGCTACATCCAGCTCGTCGTCAAACCGGAGAACGGTCCAGCGCAGGAATGGAGCCTCGAGATGGGCGCCAACGTTTACCTCTACAACCTCGGCTGGCGGCCGTCGACCGTGAAGGCGGGCGACAAGCTCACCGTGACGGTGGCGCCGCTGCGCAGCGGCAAGCCGGGCGGTTTGCTCGTCGAGGCGCAAACCGCGGACGGCAAGTCCCTCGGAGGAGGCAAGCCATGAGCATCCGGCAAGCGATCGCGGCACGGACCGCGCTGCGCGTCGCCGCCATCGTGCTGCTCTGCACGACGCCGCTCGCGATTCGCGCGCAGTCGCTACCCGATTGGAACGGCATCTGGATCGGTGAGGGGCTCGCCGCGGAAATCTCCGGATTCCCGGGACGCAACGCGCCGTACAAGCTGCTCGGCAACGACGCCCCATGGAATGAACAGGGGCAGGCGCGAGTGCAAGCCTCGCGCGCGGTTCAGTCCGACAAGAAAGCCAACGGCTGGGGCTTCCCGCTGATGATGAACTCAGCGGCCCCTCTGCAGTTCCTGATCACGCCGCGGGAAACGCTGATCATCAACATCTACCGCGACGTGCGCCACGTCTACACCGACGGCCGCAAGCATCCCGCCGAGGAGGACCGGTGGCCGACCACGTGGGGCGACTCCGTCGGGCGCTGGGAGGGCGAAACGCTGGTCATCGACACGGTCTCGGTGCGCAAGCCGGACCGCTACTTCTTCTCCAATCCGCCGCTGTCGGAGCAAGCGCACTACGTGGAGCGCCTGCGGATGACGGGCAAGGATCGCATCGAATCCGTGATCACGATCGAGGATCCGCTCACGCTCTCGAAGCCCTGGGTCGTGAACCTCGTCTACGAGCGAGCGAAGGGACTCGATCGACTGATCCACGACGACTACGACAACGATCGCAGCGAGGTCGAGAACGGCGTCTTCACGATCGCGCCGCCGAAGGAATGACACGGAAATCGTCGGGTTTTCTTACAGCGAAGACTTCGGTGCGGGCCTAACGCTTTGTTTTCTCGTCTCGGTCTAGAACGTGCATGCGTCCTCGGAAAACACACCGGGGGCCGTATGCGAGTCATCAAGAACGCCGCGCACCTCTCGCTGTTCGTCGCCGCCACGGCGCTTGCATCAGCCGCTTCAGGCGCTGTCGTCCTCGAGATCAACGGTTCCGGGCAGCTCACGGGGGCACGGAACCTCGACGTTCTGGGCACGGTCTACGACGTGGCTTTCGTCGACGGCACGTGCGCGGCGGCGTTTGCGGGCTGCGGCAGTGTCTTCAACTTCGCGTTCCCGTCGAACGTGCCCGGAGCGACCGCGGCGGGCCAAGCTCTGCTCGACACGGTATTTCTCGACACGGCGTCAGGGATGTTCGATTCGGCTCCGAACCTGATCGCCGGCTGCACCGATACGTTCGAGTGCCACGCGCTGATTCCGACCAACATCGCATTCGACGCCGTTTTCGGCTACGACGCGGTCAACTTCAGGCAGGGCATCGGCTACCTCGTCAGCACCTTCAACCCCGTGGCAATCGCAGGCGACCTGTCGACCGTCGCTCGTCAAGTCTGGGCGGTGTTCACGCCCGCAGCGCCGGTGCCGGTGCCCGAGCCCACGACCGTCGCATTGTTCGCCG
>DASUFK010000239.1:0-7184 GCA_036274615.1 Gammaproteobacteria bacterium | reverse complement strand
GCGCGGTTGACCGCAGTCGGCGCGGTCGGGATCGGGCCGACGCTCCTGTTAATATGTGCCCTTCGCGGTACAAAAATTAACTCGATCCAACAGGGGCGACTCATGCGCACGATAACACCGTTTTGCGGACTGCTTCTATTGGTCCTACCGGCACTTGCAAGCGCTCAAGGAGGCGCGCAACCCGCCGCGCAGGCGGCGCTGCCGCGCACCGCTTCGCCGGCCGGCGCCACGGCCTACATCATCGCTCCCACCAACGGCGCGACCGTGAAGTCGCCCTTCGTGGTGCGCTTCGGGTTGAAGGGCATGGGAGTAGCGCCCGCGGGCGTCACCAACGCCAACACCGGGCATCACCACCTGATCATCGACTCGGACACTCCGGCGGACAACGTGCCGATCCCGAACGACGACAAGCATCGCCACTTCGGCGCGGGTCAAACCGAGGTCGAGCTCACGCTGCCCCCGGGGCAGCACACATTGCAGCTCGTGCTCGGCGACGCGTTGCATATCCCCCATCAACCGCCGGTGCGTTCGGAGAAGATCACGATCACTGTCTCCCCGTGACGCTGAACGCGCGCTGAATCGCATGGACATTCGCACCGACTTCGTCGACGCCGTCGGCAACACTCCGCTGATCAAGCTGCGCAAGGCGTCGGAGATCACCGGCTGCACGATCTTGGGCAAGGCCGAGTTCCTGAATCCCGGCGGCTCCGTGAAGGATCGCGCGGCGAAGTACATGGTGCTCGACGCCGAGCGGCGCGGTGTGCTCGAGCCCGGCGGATTGATCGTCGAGGGCACGGCCGGCAACACCGGCATCGGGCTCGCGCTCGTGGGCAACTCGCGCGGCTATCGCACGCTGATCCTGATGCCGAACACGCAGTCGCAGGAGAAGAAGGACGCGCTCCGGCTTTGCGGCGCGGAGCTTCGCGAGGTGCCGGCGGTGCCGTACAAGGACCCGAACAACTACGTGCACCAGGCGAAGCGCACGGCGGAGGAGCTCGCCGCGAAGGAGCCGCACGGCGTGCTGTACGCGAATCAGTGGGACAACCACGCGAACCGCGACGGGCACACCGCGAGCACCGGCCCCGAGATCTGGGAACAGACGGACGGCGTCGTCGACGGGTTCACCTGCGCCGTCGGCACGGGCGGCACGCTCGCGGGCGTCGCCGCGTATCTCAAGCAGCGCAACCCGAACATCGTCACCGCCGCGGCGGATCCGCTCGGCGCCGCCGTCTACAACTGGATCAAGACGGGCGAGGTCAAGCCGTCGCAGGGCAGCTCGGTGAGCGAAGGCATCGGCCAGGGACGCGTCACGGGCAACTTGGACGGCGCGCGCATCGACGACGCGTTCCAGATTCCCGACACCGAGATGCTGCCGGTGCTCTACGACCTCGTGCAGACCGAGGGGCTGCTGCTCGGCGGCTCCACCGGCATCAACGTGGCCGGCGCCATCCGGCTCGCGCGCGCGCTCGGCCCCGGCAAGACGATCGTGACGGTGCTCGCCGACTCGGGCTCGCGCTACCAATCGAAGCTCTACAACCCCGAGTTCCTGCGGGCGAAGGGCCTGCCCCCGCCACCCTGGCTCCTCGAAAAATAGGGACATGTTACTTTTTCGCCGGCGCGCCCAGCCGCCGGTGCGTGCCTGGCCGAAAAAGTAACGTGTCCCTATTTTCGGGTTCAGGCAGGATTCACCGGCCGCCGATCATCATCGCCTCATGCTCTCATTCGATATAGGGGCAGGCAGTTGCCGAGCGCGTGTACTCGGAACGCTGCTCTGCGCGCTCCTCCTCGCCGGTTGCGCGGGAGCGCCGCGGCAACCGCAGCGGCCGGCGGAGCGCGCGACGGTGGCACAGCCGGAGCTGTCGCTCGGCGGCGCGGTCGCGGAGCTCGCCGTCGGGATGGTCGGGGCGCGCTACCGCTACGGCGGCGACAATCCCGCCGAAGGGTTCGACTGCAGCGGACTCGTCTATTACGCCTACACCCAAGCCGGGTTCCGGGTGCCGCGCACGTCGCGAGAGCAGTTTCGCGCGGCGCACAAGATCGCGCTCGACGAAGCGGGGCCGGGCGATCTCATGTTCTTCCAGGATCAGGCCAAGCTGTCGCACGTCGCCATCTATCTCGGCGACCGTCAGTTCGTGCACGCCCCGGCCAGCGGCCAACGCGTCACGGTGGCGAGCATCGACTCGCCGTACTATCAGCAGCATCTCGTCGCGGTAGGCCGGCTCCTCGCCGACTGACCGTACTCAGCGCCCGGCGGCGCGCTCGAGCGCGGCGCGTGCGTCGCGCGTCGCCTGTTCGCAGCCGGGCACGGTGTGGGCGGCCGCCGAGCCGCGCTTGAGCCCGGGACTTTGGTCGTCGCGGCGCAGGGTCGCGAGCTCGTTGACGCCGGCGCAGGCGGCGAGCAGCTCGTCCTCGGCCGCCGCGAGCGCGGGATCCGCTCGATCCTCGAGCGCGAACCCCAGGTCGGAGGCGACGCGGTTCTGCTCGCGGAACACGCGCTCCACGTAGGCACGGAAGTTCGGGGACGTGAGCCCGAGCCGCTGCCCGTCCGCCGTGGTCACGGCGGCGCAGCCGGCGAGGCCGGCCAAAGCCGCGAAGGCGTGCAGCGCGCGCAAGACCCGCATCGGCGAGGCTCATACCCAGGGGCCGCCGATGCTCCGCGATCGCTCCGGCCGGCGCAAGCCGGGCGGAGCCCCCGGCTGTGCGATAATGCGCCGCCGCACCATCGCGGTGACCGCTCGCTTCTATGGCCTATCCCGCCCCGAGGGCGCTGCAGGACCCGCCGCAACAGCTCGACGCCGCGATCGCCAAAGCGACGAGCTGGCTCGACCGCAATCAGAACGACGACGGCTTCTGGGTCGGCATGCTCGAGTCGAGCTACTGCATGGAAGCAGAGTGGCTGCTCGCAATGCATTTCCTCGGCATCCGCCATCCGCGCGAGCGCGATCTCGTCGCCACGCTGCTGAACGCGCAGCGGCCCGACGGGTCGTGGGAAAGCTACTACGCGGCGCCGCAGGGCGACATCAACGCCACCGTGGAATGCTATGCGGCGCTGCGCAGCGTGGGCATGAGCCCCGGCGACGACGCGCTCGCTCGCGCCCGCACGTGGATTCTGTCCCACGGCGGCCTGCCCAAAGTCCGAGTATTCACCAAGTATTGGCTCGCGTTGCTCGGCGAATGGCCGTGGACGGCCACCCCGAATCTGCCGCCCGAAGTCATCGCCAATCCGCGCTGGTGGTTCAACATCTACAACTTCGCGAGCTGGGCACGCGCAACCCTGCTGCCGCTCGCGGTGCTGTCCGCACGCCACGCGGTGCGGCCGCTGCCGCCCGATCGACGGCTCGACGAGTTGTTCCCGGAAGGGCGCGACAAGATGGACTACCGGCTGCCGCGGCGCGGATCGTGGCTCTCGTGGCGCCGGGTGTTCCTTCTGTCCGACCGCTTACTGCACTTGTATCAGAAGCTGCGTTTCACGCCCGGCCGCGAGATGGCGATCAACGCGTGCTTGGGCTGGATCGTCCGCCATCAGGACGCGGACGGCGCTTGGGGCGGCATCCAGCCGCCGTGGATCTATAGCCTGCTCGCTCTGAACGTCGAGGGGTACACGCTCGATCACCCGGTGATGTCGAAAGGCCTCGCGGCGCTCGACAGCCACTGGTCGTACGAGCGCGGCGGCACGCTGCACATCCAGGCGAGCGAATCGCCGGTGTGGGACACGCTGCTCGCGCTGCTCGCGATGCAAGATTGCGGCCGCGACTTCACGCCCGACATGAAACGCGCGCTCGAATGGGTGCTTGCCAACGAGGTGCGCTACCACGGCGATTGGTCGAAGAAGGTGAAGGGCGTCGAGCCGAGCGGCTGGGCGTTCGAGCGCGCCAACCTGCACTATCCCGACATCGACGACACGGCCGTGGCGCTGATCGTGCTCGCCCGGCTGCCGCGCGCGCTCCTCGACCAGCCGCGGATTCGAACCACGATCGACCGCGCGCTCGCCTGGACGATCGCGATGCAGTCCTCGAACGGCGGCTGGGCCGCGTTCGACAAGGACAACGACAAGCCGATCATCACGAAGATTCCGTTCTGCGACTTCGGCGAGGCGCTCGATCCGCCCTCGGCCGACGTGACCGCGCATGTGCTCGAGGCTCTCGGCATGCTCGGCTTCGACAAGCAGCACCGCGCCGTCGCGCGCGGCTACGCGTTCCTCCGCAAGGAGCAGGAAGCCGACGGCAGCTGGTTCGGCCGCTGGGGCGTGAACCACATCTACGGCACCGCCGCCGTGCTGCCCGCGCTCGCCGCGATCGGCGAGGACATGACGCAGAGCTACGTGCGGCGTGCGGCGGAGTGGATCCTCGCGCATCAGAACGAGGACGGCGGCTGGGGCGAGACCTGCGCGTCCTATATGGACGACAACTTGCGCGGCACGGGCCCGAGCACCGCGTCCCAAACCGGCTGGGCGCTGCTCGCACTGATCGCCACCGGCAATCGTGACTACGACCGCGCGATACGCCGCGGCGTGGGCTACCTCGTCGGCATGCAACGCGACGACGGCACCTGGAACGAGCCCTATTACACGGGCACCGGGTTCCCGGGCTACGGTCTCGGCCGGCGTCTGGACTTCCGCGACGAGTCGACGCGCGAGCGGATCGCGCAAGGCACGGAGCTGCAGCGCGGCTTCATGTTGAACTACAACATGTACCGCCACTACTTCCCGCTGATGGCGCTCGGCCGAGCGCGCAAATTCCTCGCGGGATAGTTGCCGGCGGGCGCGCGCCCGCACACAGGGTGTCTCAGCCGAAGGTCTTGCGCAGCGCTTGGTCCAGGTCGGCGACGAGATCGTCGACGTGCTCGATGCCGACCGCGAGCCGCACCGTGGAGTCCTCGAGCAGCGCGCGCGTCTGCTCCTCCGCGGAGAGGTCGCTGCCGAGGTAGAGCTTGGCCGGCGCCACGAGGGACTCGGTCGAGCCCAGGCTCGCCGTGGTGGTGAACAGCTCGAGCGCGTCGATGAACGCCCAGGTCTTGTCGCGCGGCGAGTCGCGCAAGTCGAAGGACAGCACGCCGCCGAACTCCGTCATCTGCTTGCGCGCGAGCGCGTGGCCCGGGTCGCCCGGAAGACCCGGGTAATACACTTTCGCAACCTCGCGGCGCTTCGCAAGGAACTCTGCGATGGCTTGCGCGTTCGTCGAGTGCTGCCGGTAGCGCAGGAAATACGTCTTGAGGCCACGGCCGATCAGGAACGCCGCGCCCGGGTCGAGCGTGGAGCCCATGTTCACCGCGAGCGGCTTGAGCGGCTTGATGCGCTTCTTGTCGCCGATCACGATGCCGCCCATCACGTCGCCGTGGCCGCTCGCGTACTTCGTCATGCTGTGCACGAAGTAGTCGATCTCGTAGCGGCCGTGCTGGTGCAGGCCCGCGAACGTGTTGTCGAGCACCGTGATCACGTCGTGCCTCTTCGCGAGCGCGGCGATGCGCTCGAGGTCCGGCACTTGCATCATCGGATTGGTCGGCGCCTCGAACAGCACGAGCTTGGTGTTGTCGCGCGCGAGCTCGCGCTCGATCGACGCGTGGTCGTGCACGCTCGTCATCGTGAACTCGATGCCGAGCTTCGAGAGAAACCGGCGGATCGCCACTCTGTTCGGGCGGTACGACTCGACGAACAGCACCACGTGGTCGCCGGCCTCGAGGTTGCCGAGCACCGCGAGCCAGGTCGCGGCCATGCCCGTGGCGGTAGCGATGGCGTCGTCGCGGTCCTGGAGCGCGGCCGCGGTGAGCTCCACTTCGCGCGTGGTGGGATTGCTGTCGCGCGTGTAGTCGAAGCCGGCTTCCTTGGCCTCGGCCGAGAGCGACGACTCGATCGTCGGGAACGTGAATTTCACGGTCCGGTAAACGGGCGTGACCACCGGCACGTTACCGTCGATGAGCTTCGTCTCCGGCGGATGTGTGACTCGCGTTTCTTTCTTCATGGGCCGGCGGCGGGCATCGGCGCTGCGAGCGCGCTCAGATCTTGTCGAGCGCCTGACGCAGGTCCGCGATCAGGTCTTCCGCGTCCTCGAGGCCCACGGACAACCGCACCAAGCCGTCGGTGATGCCCACGCGCTTGCGCTCGGCGGGCTCCACGTCGGCGTGCGTCATCGTCACGGGGTGCGTGATCAGCGTCTCCACCGAGCCCAGGTTCTCCGCGAGCGTGCAGAGCTTCACCGAGTCCATGAGCTTCTTGCCGGCCTTCACGCCGCCTTCCACCTCGAACCAGAGCATCGCGCCGAAGCCGCTGGCCTGCGTCTTCGCGAGCGCGTGCTGCGGGAAGCTTTCGAGGCCGGGGTAACGCACCTGCGTGACCTTCGGATGCGCCTCGAGGAACTCCGCGATCTCAAGCGCGTTGGCCGACTGCCGCTCGATGCGGATCGACAGCGTTTTCGTGCCCTGCAGCGTGAGCCATGCCACGAACGGCGACATGATCACGCCGGTGGCGTTCTGGATGAAGCGGACCTTCTGGTCGAGCTCCTTGCTGTCCACGATCACGGCGCCGCCCACGGTGGCGTTGTGGCCGTCGAAGTACTTCGTGGTGCTGTGCACGGAGATGTTCGCGCCGAGCTCGAGCGGCCGCTGGTAGTACGGCGTGAGGAACGTGTTGTCCACCGCGTGCGGAATGCCGCGCTCCTTCGCGATCTTCGAGATCGCCGCGATGTCGCCGAGCTTGAGCGTGGGATTGGCCGGCGTCTCGGTGAAGATCAGCTTGGTGTTGTCGCGCACGGCCTTGCGCACCGCATCGGGATTCGACGAGTCGGCGAACGTGAACTGCACGCCGAATCGCGACAAGATCTTCGTGCAGAGCCGGTACGTGCCGCCGTACGCGACGTCGGACACGACCGCGTGATCGCCGGCGGAGAGACACGCCTGGAACACCACCTGCTCGGCCGCCATGCCCGTGGCGTAGCACGTGGCCGCGACGCCGTTCTCGAGCGCCGCAAGCTTCTGCTCGAGCGCGCGTACGGTGGGATTGCCGCTGCGCGAGTACGAGAAGCCCTTCGACAAATACTGGTCGACGGACTCCTGGACGAACGTGGTCGCCTGGTAGATCGGCGTGAGAATCGAGCCGGTTTCCTTGTCCGGCGTGACGCCGGCATGGACCTGCTTGGTGGTGAAGCCCATGGGCTTGCTCCCGGGACCGTTGAAAATCGAGCCGGGGATGA
>DASUFK010000238.1:0-21003 GCA_036274615.1 Gammaproteobacteria bacterium | reverse complement strand
GTGCGGACCAGTCCGAGCGGTAGGCAGGTCATCACCGGGTCGTCTCGGTTGGTCCACTCGTCGAGCGCCACGACCTTGTCCCAGTACTTGGGCTTGTACAGCGGCTGATTCGGATCGAGCCGCATCGGATGCTGGAACGCGAAGTCCTGGCTCTGATTGGTCCACTCCATGCAGACGGGCTGGTAGGGAGTGCAGCGCCGGAACATTCCGCCGGGAACGGACCGCTGGCCGCCCGCGACCGTTTGCCAGGAGCCCGTGAGATCAGGCTTGCCGCTCGGTAGCCTGGGCGTCTCTTTCGTATCGGGAGCCAAGCCGCCGCCGCCGAACTGCGCGTAGGCGGTGGTGCCGGCGAAGCCCAGGACCAGCGCGGCAACCGCCGCGAGACGCACGCCAATGATTCGTTGTTTCCCCATGTGCCGAACCTCTTTCTCGAAATGACCGGCGCCGCTCGTTGCAGACGCCGGTCAGGATTGCATCACTTGACCGGGCCTGCCTTCTTCACGCTGGCCGGAACGGCGATCGGTGTATACAACTGATAGATCTGCGTCAGCGTCGTCTTCGTGTCGCGGACGACCTTGCCGTTGCGGCTCTCGACGATCCTGCCGGGCCACAGCGCCTCGATCCTGGCCAGAGGATTGTTGTAGTCGCCGTAGTCGCTGTAGGCGAACTCCGTGGTGTTCGAGCCGTGCTTCACCACGACGCGTTCCGGCAGGAATTTTTCGCCGAGCGTGACCGTCGTGGTCGCGCCCGAGATTCCCGGGGTCGGATACGTGATGATCGCGTTCTTGCCTTCCCAGGCCAGCGTTGCGGTGCCCTTCACGCCGGCCGCGGCCTGCTTGTCGAGCAGAGTGGCCGGATTCTGGACGAACTCTTCGTCCACCGTGACGCCGGCGGCCGCGGCGATGGCCGCCTTCGTGGCTGCGTGCGGGTTGGCCCACAAGCGGATCTGCCGCTCCTCGAGCGCCGCAGGCTTCGGCGTCGCCTTGCCTTCGCCGGGGACGAGCTCCGCGCCGGGACGATCCTCGTCCCAGACATAGCGGCCCGCGACCGTTTCGACGTTCTTGTAGGTGCTGCCGTTGGCGCGCTTGCACTCGATCTCGGTGCGGGCTCCCGGGACCTGGTAGTTGATGTCGACGTGGTACTTGGTGAGCGTGCAGGCCTGGCCGTCGACTTGGATCGTGCCCTCGGCGTCGTACTTGGCCGTGCCGACGAGCTCGGCCTCTCCCTGGCCGCGCAGCATTCCCATGTGCCACACCCATTGGTAGAGGACGGACTTCATGTCCTTGGCGTCGGCCGCCGGCGTGAAGGGTGGAGGTCCTCCGCCGAACGCGCCACCGCCGCCGCGGCCACCGCCCCCGCGGGCACCGCCACCGCCACCACCGGCGCCCTGCGCGGGCTGGCCACCCCGGCCTTGGGCGGCAGCGCCGCCGCCTTGGCCTTGCGCGGCCACGGGCAGCGCGAAACTCAGTGCGACTACGGCGGCAATAGCGCCCGTCGCGACGGAACGTCGTATCGACATCACTCCCCCCTGTTGGACGGCTTAGTCTGTGCCGTCGCCGTTGAACAGCTTGAACTTCTGGTCGCCGAGCTCGAGCTGGCGAATGAAGCCCGCCGGGTTACCGTTGCGCGCCGGTAGAGCCGTGATCTTCAGGATCTCGCCCGGCTTGATCGCTTCTTTGTTCACGCCCGCTCGGGTCAGCACTTGAATCGAGGCGGTGGTGAGCACCCACTCGGTGACCGTGCCATCCGGGTTCTTCACGCCGAGATGGAGGTTGGAGTGCGGGTTCACGAAGTTGAGTTTTAGGAGCTCGCCCTGGAGGACGATTTCCTTGTTGAGGTCGTACGCGCTGGCTACCGCGTGATGTGCCTGCGCTCCCGCGCCGACCATCAGCAGCCCGCCCAGCCCGACCAACCGAGTAGCCCATTTGTTCATCGCTGTCGTCCCGTGTTGAGGAAAAGGCGCGAAGATCGTAACCAAAGGGCGAGGGAAGCGAAAGCATTGCGGGTCTCATTTGACCTATATTGAGATTCGCACGACCTAATCTCGCGAAAATTCGCCGTAACGGCGGGTTCGACGTTCGGGTGGAATGCCCCGGCGGTACTGCATTGGTCGGCGCCAAGCGCGGCGGGTAACATCCCGATAACTCGCTCAGCAGCGCTCCGACCATGCCGAGCCGCGCGGACTTCGAAAGACTGAACGCGTTGATCGCAGAAGCCGTGGCTCTCTGCGAAGCCGCGCAGTCGGAGCTCGAGCGCCTGCAAGAAGAGATACAGGCGGCCATCGCTCGGGGCCATGCCGTTACGGAATCCCAGCGCGTGGAAGAAGAGCGCGCCCGTGCACGATTGCTCGTCGCGCGACTGAGCCTCACGCGGCGGCGGTTGGATTGAGGTGCAAGGGCGGAACGGTCGCCGGGTGGAGTTGGTAGCGGGGGTAGGATTCGAACCTACGACCTTCGGGTTATGAGCCCGACGAGCTACCAGGCTGCTCCACCCCGCACCGGAAAGAGGCGGCATCATACCGATGCCGTGCCTTAAGTAGCAAGGTAAACCGGCCGCGCCGTCGAACGGCTACGTTCGCTGCCGCGGCCGGCGAACGGCAACGCGCGATCTGCGGAGCAAGCTCAGCGCCAACAGCAACGCAAGCTCGACGATTCCTTCTGCGCCACCGCCACCGCCACCCCCGCCGCCACCACCACCACCCCCGCCCCCACCTGTCGCCGGCGGAGCGTTCACGATGGTCGACTCCGACGCTTGGTCGTTTCCGGCGTTGGGATCGGCCGCGGCGTGCGACACGCTCGCGGCCGCGGCTGCGCTGCCCGGAGCGTTCGGAGTTGCGTTGATCGCGATCGTCACCGTGCCGTTCTTCGGCACGGCGCCGAGCGGGCAGGTCACCGTCGCGCCCGTGACCGTGCAAGTGCCCTGAGTCGGCGTCGCGCTCGAGGCCGTCGAGCCCGTGAGCGTGATCGTGGCCGTGCCCGCGCCGAGGTCGTCGGGTCCCGAGTTCGTCAGGGTCACGGTGTATTGGAACGACTGACCGGACACCGCCGGATCGGCAGAGTCGGTGATCCGCACGCCGACGTCGGCGATCGGGCGCGACGTCACCGACGCGGTCGCCGAATCGTTCGCGCCGTTCGGATCCGTTCCGGGGGACGAGATCGCGGCGGTCGCCGTGAGCGTCCCCGTGTTCTCCGCGAGGGCGTTCACCGTGACGTTCGCCTGCGCGGCGGATGTGAGCGGCCCCAAGTCGCAGGTCACGGTTCCGCTCGCCTCCGAGCAAGTGCCCTGCGACGCAACGGCGTTCTGGAATACGAAAGCGGTTCCGAGGTTGACGGTGAGTTGCGTGCCGGTGGTGTCGTTCGGCCCCGCGTTGCTCGCGACCGCCGTGAGCGCAACGGGGGCATGATGATCGACCGTCGCGGCGCCGGGTGTGAGCGACACGCCGAGGTCCGAAAGCCGGACGACCGCAATGGGTGCGGTCGCCGTGTCGTTGCCGGGGACGGTATCGGCCTCATGCCCTGTCGCGGTGGCGCTGAGAACGACGTTCGCCGGCGTGTTCCCTCCCGTGAGAGCCACCGTGACGTCGGCTTGTTGATTCACTCGGATCGCCCCGAGCGAGCAGTCGATCGTTGCGCCCGTTTGCGTGCACGTGCCCTGGCTCGGCGTTGCCGCGGACGCCGTCACGCCCACCGGAATCGTGATCGCGAGCTTTGCCGCGGAGGCCGCGAACGGCCCGAGGTTCGCAACTCGGAATGTGGCATTGCCGCCGGCGTTGAGGCCGATCGTCGGAGTCGACGAGGGAATCGTGGCCGCGAGGTCCGTTGCGATCTCGATCTCGAGCAAGCCGGTCTTCGATCCGCCGGCGATGAGGATCGAGGGTTTCGCGGGATCGAGGGCCAAGATCCGCAAGAAGCGCGAAGGCAAGCCCTCCCACGTCGCGCCGCCGTCCACGGAGCGCCAGGCGCCGACGTTGCCGGCGAGCGCCATGAAGAGCGTCGTCGGCACCACGGGATCGATCGCGACGCTGGTTACCGAGTCGGTGCCCGCCGGCTGACCCACGCGGGTCCACGACTGGCCGCCGTTCGTGGTCTTGAACGCGCCAGACGCATTTCCTTGGCCGCCCGCATACACGATCTGCGAGCTCGACGGGTCGATCGCCAGGCTCGTGATCGACTCCATGTTCAGGCCCGTGTCGGCCGGCGTCCAACTCGTTCCGCCATTCGTCGTCTTGTACAGCAAGGGTGCCGCGACGGGATGCTCGGCAGCGCCATAGACGATGGTGGAGTCGTTCGGATCGACGGCGAGCACGGCGACGCCGATGGGGGGCGATAGCGCGGTTGGACTCCACGTCGTGCCGCCGTTGTCGGTTCGGTACACCCCCTTATCACTGGTGCCCAGGTAGCCGATCTGCGAACTGGCGGGGTCCACCGCGATGGCGCGCGAAAGGATCAGGGTAAATTGAGGATGGGGGCCCTCCCAGCTCTGTCCGGCGTCGAGCGAGCGCATGAGCTCGTTGCCGCTCGCGGCGAACAACGTGTTCGAATTCTGCGGGTCCGTTGCCAGCGCGCGCAGTTGCGGAGCATTGACGAGGTGCGAATTGAGCTCGGCATTGTTCACGCCGGTCCAGACGGATGCCGTGCGGCGGTAGATCCCGACGGGGCCGCCGACGAAGCTCGCGTACATCGTGCCGTCGTTCGCCGCTGCGAAGGCCGCGGCCTCGCCCGTGTGGACGCCTTGCGCTCCGAGCGAGAACGTCGCGCCGCCGTCGTTCGTAACGAACGTGCCGGCTGAGGTCGCGAGCAGCAACGTGCCCTTCGTGGGGTCGGTGTCGTGGGGATCGAAGGCCGCGTCGTCCACGGTTGGCGGTTTGAGTTTCTGCCGCGCCACCCACGGCTGCCCGCGGCCGGCGCGGTGGAGCACGGGAGAGAAAAGCGGTACGGCGATGGCGGCGCCCGCGCCGGTGACCGCGTCGGCGGGTTGGTAGCCCACCCATGCAACGAAGTCGGTCACTCCCTCCGATGTCCAAGTCATACCACCGTCGATCGACGAGAGAAGTCCCTGACTGGTATTGAAGGTCGCCAACAGCATTTCGTTGGGGACCGCGGGATCGATCGCGAGCTTCCTCGCGCTAATTCCCGTCAGCGGGTTCAGCTGCGCCCACTGTCCGCCGCCATCCACGGTTTTGTAGAGGCCCTGCGACTCCGTGATCACGTAGGCGGTGGAAGGGTTTTTCGGATCGGCTACGAGGTCGACGAGGTTCTCCCCAATCGGCAGTCCCTGAGAGCGCTCTTCCCACTGCGCGCCGAAGGTGGTGCTGCGAAAGATTCTCGATTGGAATCCGGCGGCGTAGAGCGTGCTGCCCGTGACCGCAAACTTCGCGAATGTGGCCGGCGCGAGCGCGGCCGAGAAGGTGAGCCCACCGTCGTCGCTGCGATAGAGCTGCACGTTGCCGGGGCTCGCGACGAGCACCCGGTTCGGAGCCGTGGGATCGATGACGATCCGGCCGATGCTCGTGCGCTCGTTGGCGTAGACCGCCGTCCACGACTGGCCCAGGTCGGTGGACCGAAAGATCGTGTTGCCCGACGTCATGAACACGGCGCCCGCGGTAACGGGGTGTACTGCAATTCCGTCCGCGGCGCCGCCGTCAGGCCCCACGGGCGTCCAGGTGTTTACTCCAGCTATCGATGGTGCCGCGCCGGCGAGAAGAATGATCCAGGCGGATCGGCCCAGCAGCACGCGTGGGCCCGGCAGCGACGACACGAGGCCCGAGAGGCACATCCATGGGAGGTTTCGCATGGTGGCTAGCGTCTCTATTTATTGTTGGTTCTAGTGCTAGGTGATTTTGCAGAGTGCGCGTGAGAAATGCTACCGGTGTGAAGATGATTGGTCAGTCGCCTATGCGCTTTCGACCGGCTGAGCGATCTCGGCATTACTGCGGGCGGGAAACGGAGGCCAACCAGGTTATGTGGCGAAACCGGCGAAAGCCGTACTGCGCGGTGCAGCGCAAAGCGTCGTCGGCGCGGGTGAAGACAGCTTCTCCAAGGGCGCTTCCGCTTCGCCGACCGGCGCGAGATTCGTTACGCGACGTGCGCTCGACGCGTCGGTTCTCATCCCCGTCCATCGTTCGACGAGATCGGGGCGAGGGTATACTCCCCATGGGTACTCCACTTTGCAGCGGAGTCCCGCCCTAACGCCGCGTGCGGCCGGAGACAAACGAATGGACTCACGACACCTGCATCGATCGACGCTCGCCGCCGCGCTCGCGCTCGCTTGTGCCGCGCCGGCGCTCGCGCATCACGGCTTCGGCCTCTTTCAAATGGACAAGAACGCGGACTGGTCGGGCACGCTCACGAAGCTCGAGCTCGTCAATCCGCACAGCTATCTGTACTTCGACACCGTGGGCGCCGACGGCAAGCCGTTGTCGATACGCTGCGAGATGCGCGCGGCCACGTTGATCATGCGCTCGGGTTGGAAGACGGATCAGTTCCAGCCGGGCAAGCACGTCGAAGTTCACGGCCATCCGCACCGCGACGATCCGCACTCGTGCTATCTCGAGAGCGTCACGGTGGGCGGCGCGCCGGCGATCGACCGCAACGCGCAGTTCCAGACGTCCACGCCGGTGGATACGTCGAAGCGGCCGCTCAAGCTCGCGTCGGGCGAGCCGAACATCTCGGGCGACTGGGCCGTGGAGCAGGCGGTGCTCACGATCCCGCCGAGCGGCGGCAACGGCTCGCTCGTGCCGCGGAGCCTGCGCGAGGACTTCGCGGCGGGCAAGATCACGCTCGACGAGATTCGCGCGCGCAACCCCGCGCCGGCACGGCCGCAGTACACGCCCGAGGGCGACGCCGCGGCCAAGGCGTTTCGCATGTGGTCGCCGGAGGACAATCCGCGGCTGTCGTGCAAGCCCACGAGCATCGTCTTCGACTGGACGTTCGACTGGCCGGTGAACCGCATCGCGCAGACCACCGTGAACGGCGAGAAGGTCGTCGACATCGATTACGGCCTCTACAGCTTCTCGCGCCGCATCCACATGACGGACAAGCATCCGGCGAACCTGGCGCCGAGCAACGCGGGTCACTCGATCGGGCACTGGGAAGGCGACACGCTCGTGGTCGACACCGTTGGCTTCACGGCCGGCGTGCTCGTGCCGCCTACGCGCAACAGCGACAAGCTGCACGTGGTGGAGCGCTTCACGCTCGACCCGAAGACGTTCGCGTTGAAGCGCGAGTACACGGCGGAGGATCCGGTGTACTTGGCCGCGCCGTACAAGGGCAGCGACGTCGTGCTGCTCTCCGAGACGCCGTTCGAGAAGCATCCGTGCGAGGAGCTCACCTACGAGTTCTCGAAGGGCGGCAACTGATCCGCGGTCGTCTCGCCCCCGTAACGCCGGGGCACGACATTGAACACGATGCCGAGCTCACCCGATACACCGTCCACGCCCGGGCACGCCGGCGAAGCAAGCCGCGAAGCGCCCGCGCCGCTGGCGGACGACCGGCTCGCGGGTGACGGCGACGACGACGGCGCCGCGGACGCGTCGCCGCTGGCCGAGGCGATCGTGATCCGCCGCTTGGGGCCGTGGGCCGTGGAGCACGAGCCGGAGAGCGACTCCTATCTCCTGATCGACGCCGCGGGCGGCTTCTGCGCCGACCTCCACTGGAACGAGCGCGGCGAGTGCTGGGCGCAATTCGAGCCGTACGTCGCGTTCTCCGGCGCCACGACGATCGCCGACATCGAATCGGTGGCGAAGCTCGCGGAGTTGTTGCGGAGCTTCTCGCCGCCCGCGGGCCGCGCGCCGAAGAACAATCCTCTGCGCTAGCCGCGCCGCGTGCCGCCGCCGCGGTGCGTGGCAATCTCCGCGGCTCGGCGCTATCTTCGGCCGCCATGGGCTCGAGAGGCGAACTAATCGCCCGTCGCCCGCTCACGAACATCCGCACCTCGAGGACGCGCCATGCACAGGCTCATCGTTTTCGTCGCCGCCTTGACGGCCGCAGCGGCCGCGTGGGCTCAGCCGAGCCGCGGCTACTACCGCTATCCGGCGCTGCACGGCGACACGATCGTGTTCGCCGCGGAAGGCGACCTCTGGACCGTGCCGGCCAAGGGCGGCGTCGCGCGGCGTCTCACCACGCACCCGGGCGACGAGTCGCATCCCGCGATCTCGCCCGACGGCAAGACCGTCGCCTTCACCGCGACCTACGAGGGCCCGGCGGAGCTCTATTCGATGCCGCTCGCGGGCGGCTTGCCCACGCGGCTCACCTACGACGGCGACGAGTCCACGTCGCTCGGCTGGACGAGCGACGGGCGCATCCTCTTCACCACCACTCACTACTCCACGCTGCCGGATCTGCAGCTCGTGACGCTCGATCCGCGCGACGGGGCCCGCGAGCGCGTGCCGCTGGCGCAGGCGAGCGAGGCGTCGTTCGACGCGTCGGGCAAGAGCCTGTTCTTCGTGCGTCCGGCGTTTCACCGCAACGTCACCAAGCGCTACACCGGCGGCACGGCCCGCAAGATCTGGCGCTTCGACGGCGGCGCGGCCGAGGCGGTGGCGCTCACCGCGGACTACGACGGCGAGAGCCACACGCCGATGGCGTGGAACGGCCGCGTGTACTTCGTCACCGACCGCGACGGCACGATGAACCTCTGGTCGATGCGCGCCGACGGCACCGACGCGCGGCAGCACACGCGCCATCGCGGCTGGGACGCGCGCGACGCGTCGTTGTCGAGCGACGGCCGCATCGTCTATCAGGTGGGCGCGGATCTCTGGGTGTACGACATCGCCTCGGGCGCGGACGCGCTCGTGCCCATCGAGCTCGCGTCGGACTTCGATCAGCTGCGCGACAAGTGGGTCGGCGATCCGTGGCAGCAGGCCACCGCGGTGCACCTGCACCCGCGCGGCGAGAGCGTGGCGCTCACCGTGCGCGGACGCGTGTTCGTGGCGCCCGCGAAGGCGGGCAGGCTCACGCGCGTGACGCAGGAGCAGGGCGTGCGCTACCGCGACGCCACGTTCTTGGGCGACGGCACGCGGCTCGTCGGCTTCGGCGACGCGAGCGGCGAGCTCGAGCTCACCACGCTGCCGGCGAACGGCGTGGGCGCCCCGCAGGCGCTCACCACCGGCGGCGACACGACGCGGCTGCGCCTGTATCCCTCGCCCGACGGCAAGCAGGTGGCGTTCACCGACGCCAACAACGACCTGTGGCTGCTCGACGTGGGCTCTCGCGAACGCACGCGCGTGTCGCTGGGGCGCGACGGCGTCGGCGACGTGACCTGGTCGTCCGACGGCCGCTTCCTCGCGTACTCGGAGGTGGCGTCGAACACGTTCGCGCAGGTGTTCCTCTACGAGACGGCGGCTCGCTCGCGCGTGGCCGCCACGTCCGACCGCGTGAACAGCGGCAGCCCCGCGTTCAGCCGCGACGGCAAGTTCCTCTACTTCTTGTCGGACCGCGATCTCAGGTCGGTGGTGAACGGGCCGTGGGGACCTCGCCAGCCCGAGCCGTACTTCGACACGCCGATCAAGATCTACGAGCTTGCGTTGCGCGACGGCGTTCGCTCGCCGTTCCGCCCCGACGACGAGCTCTATCGCGCGCCGGAGAAGAAGGAAGGCGCTGCCGAAGAGAAGGCGGACGGGAAGGCCGAGGACAAGGGCGCGAAGACGGACAGAGGGCGCAGAGCCGCGAACGACGCCAAGGCCTCCGACGCCGCGGGGAAGCCGGACGCCGCCGCGGTAATCGTGGACGCGGAGGGCATCCAGCGCCGCATCCGCGAGGTGCCGGCCGGCAGCGGCAACTACGCCGCGCTCGCGGCGAGCGGCGACGCGCTGTTCTGGCTCGCGCGCGACCCGGGCCGCGAGGGCAAGCTGCGCTTGCAGGGGATGCCGATCAAGAACCGCGACGCCAAGGCCGTCACGCTGCTCGAGGCGGTGGACTACTACGAGCTCTCGCAGGACGGCAAGAAGCTGCTCGTGCAGAAGGACAAGAAGCTCTACGTGGTGGACGCGGCGGCGAGAGCGCTCGAGAAGCTCGACGAGTCCGAGGTGTCGCTCGCGGGATTCGGCTATCCGCTGAACGTGCGCGACGACTGGCGCCAGATCTTCCTCGACGCGTGGCGGCTCGAGCGCGACTACTTCTACGACCCGGCGATGCACGGCGTCGACTGGCGCGCCGCGCGCGACAAGTACTTGCCGCTCGTCGACCGCGTGACCACGCGCGACGAGCTCTCCGACGTGATGGGTCAGTTCGTGGGCGAGCTCACGGCGCTGCACACGAGCGTGCGCGGCGGCGACTTGCGCACGGGCCGCGACAACGTGGTGGTCGCGAGCCTCGGCGCGCGGCTCGAGCGCCGCAAGGACGGCTATCGGATCGAGCACATCTATCGCTCCGATCCCGACTATCCGAGCGAGGACTCGCCGCTCGCGGATGCGGAGCTCGGGGTCGGGGAGGGCGACGTGATCGAGGCGGTGAACGGAGTCGCGGCCGTGTCGGTGGGGGACTTAGGCGAGCTGTTGCGCAACCAGGTCGAGCGCCAGGTATTGCTGCGCGTGCGGCCTGCGAGCGGCGCGGCGCCGCGCGACGTGGTCGTGACGCCCACATCGAACGAGGCGTCGTTGCGCTACGCGGATTGGGAATACTCGCGCAGGGTCACGGTGGACGAGCAGAGCGGCGGCAAGATCGGCTACGTGCACCTGCGCGCGATGGGTGGCGACGACGTTACGGCGTGGTATCGCCAGTTCTATCCCGTGTTCGATCGCCAAGGGATCATCATCGACGTGCGCCACAACCGCGGCGGCAACATCGACAGCTTCATCCTCGAGAAGCTGTCGCGGCGCGCGTGGTTCTATTTCCAGCCGCGCGTCGGCAGCACCAGCTGGAACATGCAATACGCGTTTCGCGGGCACATGGTGGTGCTCGTGGACGCGAACACGGCATCGGACGGCGAGGCGTTCGCGGAAGGCTTCAAGCGGCTCGGTCTTGGTCCGGTGATCGGCACTCGCACCTGGGGCGGCGAAATCTGGCTCGACGATTCGTTGACCGTGTTGAGCGACGGCGGTGTTACGCGCACGCCGCAGCTCGGCGTGTTCGGGCCCGAGCGAAAGTGGCTGGTCGAGAATCACGGCGTGGACCCCGACATCGTCGTCGACAACCCGCCGCATGCCACGTTCGGCGGCAAGGACGCGCAGCTCGAGGCGGCGCTCGAGTATCTGCGAGGGCAGATCGCGAAGGATCCGCGGCCGGTGCCTGCGCCGCCGCCGTATCCGAATCACGCGTTCGACTACGGGCCGAGCACGCCGAGCGGGCCGTCGCAATAGGTGTCGCATGTCGAGATTGTTCCTCATCGCGGCCCTCGCGATCGTTGCAGGCTGTGCGACCACGGGTGGCGCGCCCAGAAGGTCGACGGCAGCAGCCAAGCGGCGTTCGAACAATCCGTCATGGCGCTGCAACCCGTGGCGTCAACGAGGAGGGTCGGATACGGTTCAGCAACGTGAACCGCCTGCCGGTTTCACGTCCAGGTACTGTGCGCTACGACGCTAACGTCCGGCCGGCAGACCGCTAGCCCGAGGGCGCCGCGGGGGCGGGCGCACAGCCCGGCTGCGCGGTGCACAGCGAGCGCAGCAGCTCGGCCGTGGAATCGAACACCTTGATCGACGAGCCGCGCTCGTGCCCGCCGGTCTTGCCGAGCGCCGCGTCGACCGCGGTTCGGCCGTTGGTGTCGGCAGCTCCGATCTCCGCGCCGTGCGCGGCCAAGAACTTCACCACGTCGTTCCAGCCCCAGAACGCGGCGCCGAACAGCGGCGTCTGACCGGGCGCCTTGCCGCGCGCCCCGCCCGTGGTGCCGGCGTTCACGTTCGCGCCGGCGTCAACGAGCACTTGCAGGGCCGCGACGGACTTCTGCTGCACGTCGGCCGTCATGTATTGCGGAATGCCGCCGCCGTAGCCGCGGATGTCGCACTCGAGCGAGCCGTAGCCCGCGGCCGCGTGCATCGGCGTGACGCCCGTGCCGTTCGGCAGGTCCCAGCGCGCGCCGTGCGCGAGCAGGAGCTTCATCGACGCCGTGTCGAACGTCTTGGCGGCGCGCAAGAGCGGCGTGGCGCCGGTGGTGAGCATCGAGTCGCAGCCGCGGTCCGCGCCGCGGTCGCGGTACGGCAGCGACTGCTTGAGCTGCACGTTCGGGTTCGCGCCCTTCGCGAGGATCTTCTCGACGATCGCTATCGGCGCCGTCTTGTCGGTGGACCGTCGATCGGGACGGCCGCCGCCCGGCACGCCGTTCATGTCCACCGCCATGTAGAGCGGCGTGCGGCCCCACCAATCCCACATGTCGAGCGACGCGCCGGCGTCGATCAGGTAATCCGCCGTGTCGAAGTGCAGGTTGTCGAGCGCCATGATCAGCGGCGTGATGTTGCGATAGCCCGAGAGGTCCGGGTCGGCGCCGCCCTCGACGAGCGCGCGCGCGCACTCCACGCAGCCCTGGCGCGCCGCGTACATGAGCGCGGTGAGGCCGCCGAACGGCCGGTACATGCGCCGCTTCTCGCCCGAGACCTGGCGGTCCCAGTCGTTGGTATTCGAGCGCGCATTCGCGTCGGCGCCGTGCTCGAGCAGCAGCTTGATCATCGCGGGCCGGCTCTGCGCCGCCGCCCAGATCAGTGCCGTCTGTCCGCGCCAGGCTTCCTTGATGTTCACGTCGGCGCCGTGGTCGATCATGAGCTTTGCGGACTCGACGCTGCTGCCGCGCGCGGCGAGCATCAGCGCGGTGGCGCCGTCCTTGCCGGGCGCGTTGGGATCGGCGCCGGCGTCGAGCAGCTGCTTGACCACCTTCGGGTTGCCCACGGTCGCGGCTTCGCCGAGCGGCGTGGAGCCGTAGTCGTTGGCCGCGTTGGCGTCGGCGCCGGCCTTGATGAGCCGCGCCACGAGATCGGCGTCGTCGTGATACACGGCCCAGTGCAGCGCGGTGGTGCCGTCCGGAGCCTTCGCCTTCGCGTCGCCACCGCGCTCGAGCTCCGTCACGGCGCCGTCGTGATCGCCCTTGCGCGCCGCGTCGACGAGACTTGCGGCCGAGGCCGCGCCCGCCGCGAGCAGCGCCGCGGCGAGCAACGCCGCGATCCGCAAGGTGTCTGACACCCACAGTGTCTGACACCGGTGGTGTCTGACACCGGTTCGACGACGCACGCTCAAACCTCCGCGAGCTCGCCGGTGCTGTCGCCGATCTTCTCGGTGGGCACGCCGGCGCGCAGCAGCATCGTGTAGAGCAGGTTGCCCATCGGGGTGTGATCGGGGTAACGCAGATGCTGGTTGCCCTTGATCTTGCCGCCAGCGCGGCCGAACACCACGGTGGGCAGCGGGAACGAGTTGTGGCTGTTGCTGTTGCTCATGTTCGAGCCGTACAGGAACACCGAGTTGTCGAGCATCGAGCCGGCGTCGCCGTCCGGCGTGGCCGCGAGCTTCGCCAAGAACTCGTTGAACACCTCGCTGTGGTAGCGCTGCACGATCACGAGCTTCTCCATCTGCGCCTTGTTCTCGGCGTGGTGCGAGAGGGGATGGAACGCGTCGGGCACGCCCACGTGCGCGTATGACTGGTTGCTCACCTCGGCGGCGAACATGAACGTGGCGACGCGCGTGGTGTTCGTCTGATAGGCGAGCGCGAGCAGGTCGTGCTGGAGACGCAGCCGCTCGTCGAAGCTCGAGATCGATACCGGGATGTCGGGCAGGTCGAGCTGCGACAAGTCGCGTGCCTTCAAAAGCTGGATGCGCCGCTCGATCTCACGGACGCTCTCGAGGTAGTCGCCAACGATCGCGCGATCCGTGGCGCCGAGATTTCGGTTCAGCTGCTTGGCCTCGGTGGTGACGAGGTCGAGCACGCTCGTGAAGTCGCTCGCGATCTCGGCGCGCTCGACGTCGTTGGTGCCGCGGCCGAAGATGCGCTCGAACACCTTCGAGGGCTCGGCCTCCATCGGCATGGGCGTCGTGGGCGTGCGGAACGAGATCGTGCGCGAATAGGTGCAGCCGAACGTGCCGTCGCAGGCCGAGGCGCCGCCCGCGGCCTCCGTGGCGAGCTCGAGCGAGGGCAGGGGCGTGTCCTGACCGATCGCGCGCGCCGCGAGCTGATCGGCGGACACCGTGGCGTGCGGCGTCTGCGAGCGCGGCGGTTGCACGCAGGTGAGCCAGGTGCCCGGATGGATCGCGTGCACCGACGGGCTCTCCGCCGCCTTGTTACCGAGGCCGCTGACCACCGTCATGTATTTCTGGTGCGGCTTGAACGGCTCGAGAATCGGCTTGAAGTCGAAGTCGCGCCCTTCCTTGTCGGGCGTCCAGCGGTTCATCTCCTCCGCGTAACGCGTGTTCGCCATGATCGCGCCGTGCGGCAGATAGAAGAACCCCATGCGCGGCTTCACCGCCGCGGCCGTCTGCGACAGGGCCGTGGCCGCGGGAACCATCGCGCCGAGCAGCGGCAATCCGATGGTCACTCCGCCGGCACGCAAGAACGTGCGGCGTGACAGGTGCTTTTTGGTGATGAACATCTACCTTCCTCCAGCTTCAGTGCCCACCGGGGCGCCTTGCTCGGCCGCCACGGTGTCGTTCGGCGCAATCTCCGGCGCCGTCCGCATGCGAAACGGCGCGCTCTTCGCGACGCCGATCGCAATCGATTCGAACGTGTAACCATGGTCTTTCGACTCGCGCACGATCGCGCGCACGGCCGGCATGTCCTCGTACTCCACGCGGCGCCCGAGCGCGAACGTCATGAGGTTCTGCACGATGGTCTGCGCGAACTTGTCGGGCTCGGAGGCGATCGCGGCGCGCAGGTTCACCGGGCTCGACACCTCTTGGCCGCTCGCGAGCCGGCCCGTGGGGTCGATCGCGACGCCGGTGTCGCGCTCGCGCTCGCGCCATTCGCCCACCGCGTCGTAGTTCTCGAGCGCCTGGCCGAGCGGGTCGATCACGCCGTGACAGTGGTTGCAGCTCTGGTTGGTGCGGTGCAGCGCGAGGCGCTCGCGCACCGACTTCGGCGCCTCGAGCTGCGCCGGCGCGAGATTGGTGACGACGTCGGGAGGCGGCGGCGTGGGCGGCACGCCGAGCACGTGCTCCATGATCCACGCGCCGCGCAGCACCGGCGACGTGCGGTCCGGATACGACGTGGCCATCAGCACGCTGCCCTTGCCGAACAAGCCCCAGCGCTTCTGGTCGGCGAGCTCGATGCGGCGGAACTGATCGCCGAGCACGCCGGGGATGCCGTAGTGGCGAGCGAGGCGCTCGTTCACGAAGGTGTAGGGCGCGTTCAACAAATCCACGACGCTCTTCTTGCCGTCGAGCAGGATGCTGTCCAGGAAGAGCTGCATCTCCGTGACGAACGCGCGCTTCAAGTCCGCGTCGTAGCTCGGGAAGAGCTTCGGGTCCGGGTCGATCATGTCGAGCGTGCGCACCGACAGCCACTGGAATGCGAAGTTCGTAACGAGCGTTTCCGCGCGCGGGTCGGCGAACATGCGCCGCACTTGCGCCTCGTACACCTTGGGGTCGTGGAGCTGATTGGCCTCGGCGAGCTTCAGGAGCTCGTCGTCGGGCCCCTGGCTCCACAGGAAGAACGCGAGCCGCGACGCGAGCTCGAGATCGGTGATCGGATACGTTTGCCCGGGCTCGACGCCTGCGGGCGCGCCGCCGGGCTCGCCGCGGTAGAGGAAGTTGGTGCTCGCGAGAATCGCGAGCAGGCCCTTCTGCACGCCGTTCTCGAAGCCGCCCTGTTCCGCGCCGGAGCGATAGAACCCGAGCAGGCGCTCGATCTCCGTCTCGCTCGGCTGACGGCGGAACGCGAGCCTCGCGAGCCGGCTCAGGATCTGTTCGGCGCACGGCAGCTCGTCGGCCGCGGTGGAGGGGCGGCAGGTGAAGATCCGCTCGCGGCTCCGCGTGCTCTCGATGCCCGACGGCTGGTACGGCCCCACCACGTCGAAGCCGCGCATCTGCGGCACGTCGGGGATGCCTTCGCCGGGCACGAACGACTCGAGGTGATAGTCCGACTCGGCCGGGTCGCGCGCGATGAACGTGGCGGCCACCTCGTGGTAGCCGGCCTTCACGGGCAGCCGGATGTTGCGGAACCGGTCCTTGATCGCGTTCACGGTCACGATCTGGAAATGATCGAGGTCGCGCAGGTCCTGCTCGCCGCCGAGCTTGCCCTCGAACACTTTCACGCCGTCGAGCGTGAGGATCGCGGTGTGCTCGTACTCGAGCCAGCCGTGCGGATACGCGCGGAGCTCGGCCCCGTTGTCGGTGTTCACGTTCAAGTTGAACACGTACTCGCCGTCGGACGGAAAGTAGTGCTCCACCGCGAGGCCGTCGCGCGTGCCGAGCGGCAGCCCGTCGACGTGCACCGTGTGGTTCGCGTTGTGCGCGACGTACTCGGCGCGCTGTGCTTTCGCCGCCGCGCTGCCCACCGCGCGCACGCTGATGTCGCGCGCGGCCGCGATGTATTGATCGAGGTAGGTGGGCGTCACGCGCAGCACTTCGGCGACGTTGTCGAAGCCGTCGCTGGTTTGGTCCGCCGGCAAGAGCTTGCTCGCGTCCACCTGCACGCCCAGGAGATCGCGCACGGCGGTCTCGTACTCCGCGCGATTCAGGCGGTGCAGCGCCACGCGGCCCGGGGCCGTGCCGCGCGCGGCGGCGGCCTTGTCGAGACTCGCTTCGAGAGACGCGACCAGCGCGTTGGCGTCCTTGTGATCGGGCTTCGGCTCGCCCGGCGGCGGCATTACGCTGCCGCGCAGCCGTCGCACCACCTGCTCGAAGCGCTCGGGATGGGTCGCCACGTCGGAAGGCTTGGCGTGCTCGAGCGACATGCCGCCGGCCATCTCGGCGTCGTTGTGGCAGTCGGTGCAGTACTTGCCGAGGAGCGCCATGCGGTCGGCCAACTGCTCCTCGGGAGGTTTGCTGCAGCCGGCCACGAGCGCGGCGCCGGCGGCGAAAATCGTTAGTAGGGCTCGCTGGTACATTCCTTTGTGTTCCCTCACGCGACGATGCCTCGCAGGCGGCTCCACCACATGCCCTCGTAGGCATTCGAGATGAAGAGCTTCGGATCGCCCGCGTAGTGGTCGTCGAATTCCTTGGTGATGCCCTCGCTGATCATGTCCTGCACGCCGCGGCCCTGGGTGGCGATCGCCTCGATGCGCTCGCGCACGGTCTCGAGCATCTTGCGCTGCGCCTCGAGGTCGGCCACGCGCTGCGGCGGGCCGGCGTCGGGGACGATCAACGTGTCGGCGTCCGACATCTCGACGAGCTTCTTGATCCCGTCCGCGAGGCCGCCGATCCAGCCGCCGGTGATGTAGTCGAGGATCGGATAGCGGCCCGCCGTGACGCAGCCGCCCGCCACGATCACGTTTTGCTGCGGAAAGCGCACGTAGATGTCGCCATCGGTGTACGCCTCGGGCAATTGGGCGTACTCGATTGGGACACCGCCGACGTCGGCGTGCAGAGGTTGCTTGTCGGAGGTGAAGAACGTCTTGTTCGGCAGCGCCTCGGGCTTGCGGCGCTGGTAGTAGCGATCCTCCCACTCGACGTAGAACTTGGTGCTCATCCAGAGCCGCGTGTTCTCGTGGGAGATGATCGTGGCGCCGCGCGGGGCCACGGCCTCGTTGCCGCCGGTGTGGTGCAGCCTCCAGTTGGTGTTGAACAGCGTGCGGGTGGGAGCGCCATCGAAGCGCTCCGTCACGAGCTTGGTGAGGTCTTCCGCGCGCTCGGGCGAGCCGCTGTCCACCTGCACGGCGCCCTCGGGCGTGCGGAGCAGCACCACGTTGCCGCCGGCGCCGCTCACGAGCACGAGGCCGCCGCGGAGCTCGCGGACCTCGAGGGCGGCCGGCGCCTGGGCGCGTGCCGTGCGCGCGCCGATGCCGGAGGCCGCGATCGCGATTCCGCCCGCGAGTGCTTGGAGCATGAGGCGGCGCCGCGCGTCGACCGGGTCGTGGCCGGCGCGGACGTTGACGAGGGTGTCGGGCCGCCGCTGCATACGGCATTTTAGCCCGTGGTTCCCGGTGCTCCGAGCAGAAAAGATCTCAAAATTTCTTACGAAGCGCGCTGCGCGGGCTCACCAGGGGGCTGCTCGAGCGGCCCCCGCGATACGACCATCAGGCAATTGGCGTCCGAACGCTCCATTACTACGGTCTCCATCGAGAGCTCTCTCAAGGGTGACCCTCGTGCAACCGGTGATCGTCGGTGTAGTGGTCCTGGTCGTGGCGTTCGGCGGCGCGCTCGCCGGCATGTGGTTGCGGAGCGTGCTGCCGCAGCACCACCTCGATGCCGAGTCGAGCGGCACGGTGAAGGTCGCGATCGGCCTCATCGCCACCATGACTGCGCTCGTGCTCGGCTTGATCACCGGGTCGGCCAAGAGCTCGTTCGACGAGACGAGCAAGGCGATCGAGCACACGTCCCATGAGCTGCTGTCGCTCGACCGCGCGCTCAGCCGCTACGGCCCCGAGACGGCCGAGATCCGCGCGCTGTTTCGCGGCGCGGTCGCGTCGCGCATCGAGGCTACGTGGCCGCGCGGCGGCGGCGCGGCCGAGCTCGACACCCCGGACCTCACGCGGGCCGAGAACATCGTTGCGAAGATTCACGCGCTCGCGCCGCAGACCGACGAGCAGCGCTGGCTGCAGTCGCGGGCGTCGGACCTGGGTGAGGCGGTGCTCGACGCCCGCTGGCTCACCGCGAACGAGGGCGGAGCGACCGTGCTCGAGCCGTTTCTCGCGGCGCTGGTCTTCTGGCTCGCCACGACGTTCGCGAGCTTCGGCTTGTTCGCGCCCCGCAACGCCACGGTGCTCTGTGCGCTGCTCGTATGCGCGATCTCCGTGGCGAGCGCGGTCTTCCTGGTCCTCGAGATGGACTCGCCGTTCACGGGACTCGTGAAGGTGTCGGGCGAGCCGTTGCACTACGCGCTCGCGCAGATGGAGCGCTGAAGACCGGGATGCAGCGCCGGCCGGCGAAGCGTCGTAGCACTCGCCGGTGGCTGCGGCGGAGCGATACGGAATCGTCGCGTTGAGATAGCGGACGCAGAGGATTTTTCCGTCGCGCGTCTCGATCGAGATCTTGGGCTCGAGCAGCAGTCCCTTTGCCGTCCGCGTCATCGAGATGTACGGGTTCGCGGGGTCGCGCCGGTCGATCGCGAGCTCGAGCTGGTCGAAGGCGATCGTACGGCCGCGGGGGTTGTAGTAGATCTCCGGCAGGGTCACTTGGATCGGCCCGCGTCCGGCCGCCGCCGCCAAATTTGACAGCGTGGGCTCGGCGACCATACTGGCCTGCGGATCGGGGACCGGGGGAACTGCACCATGAAACCAACCAAGCGCGCTCTCATGCTCGGCGCGGCGGGCGTTTTCGCACTGCATTTCGGTACCGCGTGGTCGTTCACCGCCGAGCAGGCGGCGGCGGGACGCGCCGCCTACGCGCAGTTCTGCGAGGCGTGCCACGGCGCCGACCTCCAGCTTTCGCCCACGGCGAAGCTCGCCGGCCCGGAATTCCTCACGAAGTGGCAAGGGCAGAGCACCAACGACCTCGTCGCGAAGATGCGCACCACGATGCCGCCCGAGAGCCCGGGTGGCTTGCCGGAGGCCACCTACCTCGGCCTCGTGGCCTACATCTTGGAGACGAACGGCAACCGCGCGACCGCCGAGTCGCTGACGTCGGCGTCGGGCGCGCCGATCCGCGCCGGCGCCCCGCGGCCGCCCGGCGGCGGGCCCGCGCCGGCCGAGCCCGAGCCCACGGGCGTCATCGTCGCGGGCGAGGTGCGCGACTTCGTGCCGCTCACCGACCAGGCGCTGCGCAATCCGGCGCCCGGCGACTGGCCGATGCTGCGCCGCGATTACTCCGCGTCGGACTTCAGCCCGCTCAAGCAGATCACTGCGGGCAACGCCGGCAAGCTCCAGCTCGCCTGGATCTGGCCGATGCGCGACGGCGGCACCAATCAGCCGTCGCCGCTCGCGTATCGCGGCACGATCTATCTCAACAACACCGGCGGCGTGGTGCAGGCGCTCAACGGGCGCGACGGCAGCCTCATCTGGGAGCACCGGCTCAAGGACAACGTCGCGCAGCGCGGCATGGCGCTCTACGGGGACAAGCTGTATCTCCAGGCCGCGGGCCACCTCGTGGCGCTCAACGCGCGCAACGGCGAGGTCGCGTGGGACGTGCAGATGCCGAACGGCCACGCGAGCAGCAGCGGCCCGCTGGTCGCCGGCGGCCTCGTGATCCAGGGCATGGGCAACTGCTCCACGTACGAGGAGCAGAAGTGCTTCATCAGCGCCTACGACGCGAATACCGGCGAGCAGAAGTGGCGCTTCCAGACGATCGCGACCAGCGATCAGCCGGGCGGCGACTCGTGGGGCGCGCTGCCGGATCTCTATCGCGCCGGCGGCGAGACCTGGATCACCGGCAGCTACGATCCCGATCTCGGCCTCACCTACTGGGGCGTGGCGCAGGCGAAGCCGTGGATGCCGGCGAGCCGCGGCATGGACGCGCGCGACGTGGCGCTCTACACGAGCTCCACCGTCGCGCTCGATGTGCGCACCGGCAAGCTCGCCTGGCACTACGCACACGCGCCGGGCGAGGCGCTCGATCTCGACGTGGTGTTCGAGCGCGTGCTCGTGGACTCCGGCGGCGAGAAGTGGGTGTTCACGGCCGGCAAGGACGGCGTGCTCTGGAAGCTCGACCGGCGCACGGGCGCGTACGTCGATCACGCCGAGACGCTGTTCCAGAACGTCTGGGCGAGCTTCGACCGCGAGACGGGCCGGCCACGCTATCGCGACGACATCCTCGAGCACAAGGTGGGCGACTGGATCGACGGTTGTCCGTCGTCGGAAGGCGGCCACAACTGGCAGGCCACGAGCTTCCACAAGCCGTCGCGGCAGATCATCGTGCCGGTGTCGCAGAGCTGCATTGCGATCCGCGCGCAGGCGATCGCCCAGAAGCCGGGCGGCGGCAGCGCCGGCGGCGCGGACCGGCGGTTCTACGAGATGCCCGGCAGCAACGGCAACGTGGGCCGCGTGGCCGCGTTCAACGTCGA
>DASUFK010000237.1:0-7692 GCA_036274615.1 Gammaproteobacteria bacterium | reverse complement strand
GTTGCGGACCTGCGAGGTCAGGTTACCGGCCATGAAGTTCACGGACTCGGTGAGGTCCTTCCACGTGCCCGCGACGCCTTGCACGTCGGCCTGGCCGCCGAGCTTGCCTTCGGTGCCCACCTCGCGCGCCACGCGCGTGACCTCCGCCGCGAACGACCGAAGCTGGTCCACCATCGTGTTGACGGTGTTCTTGAGCTCGAGGATCTCGCCCTTCACGTCGACGGTGATCTTCTTCGACAGGTCGCCCGCTGCCACCGCCTTGGTCACGTCGGCGATGTTGCGCACCTGCGAAGTGAGGTTGCCGGCCATGGAGTTCACCGAGTCGGTGAGGTCCTTCCACGTGCCCGACACGCCTTCGACCCGCGCTTGGCCGCCCAAAATACCGTCGGATCCCACTTCACGCGCAACGCGCGTTACTTCCGACGCGAACGACCGCAGCTGATCCACCATCGTATTGATGGTGCTCTTCACCGTGAGGAATTCGCCTTTGACGTCGACCTCGATCTTCTTCGAGAGGTCGCCCTTCGCGACGGCGGTGGTCACGTCCGCGATGTTGCGGACCTGCGCCGTCAAGTTGCCGGCCATCGAGTTCACCGAGTCGGTGAGGTCCTTCCAGGTGCCGGCCACGCCTTTCACCTTCGCCTGACCGCCGAGCTTGCCTTCGGTGCCTACCTCGCGCGCCACGCGCGTGACCTCGGCGCTGAAGTTGCCGAGCTGGTCCACCATCTTGTTGATGGTCTTCGCGGTGCGCAGGAACTCGCCTTCGAGCGGCCGGCCTTCGAACTCGAGCGCCATGCTCTTCGAGAGGTCGCCTTGCGCCACCGCGCCGATCACGCGCGCCACTTCCGACGTCGGGTGCACGAGGTCGTCGATGAGCGCGTTGATGTGCTCCATCGACTCTGCCCAGAAACCGCGCGCCTCGGGCAGCTTCGCGCGCCGGTTGAGCTTGCCCTCCTTGCCCACCACCTGCGACAAGCGCGCGACCTCTTCGGCCATCGCCGCGTTCTGCTCGACGAGATCGTTGAACACGTCCGCGACCTTGCCGAACGTGCCGATGCCGGTGAGCGGCAAGCGCACCGTGGCGTCGCCGCGTCTGAACGCGCTCAACGCTCCGAGGATCAGCGTCATTTCTTCAGACGACGAGAGCGGCGCAGACGGATGCGCAAGCACGGTGCTCATGGCGAGTCCTATCGTTGGTTCGAGCTTGTGGACAGAGGAACGGTATCTCCCGCGTAGAGCTTAGCCATGCACGCCGAGGGTGCGCGACTGTTCGGCATCGGACAGATTTGCGCGCCGCTTCCAAGATTTGGAAATCCCGGCCGGCGCGCGGTCTTGGCGCTTCCAAGATTTGCAATTCGCGGACAGCGGCGCTCGCGCCGAGCCGCCGCCCATGCGTGGCTCCGCCGCTTTTCGCGCTAGCGCCGCAGCTTCGAGAGGTTCTTGTCGACGATCGCTGCCAGGATCAGGACGAATCCGAGCACGCGCAGACCGTAAGCGAACGCGGTGCTCTCGTCGCCCGCGTCCAAGAACATCGCGATGCCCTGGTTGAGCGCGAGCAGAGTGAACGCGATCGCGAACGCGAGGAACAAGCGGTCGGACGACTTGCGCCAGAACCGCAGAAAGAACACCGCCGCCACGAGATAGCCGAGGGTAACGGCGCCGCTGAGATACGCGATCAACGTCTCCCTCATTCCGCCTCCCAGATGAACGCGTAGAGCAGGCACGCAATGCCGAGCAGCGCCGCGCAGAGCCGAAGCAGCCGCAGATCCACCTGCGTGGGCAGCACGACGACGTCTACGAACAGCAGGATGTTGTTCACCGAGAGGGCAATGAAGCACACCCCGGTCCAGAACAGCAGCCGCACACGTGTCCGCGCGTAGGCGCGCAGCAGCAGCCACATGCAGCCGACGCTCGTAAGCGCGGCGAGGAGGAACAGCACGAACCTGAAGGTCTCCATACGCCCCTATTTCCTGAAGATTCGAAACGCGTCGGCCAGCGTCTTGATCTTGGTGTCGCGCAACGCGTAGATCACGCGGAACAGCGTCACGGGACGCTCGACGTAGAGTTTGTGCAGCGTCGCGACATGCGCCTCGTCGGTGACCGACGAGCGATAACGCACGCGGCCGTCGGCCGCGCGCTCGACGAGCCCGCGGCTGTCCAAAGCATCGAGGTATTTTTCCGCGTCGGTTTCCGCGAGCGTGCCCGCCGCGCTCACCTTCGCGACGAGATCGCGTACGAGCCAGTACTTGTCGCGGTGCTGCGCGAGCTGCAGCAGCAGCTCGGCCGCATCCACGGTCGCCACCGAGTTCTGCAGGAAGGCGCAGAACTCGTCGGTGAAATCGCTGTCGTCGGGTGTTTCGGTCACGCCCGCTCGTCGGCCTCGATTCAGTGGATAGGCGTGATGATGGGCGACTCGCGCGCCATGTGCAACGCCGTGGTGCGGCGCTCAGCGCACGAGGCGCGCGAGACGGGTGATCGCGTCGAGGCTTCGTTCGACGTCTTCTTCCGTGGTGGCCCAGCTGCATACGCTGATCCGCATCGCGGTCTGGCCCTGCCAAACGGTGACGCCGCACCAGCACGTACCGTCCTCCTGGAGCGCCGCGATCACGCGCCGCGTGCGCTCGGCGCTGCCGAAGCTCACGAGCACTTGATTGAGGACCACGTCGTTGAGCACGTGCCAGCCCTCGGCGCGGAGTCCTTCGCCGAAACGGCGGGCGTGGGCGCAGCACCGCTCGAAGAGCTCCGCGAGCCCCGCGCGGCCGAGCGACCGCAGCGCCGTCCACACCTCGACACCGCGCGCGCGCCGCGAGAGCTCGGGAGTGAAGTCGGACGGATTGCGCTCCGCCGTGTCGGTGGGCAGGTACTCGGCCGTGATGGCCATGGCCGCGCGCAGCGCGTGCGGATCGCGCACGAGCGCGAGGCCGCTGTCGTACGGAACGTTGAGCCACTTGTGCGCGTCGGTGGCCCACGAATCGGCGAGCTCGAGGCCGCGAACGAGGTGCCGGAGCTGCGGCGCGGCGCGCGCCCAGAGCCCGAAGGCTCCGTCCACGTGCACCCATGCGCCGGCGTCGTGCGCTTGCGGGACGATCGCCTCGAACGGATCGAATGCGCCGGTGTTCAAGTTACCCGCCTGGAGACAGAGGATCGTGGGCCCGGCGATCCGCGCCAACGCGTCGGCGCGCATACGTCCCTGGCCGTCGACCGGCACGCGGAGCACGCGCGAGCGCCCGAGGCCGAGCATGCCGAGCGACTTGAGCAGCGTGGGGTGCGCCTCCTCGCCCGTGATCACGGTGATCGGCGGCGCGCCGAACAAGCCGTCGGCCTCGACGTTCCAGCCGGCGTCGGCGAGCACGCGGTGCCGGGCCGCGGCGAGCGCCGTGAAATTCGCCACCGTGGCGCCGGTGACGAAGCCGCCGCCGGTTGACTCGGGCAAGCCGAGCACCTCCACGAGCCAGCGCAGCGCGACCTGCTCGAGGTAGGCGACGCCGGGTGTCGAGTTGTAGAGACCGCTGTTCTGGTCCCAGGCCGTGGCGAGCCAGTTGGCCGCCACCGTCACGGGCAGCGCCCCGCCGATCACGAAGCCGAAGAAGCGGGGCCCGGCCATTGCCATCGTCGCGGGCGACACGACCTCGTCGAGCACGCGCAGCGTTTCGGCGTCCGATGTGGGTGTGTCGGGCAGAGGCTCGTCGAGACGCTCGAGGCCGGCAATGCCGGAGGGGCTCGGCGCCACGGAGCGCTCGCCGAGCGTGTCGAGATAGGCACGGGCGCGGCGCGCGCCGTCGTCGAGAATCGAGTACACGTGCTGTCCCTCCTCCACCCCGGGGATCGGGATCTATATTAAAGTGGCGCCGGATTCCTTAGGCTTGCCCGGCCTCCGCGCGACATTGCACGAACGCCGAACCGTGACCGCTCGCGACACTCACCCGCTGCGCCTCGACGACGACCGCCTGTTTCCGGCCGAGCCGTCGGTGCGCGGCGTCGCGCGCCGGCTCTACGCGGAGGTGGCGGGACTGCCGATCGTGAGCCCGCACGGACACACCGATCCGCAGTGGTTCGCGACCAACGAGCCGTTCCCGAATCCCACCGAGCTGCTCGTCACACCGGACCACTATCTCTACCGAATGCTCTACAGCCAGGGCGTACGGCTCGAGGAGCTCGGCATCGGCGACGGCTCGGCGGCACCGGCTGCGGACCCGCGCAGCGCGTGGCGCACCTTCGCGTCGCACTACCACCTGTTCCGCGGTACGCCGTCGCGGCTCTGGCTCGACTACGTGTTCGTCACGGTGTTCGATCTCGACGTACGGCTCACGAGCGCCACGGCCGACGTCTACTACGACCGGATCGCGGAGCGGCTCGCGCGTCCGGACTACCGGCCCCGCGAGCTCTTCGACCGGTTTCGCATCGAGCTGCTCGCGACGACCGAGTCGCCGCTCGAGGATTTGCGCTGGCACCGGATGATTCGCGACAGCGGTTGGCCCGGCAAGGTGATCACCACCTTCAGGCCAGACCCGGTGGTCGACCCGGAGTACGAAGGCTTCGTCGACAACGTGCGGCTGCTCGGCGAGCTCGCGCGCACGGACACGTCGACCTGGCGCGGCTATCTCGACGCACTGCGCGAGCGGCGCGCGTTCTTCGCAGCGCACGGTGCCGCCGCCACCGATCACGGCCATCCCACCGCGGCCACGGCCGACTTGGACTCGCAGGCGGCGGGCGAGCTGTTCGCCAGGGTGCTGAACGGCCGGCCGAGCGCAGCCGACGCCGAGCTGTTCCGCGCGCAGATGCTCATCGAGATGGCGAAGATGAGCTTGGACGACGGCCTCGTGCTGCAGATCCATCCGGGCTCGTTCCGCAATCACAACCGCGACCTGTTCGCGCGCTACGGCCGCAACCGCGGCGCCGACATTCCGGTCGCCACGGACTACGTGCACGCGCTCAAGCCGCTGCTCGACCGCGTGGGCAACGAGCGCAAGCTCACCGTCATCGTGTTCACGCTCGACGAAACGAGCTACAGCCGCGAGCTCGCGCCGCTCGCGGGCCACTATCCCGCGCTCAGGCTCGGGCCGGCCTGGTGGTTTCACGACAGCCCCGAGGGCATGCGGCGGTTCCGCGAGCAGACGACGGAGACCGCGGGCTTCTACAACACCGTGGGATTCAACGACGACACGCGCGCGTTCCTGTCGATCCCCGCGCGGCACGACGTGGCCCGCCGCATGGACTGCGCGTACCTCGCGCGGCTCGTCACCGAGCACCGCCTCGACGAGGACGAAGCGTGCGACGTCGCGCGCGCGCTCGCCTACGACCTGGTCAAGCGCGCCTACCACCTCGAAAAATAGGGACATGTTACTTTTTCGACGCGTCACCGCCCCGGCTCCGCGCAACGATCGAACGAAAAAGTAACATGTCCCTATTTTCCGGCCGCTTGTCCCGCGCATCGCTGCCGTCCGTGGCGCGCGGCGTCGCGCTCCCCGAGTACGACCCGGCCAAGCATCGCGTCGGCATCGTGCACATCGGGATCGGCGGGTTTCATCGCGCGCATCAAGCCGTCTATACCGACGGCGCGCTCGCCGGGCACGGCGGCGACTGGCGCATCGCCGGAGTCTCGCTGCGCGGCGACGCGGTGGCCGAGCAGCTGAATCCGCAGGACGGACTCTACGCGGTCAACGTTCGCTCCGCCGAGCGCTCCGCCTACCGAGTGATCGGCGCGATCGATCGCGTGCTCGCAGCGCACCGAAGTCCGCGCGCGGTGCTCGACTCGCTGGTCGCACCGACCGCGAAAATCGTGTCGATCACGGTGACCGAGAAGGGCTACTGCCACGACCCAGCCACGGGCGACCTCAACGCCGCGCACCCGGAGATCCGCGCGGATCTCGCGGGGCCGGAGTCGCCATCCACCGTGCTCGGTTTCCTCGCCGCGGCGCTCGACGAGCGGCGCGCCCGCGGCCTCGAGCCGTTCACCGTGCTCTGTTGTGACAATCTGCCGCACAACGGCGCGATGCTGCGCGAGCTCGTGGTGCAATTCGCGGAGCTGCGCGACGCGGCGCTCGCAACCTGGATCGGCCGGCACGTCGCGTTCCCGTCGACAATGGTCGACCGGATCACGCCGCCCACCACGGACGCCGACCTCGAAGCGGCGCAGCGCGCGCTCGGCCTCGAAGACCGCGGCGTCGTCGTCACCGAGCCGTTCAGTCAATGGGTGATCGAGAACGCCTTCGGCACCGAGCGCCCCCGCTGGGAAGACGCCGGCGCGGAGCTCGTCGCCGACGTCGCGCCGTACGAGCTCGCGAAGCTGCGGCTCCTGAACGGCGCACACTCCGCGCTCGCCTACTTGGGCTACCTCGCGGGCTACGCGCACGTGCACGAAGCGATGGCCGACGACGCGCTCGCGCGCTACGTCGAGCGGTTGATGCGCGACGAGATCGCGCCGACGCTCACGGCGCCGCCGGCCTTCGACCTCGAGCGATATCAACGCGAGCTGCTCGCGCGCTTCCGCAATCCGGCGCTGAATCACCGAACCTGGCAGATCGCGCTGGACGGCTCGCAAAAATTGCCGCCGCGGCTGCTCGGGACGGTGCGCGACCGGCTCGCCGCCGCGCAGCCGATCGACGGCCTCGCGCTCGCGATCGCGGGGTGGATGCGCTACGTCGGCGGAATCGACGAGCGCGGCGCGACCATCGAGGTGCGCGACCCGCTGGCCGCGGAGCTTCGCAGCCTCGCGCAGGCGCACGCGAGCGATCCAATCGCGGTCGTGAGGGCGCTCGCCGGCGTGACGCAGGTCTTCGGCACGGACCTTCGCGAGCGCGCGGAGTTCGTCGGCGCAGTCGGCGCCGCGCTCACGGAGCTCGTGCGCTACGGCGCGCGCACGACGCTACGACGTTCCCTCGAAGCGTGACCGCGACACTGGGTATGGAGCTGCCGGCAGTTTGGCGGGCAGCGGTGCTCGATCTTCCGGAGGAGATGGATGACGCTCAACTCGAAGCGTGGATGGAGCTTGCCGAGATAGCGGCCGACGTTCGCTTCCGCGAAACGTTGGAGCGTCAGCGGCAATCGACACAGGGACTGGATCAAGCGGCACTGGCGGACCTGGGTAAGGCTTTCGCGTCCATGTTCACGGGCGCTCAGCAAGCGGCGCGCGAAGGGCGCGAGCCGGGCGATGAGGCCGCGCTGCGGAGGCGGGAGTCGTCTTTCCCCCGGTGACCGCGTCACTCATGGCGATGAGGAGCCGGCGCCGCGCCGTCCCGGGTACGGGATGGGCTGTGCGGATCTGGGACGGGCTCCGGAGCACGAGCTCCCGCACCCTCAGTCGACTCAACGAGTTATGGCGGCCGACGCTTGGCACGCTTGTCGCTTTGCGACTCCAACGCGCTGTCGCGACGACGCACCGCTTGGGAGATCCGCCACATGAGCATCGCTGGTTCGCTGGAAAATGTCGGCCGCGATTTGCGCCAGACGCTGCGCGGCTTCAGGCGACGGCCGGCCTTCACGCTCGCGGTGGTGTTCACGCTCGCGCTGGGGATCGGCGCAACCACGGCCATCTTCAGCGTCGTCAACGGCGTGGTCATCAAGCCGCTCCCGTATCCGGACTCCGAAGCCCTCGTCACGGTGATCCCCTCGGCGGCGAACGGTGCAGCGCGTAACGACTTCTCCTTCACGCCGCAGATGTTGTCGATCCTCGCCGAGAACGGCCGGTCCTTC
>DASUFK010000236.1:0-6267 GCA_036274615.1 Gammaproteobacteria bacterium | reverse complement strand
AACAAGGCATCCCGCGTAAAGCCGACGGCACCCTGAACCCGGACGCGCCGCCGCCGCGCGCCGCCGACGGTCACGTCGACCTGTCGGGGCTCTGGGATCGGGCCGGCGGGTTCGGGATCGGTCCGCCCCAAGGGCAGCGGCCCCAGGGTCAGGCACAAGGTCAGGGACAAGGTCAGGCTCAAGCGGCGCAACGCCCGCAGGGTCAGGGGGGCGCCCCGGCGGCCGGCGCGCCGGCCCCGCGGCCGCAAGGCGGCGGCTTCGGCGGTCCTCCGCGGCGGCCCGTGCTGCCCGCCGACGGCAGCCCGCCGCTCGCCAACTTCGCCAATTTGGGCGGAGGCTTCCCGGACGGACTGCCGTACACCCCGCTCGCGGCGCAGCTGCGCGCCGAGCGCATGTCGAACAACAACAAGAACAACCCCGACGCGCACTGCCTACCGATGGGCCTCACGCAGCTGCACCTGCATCCGCAGCCGCGCAAGCTCGTGCAGACGCCGGGCGAGATCGTGATCATGTACGAGGGCAACCAAGGCCTCCGTCAGATCTTCACCGACGGCCGCAAGGTGCCGGAGCTCAACGACGACCTCCAACCGTGGTGGTACGGCTATTCGGCCGGCCACTGGGAAGGCGACACGCTCGTGGTCGAGACCGTGGGCTTCCGCGACGACGTCTGGCTCGATGTCAACGGCAGCCCGCTCACGAGCAAGGGCCGGATGACCGAGCGATTCCGCCGCCCGACCTTCGGGCTGCTGCAGATCGACGTGACGATCGAAGACCCGACCGCCTACACGAAGCCGTTCACCGTCCGCATCAACCAGCGGCTCACGGCCGACGACGAGCTCATCGAGTTCGTCTGCAACGAGAACGAGCGCTCCTCCGCGCACTACGACAAGTGATCCCGTGAGGGGGCGGCTCACCGCCCCCTTCTTCTCCTCCTCCGCCTCGAGAACCACGCCCCTCCTCGTAAAACCGGCTGTTAACGCCCCGGTTAGCCCCGTCCTTTAACGTCCAATCAACGGTAAATAGCGGGAGTTATCCCGCTCGGCCCGCCATTATTTCTTCGCTTTCGGCGCCCCCGCCGCGCACGGCTACGCTCGGACGTTTCATGGTTCCAACGTCGCCGGCTGCCCCGGCTCGGCGCCCCGGTTTCGTCAAATACGAGGAAAAGTCAGATGCGCACGCCGTACCGCTCCTTGCCGTGGCCCGCCCGCAAAGCGTTGGCCGCCGCGATCGCCACGGGGTTGGCAATCGCGTTGCCCCTCAACGCCCAAGCCCAGCGACGCAACGTGGCTCTCCCGCCGCCGACGCCGGCGCCCGCGCCTGCGGCCGCGACGTCCGCCGACGCCAATACCCAAGCGCTGCTCGATCGCATCGACGAGCTCGAACGGCGCCTCGCAACCCTGGAGCAAACGGCCGTGATCTCGCAGCCCAAGGTGCTCGTGAAGGAAGTGCACGTGTGGGTGGACGACGCCGGCAACGTCTACGACCACGCGGTGCCCGGCGCGAAGGAGCAAATCACCTACGAGCGCGAGCTCGCCCAACGCCGCGAAACGATCGAGGACTCGATCGACGAGAAGCTCGCCGAGGAAGCCGCGAGCGGCGTCGAGATTGGCATCAACAACGTGACGACGCTGCAGTTCGCGCACCAAACGAAGGGCCCTGACGCCGTCGCCGACGGGCACGCCTACGGCCTGTCGGCCGCGGACATCACGTTCGCCGCGAACTCCGCCGCGTTGAACACCGAGTTCTACGCGGACCTCGTGGGCATCGGCGGCTCGCCCCCCGAGCAGGAAATCGACGCGCTCAATCTGCTCAACGGTCAAACCGCGCGCTTGAGCAACAACCAGTTGAGCGTCCGCGAAGCGTGGCTCCGCACGGAGCTCGCGCATCAGCGTTTGGGGTTGAGCATCGGCCGCATCGACGTCACCACGCACTTCGACCGCAACGCGGCCGCGAACGACGAGACGACGCAGTTCATCAGCGACGCTCTCGTCAACAACCCGGTGCTCGGTCTCGCGAGCAACGGCTTCGGCACGGTCGCCGAGTGGGACCCGAAGAAGAGCTGGAACTTCAAGTTCGGCCTTCAGCAGAGCACCGACCCGACCAACCAGCTCGGCTCGCTGGCGGACTCGATGTTCAAGCTCGCCGAGTTCGAGTACATCGCGCGGCCGTTCGGCCTGCCCGAGGGGCACTATCGCGTATGGGCAAGGTCCGACAATAGTGGCGGTCTCGGCTACCGCGACGCGTATGGTGTCAGCATCGATCAAAAGGTCGCCCAAGCAGTCACGCTGTTCGCGCGCTACGGCAACGGCGAGGTCGGCGACATCCCCGGCAAGGAATACTTCTACAGCGGCGGCGTGGAATTCGGCGCGCCGCATACCTTCAACCCTGAAGATTTCTGGGGTATCGGCATCGCGCACACCGATTTCGAGCTGGGACCGAGCGAGAAGCTCGCCGAGGTGTTCTACAACCTCCACCTCACGACGCACTTGCGGTCCTCGTTCATGCTCCAATACGTGGAAGAGTCAGCAACCGGCGAGGGTTATCTCATACCCGGCGCGCGCATCCAGGTCGTATTTTGAGAGGCCATTCGGAGATCACTATGCGTAACGTCAATCGACTTCTCATGGGCTTGTGCGCCGCCGTTTCTCTCGCGGCGCTGACCGGTCCCGCGTCGGCTCAGGCTCCGGCCGCGCCCGCGGCACCGCACAACATGGCGAACATGCCGCCGCCCGCGTCCGGCGCGAAGGTCATCGTGAGCGACCCGACGTCGGTCGTGATGATCGTGGACCGCGACTCGAACGACATCGCGTTCATGGACATCAAGACCAAGCAGATCCTGGGCCGCACGTTCTTGGGCAACAACGTGAACCCGCACATGGTGATGATGTCGCCCGACGGACGCTACGTCGTCACCGGCGGCCAGCGCTCGAACACCGCCTACATCATCGACAGCCGCACGCTCGAGCTCGTAGCGAAAGTCCCGGTGGGATTCGCGCCGGAGCACCTCGCGTTCTCGCCCGACGGCCGCTGGTACTACCAGGGCAATCCGGAAGGCGATTCGATCACCGTCATCGACATGCAGTCGCTGAAGGCGATCAAGACGATCACCGGACTGCACGAGCCGCTCAACATCACCTTCACGCCCGACGGTTCGAAGGCGTACATCGGCAACTACGGCGCGCATTGGGTCGGCGTCATCGACGTCACGCGGCACGAGCTCATCAAGAAGATCAACGTCGACACGGTGCCGGGCGTCTCCCGCCTCGACCCGGCCAAGTACCTCACAGAGATCAAGGGCATCTTCAACGCCACGCCGACGCCGGACGGACGTTATCTCTACGCCGCCGACGGCGACCTGGGCGTCGTGGGCGTGATCGACACGCGCGAGGACAAGGTCATCAAGGTCATTCGCGTCGGACCGGATCCGTGGCGCGTCTACATGTCGCACGACGGCAAGTACGGCATCTCGGTGAACAACGGCGACAGCACGGTCTCGATCATCGACGTGGCCAAGAATGCGGTCGTCGCGAGCTACCCCGTGGGCCCGGATCTCACCGGCGTGAACTTCGCGGCCGGCAAGGCGTTCGTGATCAGCTCCACCACGGGCTTCCTCTACGTATTCGACATGAATACGCTGAAGCCCGCCGGCCGCATCAAGATCGGCAACAACCTGTTCCTGCAGACCGCCACCACCGACGTCGCCGACCAGAAGCTGTACCTGGGCAGCGCCACTGACAACTCGGTGTACATCATCGACGGTGCGAGCGAAGCGGTGGAGCGCGTGGCCAACGTGGGCCAGTTCCCGTGGGGCACCCACATCATGGACAGCAAGGACAACTACTGTCACTGAGCGGGAAAGGGACTTGCTGCCGCCGTGTAATATTCCTGGAGTCGAGCTCGCGAGATCGCACGGTGGCAGCGCTGTCCTCTTCCACTCTCAAACCGTCTAGCGCGCACCCCGCAACGGCGGCGTTTGCCCGCGCGGCCGCGCTGGCGCTCGCGATGGCCGTGAGCGGAGCCGGCGACGCCGGGGCGCAGGAGCCGGCGGGCGCACAGCCGGCAGACCCATCGCATTCGGACGTGCGCGCCGCCACGCGCCTCGTGCATCGCGGCACCGCCGTCACCGAGGCCCAAGCCTCGGAGCTCACGCTCACGCTCACCGAAGCCGCTGTGCGTCCGATCCAAACCTGGATACGCACGGCGGGCAAGCTCGACGAGAGCGCGCGGCTGTTGACCACTTTCGTGCGCTCGCCCGAGGCGGAGCTCGTGATGGCGGGCCAGCGCGTGCGCGCGTTTCCGGTAGCGCAGCGAACCCAGATGTATCAGGCGAGGATCGTGCGCGTCATGCCCGAGCCCGGCGGCGCGCGAGTGGAGGCGTCCATCACGGGGCGCGACTTCGGTACGCCGTACCTCATGGAGATCGTGGTCGAGCAAGGGCCGTTCCTGTCCGTGCCGAACGCATCGATCATCGAGGAAGGCACCGGCAAGGTCGTCTACGTGCAGCAGGCCAAGGGCGAATACTCGCCGCGCACGATCCATACCGGCGTCGAAGGCGAGCTCTACACGCAGGTGACCGACGGGCTCGCGGAAGGCGACCAGATCGTCTCGATCGGCAGCTTCTTCGTGGACGCCGACACCAAGCTCAAGAGCGGCTCGGAGTAACGGTGCTCTCGGCGTTGATCGAGCGGATCGTGCGATTTCGAGGCGTGATCGCGGCGCTGATCCTCGCGTGCGTGGGTCTCAGCATCTACGCCGTTCGCACCGCTCCGCTCGACGCGATCCCCGACACCTCCGACCCGCAGGTGATCATCTACGCGAAGTGGCCGCGCAGCCCGGAGCTGCTCGAGGCACAAGTCACCGAGCCCGTGATCCGCGCGCTCATCGGCTCGCCCGACATCCGCTCGATCCGCGCGACGTCGCACATGGGCTACTCCTTCATCTACGTGATCCTGCGCGGCGCCGCGCGCCGCGACGCGGTGCGAGCCGCGATCGCGGATCGGCTGAGCGCGATCCGCCAGCAGCTGCCGGCCGACGCCGTCGTGACCGTGGGCCCGAGCGCGAGCGGCATCGGCTGGATCTACGAGTACGCCCTCATCGATCACGAGCAGCTGCGCGACCCGCGCGAGTTGCGGCTCTTGAACGACAATCAGATCAAGCCCGCGCTGCAGACGGTGCCCGGCATCGCCGAGGTCGCCTCCGTGGGCGGCCTCGAGAAGCAATACCAGCTCAAGGTGTATCCGCCGCTCCTGGCCGAGGCCGGCATCTCGGTGCGTCAGCTCGTGGAAGCGCTCCAAGGCGCCCTCGAAGAAGCCGGCGGTCGCGTGATCGAGGTCACCAACCGCGACTACCAGATCCGCGGCGTGGTGCGTCACGACAGCATCGACGAGCTCGAAGCGCTCGTCGTGGGCTACCGGCCCGACGGCCGCGCGGTGCTGCTCAAGGACGTCGGCTACATCCAGGTCGGCTACGACCAACGGCGCGGCATCGCGGAGCTCAACGGCGAGGGCGAGGTCGTGGGCGGCATCGTGATCATGGAGCAGACGCAGAACGCGCTCGAGATCACGCACGCGCTCAAGCAGCGGATCGCCGAGATCGGCGCGTCGTTGCCCGCGGGCGTCGAGATCGTGCCCACGTACGACCGATCCGAGCTCATCTGGGGCACGCTGCGCCACTTTCTCGTCACGCTCGTCTACGAGCTCTCGGTCGTGATCGTGGTCACCGTGCTGTTCCTGCGCAACCTGCGCACCGCGCTCGCTCCCGTGCTGATCCTCCTGCTCGGGGTGCTGTTCACGGCGATGCCGATGGCGGCGTTCGACCAGACCATCAACTTGTTCTCGCTCGCGGGGCTCTTCATCGCGATCGGCGAGATGGTGGACGCCACGATCGTGATCGTGGAGAACTGCACCGCGGAGCTCGCCGCACACCCGAACGCGAGCGCGGAGGAACGCCGCCGGATCATCCTGAGCTCGATCGCCGGCGTGGCGCGTCCGCTCCTGTTCTCGCTGCTGATCATCCTCGCCTCGTTCTTGCCGGTGTTCTTCCTGAGCGCCAAGGAAGCGCGGCTGTTCGATCCCCTCGCCTACAGCAAGACGTTCGCGATGGCATTCTCGACGCTGCTCACCTTGTTCTTGCTGCCGATCGTGATGCTGTGGGTGTTCCGCGGCCAGGCCATCAAGGCGCACGGCGGGCTACAGCTCGGGTTCATTGCGTTCTACCGGCGCGCCGTGCACGCCGTCGTGCGGTTCCGCTACGCATTTCTCGCGATCA
>DASUFK010000235.1:0-20085 GCA_036274615.1 Gammaproteobacteria bacterium | reverse complement strand
GGTCCTCGTGCGTCCACCGGCGGCGCGGGCCAGACTCGGGTCAGGCGGTCTCTATCTCCAGGGAGAACGGGCGTGGCTCCACTGCGATCGGCTCGAGCGAGCGGGAGCCTTCGCTTGCGAGGGTTGGCCGCCGTCTGCTCGATGGCGATTGGCTTGGCGACGTGTGCTGCGCCGGTCGAGCCGCCCGCAACGATTCCCGGCGACGCCGCCGCGCAGGCCGATCCGCTGCCGTCGTGGAACGACGGCGGGTCGAAACGCGCGATCGTCGCGTTCGTAGCACGCGTGACGAATGAGCGCGGCGCGGACTTCGTGCAACAGGCGGAGCGCGTCGCGGTGTTCGACAACGACGGCACGCTGTGGATCGAGCAACCCATGTACGTGCAGCTCGCGTTCACCCTCGATCGCGTGCGCGAGCTCGCCCCGCAGCATCCCGAATGGTCTGAGCGCGAGCCATTCAAGTCGGTGCTCGCCGGCGACCTCGTGGCGGCGCTGGCGGACGAGCATCGCGTGCTCGAGATGCTCGCCGCCACACACTTCGGCAACACCACCGAGGAGTTCTCGGCGGCAGTGGAACGCTGGATCGGCTCGGCGAGGCATCCGCGCTTCGCTCGGCCGTACACGCAGCTCGTCTATCAGCCGATGCTCGAGCTGCTCGCGTACCTGCGCACGAACGGCTTCAAGACCTACATCGTCTCGGGAGGCGGCGTCGAGTTCATGCGGCCGTGGGCGGAGGCAGCCTACGGGATCCCGCCCGAGCAGGTCGTCGGCAGCCGCGCCAAGCTGGAGTACCAAGTGCGCGACGGCCTGCCGGTGATCGCGCGCCTCGCGGAGGTCGACCACGTCGACGACAAGGCCGGCAAGCCCGTCGGCATCCAAGAGATCATCGGCCGGCGCCCGATCGCGGCGTTCGGCAACTCCGACGGCGACTTCGAGATGCTGGAGTGGACCACCGCCGGCAAAGGCGCGCGGTTCGGCCTCATCGTCCACCACACCGACGCGGACCGCGAATGGGCGTACGACCGCGGCTCGCCCGTCGGCGCGCTCGCGCGCGCGCTCGACGCCGCGCCCGCGCGCGGCTGGGTGGTGGTGGACATGAAGCAGGACTGGAAAGTCGTGTTCCCCGGCGGATGATCACCGCAGGCCGAACGCGAACAGCGCGCTGCCCGCCGCGATCGCCACGTACTGCTTGCCGTTCACGGCGTAGCTCATAGCCCCCGCGTTCACCTGGCCGCCCACCGGCATCTTCCAGAGCAGTGCGCCGGTGTTGGCGTCGAGCGCCACGAAGTAGCCTTCCTTGCCGCCGCCGAACACCACGTTGCCGGCGGTGGAGAGCACGCCGCCCCAGGTGATGTCGGCCATCTTGTATTCCCACTTCGGCTCGAGCGTGTTCGGGTCGTATGCGCGGATCACGCCGTAGGCCTCGTCGTCGTCGTTGAAGAACGGCAGCAGGTTCGTCTGGCCCATCTGCGTCTGCTTCGAGTTGATGCCGACGGAGCGGGGGAACTGGCCCTCCAGCGCGATGATGCCCGAGTGCTCCCAGTGCGCGACGTAGAAGAGCCCGGTCTTCGGGCTGAACGACGGCGGTGCCCAGTTGGTGGCGCCGTGCACGTGCGGCCGCACGAGCGTGCCTTCGGGCGACGGCACGACCTTGGGGTCGCGGATCGGCCGGCCGGTCTTGTCGAAGCCGGTCATCCAGTTCGTCTCGACGTACGGTTTGCCGAACAGAAACTTGCCGCTCACGCGGTCGAGCACGTACATGAGGCCGTTGCGATTGGCCCAGAGCATCGCCTTGGTGGGTGTGCCGCGCCAGTTGAGGTCCGCGAGCACCGGCACCTGCGTGGCGTCGTAGTCCATCTCGTCGTGCGGCGTGAACTGGTAGTACCACTTGAGCTTGCCCGTGTCGGCGTCGAGCGCGAGCACGCAGTTGCTGTAGAGGTTGTCGCCGAGCCGCACGCGGCCGTCCCAGTCCGGCGCCGGGTTGCCGGTGCCGAAGAACACGAGGTTGGTGTCGGGATCGTACGCGCCCGCGTTCCACACGGCCGCGCCGCCTTGCTTCCAGGAATCACCCGACCACGAGTCGTTGCCCGGCTCTTCCCGTCCCGGGATCGTGTGGATGCGCCATACCTCTTTGCCGCTCGCCGCGTCGAACGCCGCGATGATGCCGCGGATGCCCATGTCGCCGCCGGCGGTGCCGACGATCACCTTGTCCTTCACCACCACCGGCGACATCGTGATCGAGTAGCGCTGCGAGGACTCCGCCACCTTCGTCTTCCACAGCAGCGTGCCGGCCTTCGCGTCAATCGCGAGCAGGTGTGCGTCGATCGTGCCCATGAACAACGTGTCGCCCAAGATCGCGAGCCCGCGATTCACGCGCCCGCAGCAGGTGCGAGCGTCGGCCGCGGGCTCGTACGGGAACGTCCAGAACACGCGGCCCGTGGCGGCGTCGAGCGCCACCACGTTGTTCGGCGCCTCCACGGTGTAGAGCACGCCGCTCACCACGAGCGGTGTCGCTTCGAACTTCTCGAGCGAGTGCGCCTGCCAGATCCACTTGAGCTCGAGGTTCTTGGCGTTCGTCGCGTTGATCTGGTCGAGCGCGCTGTAGCGCTGGTTCGACGGCGTGCCGGAGTAGGCGAGCCAGTTCGCCGGCTCGCGGTCGCCGTGCAGAATCCGGTCGAACGTGACCTGCGCGTGTGCATGCGGCGCGGCGGCGGCCAGCACGACGGCGATGAGCGCGGCTGTCTTCATTGGATCGGCCCCTGCAACGAAATCAGATAGGCGACGAGGTCGGCGATGTCGCGCGAGCTCAGCTTCTTGCGGACTGACGGCATCGGCGTCTCGTCGAAGCCGTGCTCGCGCAGCTCCTCGACTCTGAACGACCTCAGGTTCTCGTCCCCGTCGAGCAGCTGCACGGTGTAGGTGTCGCGATTCAGCAGGCGGCCCTCGACTTCCTTGCCGTCGGCCGTAACCACGCGATAGAAGCGATTGTTCGCCTGCACCTCGGCGGCGGGGTCGAGCAGCGATTGCTCGAGCTCGACGGCGCGCCGCAGCTTACCGACCGCGCTCAGGTCGGGGCCGGTGCGCGAGCCGCGGCCGTTGACGCGATGACAGTCCGTGCACTCGCCCTTGCCTTCGAACAACGTTTTGCCGCGCGCGGCGTCGCCCGTGAGCGTGGCGCTCGGCTTCGCCGCGGCGTTCGCGCGCAAGAACGCGACCACCCGCTCGACTTGCTCCTCCGAGAGATTCGGCGACGGCGGCATCGCCGTGTTCGGGATGCCGTTCTCGATGATGCCTGCGAGCTCGTTGTCGGTGAGCGCGCGGCGGAACTGGCCGCGCCCCAGGTCGATGCCGGCGATCAGGTTGCCGTCGGGGCCGTGACAATTGGCGCAGATCGACGCGAAGGTTCGCGCGCCGTCCTCGACGTCGAATGCGGTGGCGTGTTGCGCGAACGCGGGCGCGGCGGCGGCCGAGAGCACGGCCAGGCAGGCGAGGGCGGCGAGAGGTGTCGGCACGTTGCGGCTCGCGTGACAGGCGCGACGCGCCCGGGCGTTGTGGATGGTAGCCCGCGACGCCCCCCTTTTCACCAGGCCGGGTCGTGTCTCACTTTGGCCGGTCCCTGCGCCGCCTTCCTTGTGGCCGCACGATGCCCGCAACAGCGGCGGACGTACCTCGGAGCGGCTGCCCGGGACCGTCGCCGCACAGGGATGTGCGGCGACGAGCCCCAGGGATGGTCTTCCGGCGTGTCTCGGGCAGCCGCTCCGAGGTGCGTCCGCCGCTCGCGCTAAAGTCAAACGGCCAAAGGGAAGCGGCGCAGGGACCGGCCAAAGTGAGACACGACTCCCGCTACCGGCCGAGCTCCCGCCACGTTTCTTGCGGCACGTGCGCGCGGATCGCCGGCTCGTCGTGCTTGGCCATGTCTTTCGGCACCTCGACGAGCACGAGCTCGCGGGTCTGCGTGGACATCGCTTCGCGGAGCAGCCCGAGCATCCGTGCGCCGCACATCAGCACGAGCCGGTCGAACTTGCCGGCCTTGCGGGCGCGCTCGATCTCGTCGGCGACCCTGCGGGCGAACCCTTCCTGCCTCGTGCGCCGAGTGCTGCGCTCGCCGTCGGTTGCATGCCGCTGCCCCGTTGCGCTGCTGAATTTGCGGCCGGGTCGATCGGTCTCGAGCTCGCGGTCGGGAGCGTCGCCGTCGTTCTCGATCGTTTGGAGGAGGGCGAACGGCTCGCGCAGCGCGCCCGAAAGGTACAGCATGGCTCGTCGCTCGTCGGCGACGACGATCCACATCTTCTTCATCTCGTGAATCGCCCTCCTTAGGCTCGTGCTTGGCTGGTTGCGAGATCCCGTGCTCGCTCGCGCGACTTCAGAAGCGGTAGATCATCCCTATCGTAAATCCCGCAGCGTCGATCTGCTTATCGAAGTCGTACCACGTGTACCCGCCGCGAAGGCTGATGCTCTTCAGGTCGAGCCTGAAGTCGCGTTGGATACCGATCACCGCCATGGACCCGCGAAAGTGGTTGTGCAAGGTGCCCACGGTGCCTATCCCGGCGATGTCGGCATCGCCGTTGAGCGATGCGGACTGATACCCGAGCCCGCCGAACAGGCTGGTCAAGTTGAACGGCAGGTAGCCCAGCGCCTTGATCTCGTAGATGTCGTAGCTCGCCGAGATGTCGAGCCTGCCCGGTACGGTGGTGCCCTGCGAGGTCTGCAGGTTTATGGGGAAACTGCTGTCGATGTCGTTGGTGTGCGTAAGGCCGCCTTCGACGCCGAACACCTTGCTGATGCGATAGCCGCCGTACAGCTGGTACTGCGTGGTGTCGTCCTCGAGCGCGAAGTCGACTTCGGGGGATTCCTTGTAGAAGAACTCGCCGAGCGCGCCGCCCATGTAGCCGCCGCGAGTGTCGGCCGCGTGCGCGAGCGGAGCCGCAGCGAGCCAGGAAAAGAGTGCGAGACGCGCGACTTGCGTGCGTGGCATCCGTGTCCATCGTTCCATGGAGCAAGCATGCCCGAGCCCGCGCGCGCTGACCAGCCCGAAGGATCTGGGATGCCGCGCTATTCGGCGCGCAGCACGGCTGCCGGGCTCACGCGTGCGGCCCGCAGGGCCTGCCCGCCCACGGCGGCGCAGGCTACCGCGAGCGCCAGAACGAGGCTCGACAGGAAGGGCGTGGGCGTCAGGGGAGTGCGCTTAAGGAAGATCGCGAGGTATTGCTCCGCCGCAACGAAGCCGAACGGCCAAGCCACGAGGTTCGCGATCACGACGGGCTTCGCGAAGTCCGCGAGCAGCATGGTCACGATCTGGCTCGTGCGCGCTCCTACCGACTTGCGCACGCCGATCTCGTGTACGCGCCGGCCGGCGACTTGGATCGCCATGCCGAACAGGCCGATCACCGAGATCACCACCGCGAGGAATGCGAGCCCGGCGAACACTTGGCTGATGCGGGCGAAGTTCTCGTAGTTCTGGTTGAACAGCTCGTCCATGAACTTGCGGTTGAGCGGCCGGGGGGACAACCGTTTCCACATGGCGTCGATGGCCGCGACGCCGCCCGACACGTCCTTCGCGTCGAGACGCACCAATTTGTAGTTGGCGTTCGGACGGAACATGTAGACGTTGGCCGACGCGCCGGCTCCCACGAAGTGCAGCGGTCTACTCTCGACGACGCCCACCACGTGCACGGGCTGCGCGGGCGCGTTGAACGCGCGCGTCATGCGCTCCGGAAGATAGACCGTCTTGTCGACGGCGTCCGCCGGTTTCGCGAAGCCGAGCTGGCGCGACAGCGGCTCGTCGATGATCATTGCAATGCTGCGGGCGGCGTCGAAGAGATCGCCTTGCATCTCGTCCTGGCCGTGCTCGCGATCGAACACCCGGCCCGCGAGCACGCGGATGCCGAGCGTCGAGAAGTAGTCGTAGCCGACGGCATTGTTGTAAGCCACCGGCAACTGTCCGCTCTCATCGGGGGTGGGCGCGAGCATCATGAGATTGACGTTCGGGCTCCAGGGCGAATCGCCGGTTTCGCCCACCGCGGTGACTTGCGGAATGCGGCCGAGCTCGCTCGTGAGCAGCGCCGAATCCACGCCGCTGAACTGCGGAAAGTTCGGCAGCACCAGCAACGGATCGCTCGCCCCGCCGAGCCCCGTTCGCCGCAACGCGTTGTTCTGCGCCGCCATCACGAGCACGGCGATCAGCAGGAAGCTCGCGGCCGCGAACTGCAGGCCCACGAGCAGCGTTCCCGCGAAGCGCGGACCAATGCGAGTGCGGCCGATGCGCAACGCCTCCACGGGCGGCACGCGCGACAGGACGAAAGCCGGGTAAGACCCGCCGAGCAGCGTCACCGCGAGCAGCACGCCGCCCAAGAACAGCCAGAAACCGGTGTTGCCGGCGAGCCCGATCGTGAGATCGATGCCCGCGGCGTTGCGCAGCGCGGGCGCGGCCGTGCGGATCGCGACGAGCGCAAGCACGGAGGCGGCGATCGTGAGCAGCGCGGCCTCGGCCAGGTATTGGGCCATCACGCGGTACTTGCCCGCGCCGATGGCCTTGCGCAGGCCGACCTCGCGCGCCCGCCGCGCGGCCTGCGCCGTGGCGAGGTTGGCGTAGTTCACGCACGCGACGAGGAGCACGAGCCCGCCGAGCGCGAGCAGCAGCGTGGTGATCGACACGGGCGCGCCGGACAGGAGCTGGCCGTCGAGCTGCGCAACCATGAGTCCCGTGATCGGCTCGGCGCCGATGTCGAGCGTCGCGAGCGTTGCCTGGTTCGCAGGCAAGTGACGCTCGCCGAACGCTTGGAGCTGCGCGTTCAACGTTTTCGTCGTGAGCTTGCTGTCGCGCGCGAGCATGACGTACGTCGTGCAGCAGTAGTTGTTGAGCCAGTTCTCGGTGGGCGGAGGAGCGTTCGCCGGCGCGCCCGGCGCGGCGGCGTTGGCAGATTGCGAAGCCGGTTGTGTGCTCGCCGGCGCCGGTTGCTGCGCGTTGGCCGGCTGACCGCCGCCTGCCGCGCCGTTCGACGGGCCGGACTGAGCCGCACGCCGGGCGTCGCGCGCGCGGATCGCATCGTTAATGCCGTCCAGGGTGTCCCAGGACGACAGCACGTCGAAGCGCAGCGTCGCCGACGGTGTTCGGCCGAGATGCGAAGGCTCGGGGATCGGCCCGAGCACGCCGGTAACGGTCACGTCGAGCACGCCGCCGAGCGTGACGGTCTTGCCGAGCGGATCGGCGCCGCCGAAGAGGCGCTGCGCGGCACCCTGTGTGAGCACGACGCTGTTCGGCTGGGTCAACGCGTCCTTGGAGTCGCCCTTCAGGAACGGCAGATCGAAGATCGCGAGGAACTCCTTCTCGACGCCCACGATGAACATCCGTGTCTCGATGTCGCCGGCGGACACGCCTCCTTCTTCGCTCATCACCTGGGCGCGCGCGATAGCCTCGAATTCCGGAAAGTCGGCGCGCAAGTGCTCGCCGTAGATCCGGCTCGTTCTCGGTCCGCGGGTGCGGATGCTGCCGTCGCGGGCGGCGAGCGCCGCCGTGATCACGTAGGTGCGATCGGCGTTGGCGAACTGCCGCTCGCTGCGGTTCCAGTATTCGACGACGCCGTAGGCCGAGATGAAGGCGGCGAGCCCGAGCGCGAGCGCGAGCACGTTGATCGACGCGGCGAAGGGTGCGCGCCGGAAGCCGCGCAGCGCCATCGTGAGGTAGTGGCTGATCATGGCGGTCGAATCCTCTTGCGGTGGCTCAAATGCCGCCCGATGAATGCGGTGTCTATTGGGCGCGGATGGAGTCGCGGGCGATCGGTTACACCGGCCGCGGAGGGCCCTCAATTCACGTGCCGGACGCCGACGACCCCGCTCTTGTTGATTTGCTCCGACGACACGGTGCCCGAGTACTCCACGGAGCCCGCGCCCGACGCGTTGCCGGTGAGGCTGCCGCCGTCGAGGTGTACGCGGATCGAGCCGACGCCGGACAGCGACACGTTCGCGTTGACCGCGACGACGTCACGCAGGTCCACCGACCCGGCGCCGCTCAGCGCGACGTCGACGTCGCGGTAACGGCCGCTTCGGCCGCGCACGTCCGCGGCGCCCGAGACGCGCGTCGCCAGCTTCGCGCCTTCGAAGCCGGAAAAGGCGATGCTGCTGGCGCCGGAGACCTCCAGGGTCTCGAGCGAAGGCATCGTGACTCGTGCCGTCCACCGCCTCGAGTTGCGGCCGTCGTCGAGGCGGTACAGGAAGCCGCCCCTGAAGTCTCTCGTGTTTGCGCCGATCACGAGCCGGCCGTTGCTCACCTCTGCCGTGGCACGGTTGTCGAGTCCCGCCGGGTACGACAGCTCGACCGTCGCGGCATCGCCGCGCTCGATGGTCACGTCCCAGTTGCCGTGCACCTCGACTCCGGTGGCGCCGGCGAGCGCGACCGAGCGGGTGCGCAGCTCGTTCGAGGAAGCTTCGGGGTCGAGCTCGGCGCTCAGTGCGATCCACGACGCGGTTAACAGCATTGCCGCCGCCACCGCGCCGATCGCCGACAGCATCGCGATTTGGCTCGTTCTCATCGTTGTGTGCCTCCGTCGTCTCGGGCGTAGTGCTCGGCGAGGTCTTCGAGGCGCATGCCGAGCATGCGCATCGTGCGAAACACGCGCGGCAGCTCCTCTTCGACGAACGCGGTCCGGATCTCGTCCAGAATTTTTTGCTTCGCGTCGGCCGCGACGAAGTAGCCGAGACCGCGTTGGTTCTCGATGATTGCCCGGTCGAGCAGCGACTGATAGCTCTTCGTCACGGTGTTCGGGTTCACGCCCACGCTGCCGGCGAAGTCGCGAATCGAGGGAATGCGCTCGCCGCTCGACCACTCGCCGTCGAGAATCCGCTCGCGGATCTGGTCGGCGATCTGCTGGTAGATGCCCTTCGGTTGGTCAAACTCCATGGCTCACCTGCGCTTCCTTCACGCGCATCCACGCCACGAGCCAGAAGAACAGCGGCAGGGCGACGTAGTAGATCGGACGCCAGGCGGCCTGGAACAAGTCGTTGAGCGGATCGAGGTCCACCCCGTAAGCGGTCGTCTCGAACTTCAGCGAGAGCAGCCACACGAGCAGCGCCGCGAGCCCGGCGAAGCACGCGAGCACGAGATGCAGCGTGAGCGCCGTCTTGATGAAGTGGGCCTTGCGGAACCATGCGGCGCCGACGAAGAAGGCCGATTGCACGACGACGTAGTGCCCGATCATCGTCAACGGCAGCCAGCCGAAGGGTTGAAACAACCGGTTCTGCACCCCGAACACGGCCAGATTCAGAGCCTCCGCCAACGGCGCCACCACCGTGACCAGCAGCAACGCGAACGCGATCGCGCCCACGGTGCCGAAAGCCAGCCGTGCGAGCGTCTTCTCGAGCGCGGACGCGGGCAGGAGCAGATACGATGCGTTGCGATGCTTGTCGTGGAGCTCGCGAAACGACAGGCTCGTGCCGATCAAGCCGCAAGCGAACAGCGCGGCGATGAAGCAGCCGTCGTAGTAGGTGCGGAAGCCGCCGCCGTTGAGCCCCCCGATCAGCGACCCGAAGACGAGCAGAACCGCGAGCGTCGCGGCGACGATCGCCAGCGAGCGATAACCGGCCAGCGTGTCGTTGCGCAGCAGGAGCGCGAGGCGCCGAAGCGATAGCTGCTCGCTCATGACGCGGCTCCCGCGGCCGGGAGCTGCCCGAACAGCGACGCGGAGCGTTCCGGATCCGCGATCACCGTGTTGAACAGCACCTCGAGGTCGAGCGGCCCGCCGTCGGAGCTCGAGCCGTGCCATACGGACCAGTAGCCGCCGACGGCCTGCTCGCTGAACAACAGTCCGGCCGCGCCGGGAGCCGGCGGCGAGCCGCTGTGAGTCATTCGAACCTTGTCGGTGATCTCGCCGAGCGTGCGGTTGAGCACGACGCGGCCGCCGTGCAGGATCACGATCGGATCGATGAGTGCGCCCACGTCGCGCACCTGGTGCGTGGAGATGACGAACAAGCGCCGGTCGGTGAGCGCCTCGGCCACGATCCGCCGGAAGAGGGTCTTCGACGGGATGTCGAGGCCGTTGGTGGGCTCGTCGAGCACCACCAGAGGCGCGTTGCTCGCGAGACCGAACGCCAACAGAAACTTCTTCTTCTGGCCGTGCGACAGCGCCGCGAGCCGCGGATTCGCGGGCAGGTCGAAGTCGCGCAAGTAGCGCTCGAGTCGCGCGTGGTCGAACGCCGGGTAAAAGGGCGCGCGGCCCGCGACGTAGTCGTGCGCCGAGAGCCTCGGCACGTCGACGTCCTCGGGCAGCATGAACACCTGCCCGAGGAAGCTCGGCTCGCGCCGGGCAGGGTCGTGCCCGAAGCTGCGGACGACGCCGGACTCGGGGAACAGCAGCCCCGTCATCAGCTTGAGCAGCGTCGACTTGCCGGCGCCGTTGACGCCGAGGAGGCCATAAATATTGCCTGGCGCGAGGCTCAGGCTGATGTCGCGGAACAACGGCTGTCCGCGGTAACTGAATGAAAGCCCTTGAATATCCACCATGGTGGCGCGCTGTGTCAGTGTCCTATTGAAATAGGACACTAAGTCAGTAAGTCGCCGCAGTCAAGCCTGCCGGCCCGCACGAGGCTGCGTCCGGCGCGAGTCCTGAGCGATGATCGAAGACCTTCCGGCGCTGCCGATGGAATTCTGTTCCGATGAGCCTCGAGACCTGGGAGCTACTGAGCTACGTCGTCACGACCTTCGGCCTGCCGCTCGCGATCGTGGTGTTCCTCTACGAGCAGAAGAAGGAGCGCGACGGCGACGAGGAGGAGGTCTATCAGCTGCTGTCGGACAACTACCAGGATTTCCTCAAGGTGGCGCTCGACAACCCGGACTTGAGTCTGTTCTCCGCGGAGCAGACGCCGGATCTCACCAAGGATCAGCGCGAGCGCCGGCTGATCATCTTCAACATGCTGATCTCGCTGTTCGAGCGCGCCTACCTGCTCCTTTACGAGCCGAAGATGTCGTCGAAGCAACGCAGACGCTGGCTATCGTGGGAGGACTACATGCGCGAGTGGTGCAGACGCGAGGACTTTCGCACCTCGCTGCCCACCTTGCTGGACGGCGAGGACGAGGAGTTCGTGGGCTACGTGCGCAAGCTCGTCGGCAACCTGTCCGTCATCGAGCGCGCCGGCCGCTGAGGGTATTGTCAGTGCGCCTCGGTCAACGACGTGATCGACGCGGACATGTCCTTGCCGTCGAGCGTGAAATCCACCTTCTCGCCCACCGACACCTGCTCGAGCAGCTCCGGCTTCGCCACCTTGAAGGACATCGTCATCGCGGGCCAGCCCAGGGATTCGATCGGCTGGTGGGCAATCGTCACGGTTCTCGCGGAGGTGTCCACCGCTTGCACTACGCCGGCGCCGTGCGGCGGAGCCTCCGCGGCCGGCGGGGCAGCGCGGGGTTCGGCGGGTGCGGCCGCTCGGGACGGCGGAGGGGGCGTGGCGTTACCGCACGCCGATAAGGCGACTGCTAATGCGCAGGTCGAGAACGACGCTGTAAATCCATGTTTCGCCACGGGGTCTCCTCGACGATTGGCCCCCCAGCGGGCCGCGCGTGACCATGAGACCCCGTCTCGGAACGGAACGCAAACCGGCGCCGATCCGTTCAGCGGATCCGCGCTCGGGTGCTCAGTTGTCCCGGATTTCGCCGCGCGACTTACGCTCGTTTTTCAGCCGCCGAACCTCTTTCTTTAGCTCTTCGAGCCTGACGCGCTTGCGTGCGGACTGGCGGCGCTCCAGATCGCTCAAGAAGCTGTCCATGTCGAACTCGAGGTCGTAGCTGATGTTCATTGTTCGCGGTCCTCGCGGTCGTGGGCGATGAGTTGAGTGGTCGAAGGTCGTCGTTAATTGGTCGTTGGAACCACGCAAGAAAAAGCAAACTTCGTGCCACGAGGGTGGGGACGCGCAGCACCTTGCGAGCCGTGCGCCGCGGGGCTGCTTCTTTCCAAAATTTGCAACGTTGCGTTGCACGGGTTGAGCGGCGGTGCTCTACCGTGAAGCACGAGGCGCGGCGGCAGGTGGCTTGCGCCGACGAAACCCGGAAGACGATGCGCGCGCCCGGTCCTAGGGCCGGGCGCCTCGCTCCCTCGCGTGGGTCATCCGGTAGAGGCCGGGCAACACGAGCAGCGTCAACACGGTGGCCGACACGATCCCGCCGATCACCACGGTCGCCAGCGGCCGCTGAACCTCGGCGCCGGTGCCGGTGTTCAGGGCCATGGGCAGGAAGCCGAGGGCTGCGACCAGCGCCACCATGAGCACCGGCCGTAGACGGAGGAGGGCGCCGCGCCGGATCGCGTCGTCGATCGCATCGCCTGCCGCGAGCCGGTCCCTGAAGGCCGACACCATGACGATGCCGGTGAGCACGGCCACGCCGGAGAGCGTGATGAAGCCGACGCCGGCCGTGATCGAGAGCGGCAAGCCTCTCAGCCACAGCGCGGCGACGCCGCCCGTGAGCGCGAGCGGCACGCCGCTGAACACGAGTGCCGCGTCCTTGGCCGAGCCGAAGGTGAGCAGGAGCAGCCCGAAGATCATCGCGAGCGTCACGGGCACGAGCAGCGTGAGCCGCTGCGTCGCGGACTCGAGCTGCTCGAACGTGCCGCCGTACTCGAGCCAGTAACCCGTCGGCAGCTTCACGTCGCGCGCGATGCGGGCGCGCGCCTCGGCCACGAACCGACCTAGATCGCGGTCGCGGACGTTGGCGGTCACCACGACGCGGCGCTTGCCGTTCTCGCGGCTGATCTGGTTCGGGCCTGGGGCCACGCTCAGGGATGCCACCTCGCCGAGCGGCAGGTAGCCGCCCCGGGGCGCCGGCATCGGCAGGCGCTCGAGCGCCGTGAAGTCGTTGCGCAGCCGCTCCGGCAGGCGCACCACGAGCGCGAAGCGCCGGTCGCCCTCGAACAGCTGGCCCGCCTCCTCGCCGCCGGTGGCGGCGTAGAGCACGTGCTGCACGTCCGACACGTTCAGGCCGTAGCGGTACATCGCCGCACGGTCGGGCACGATCGACAGCACCGGGAGGCCCGCCACTTGCTCCACCTTGACGTCGTCCGCGCCCTCGATCCGAGCCAGCACGGCCGCGACCGCGTTACCGGCGGCGAGCAGCCGGCCGAGGTCGTCCCCGTAGATCTTCACGCCGAGGTCCGAGCGCACGCCCGAGATCAGCTCGTTGAACCTGAGCTCGATCGGCTGGCTGATCTCGAAGGCGTTGCCGGGCAACGCCTGCAAGCGCCGCTCGATGTCTTCCACGACGTCGGTCTTCCGCCGCGACGGATCCGGCCACTCGCTCCGTTCCTTCAGCATCACGTAGCCGTCGGAGATACTCGGCGGCATGGGATCGGTCGCGACTTCGGCGGTGCCCACGCGCGAGAAGAACGTCCGCACTTCCTGAACGTCACGCAGCGCACGCTCGAGCTCGAGCTGCATCTCGATCGACTGTGTGAGGCTCGTGCCCGGGATCCGCAGCGCTTGCACGGAGAGATCGCCTTCGTCCAGCGTCGGAATGAACTCCGAGCCCATGCGCGACGCGAGCCAGCCGCAGGCGGCGACGATAGCGAGCGCGCCGAGCGCGAACGGCACCCGCAGGCGGAGCGCGAGGTCGAGCACCGGCGCATACACGCGCTTCGCGGCGCGCAGCGCCGCATTGTCGCGCTCGCGGATACGGCCGCGCAACAGCAGCGCGACCATGGCCGGCACGAACGTCAACGACAGCGCGAGCGCGGCGACGAGCGCCATCACCACGGTCAGCGCCATCGGCCGGAACATCTTTCCTTCCACGCCCGTCAGCGCGAGGATCGGCAGGTTCACGAGGATCACCACGAGCACACTCACGAGGCTCGGCGTGAAGACCTCACGAACGGCGGCGAAGACGGTGGCGAGGCGCTCGTCCGGCGTGAGCGCGCGCGCCTCGTGCTGCTGCCGCTCCGCGAGCCGCAGGATGCAGCTCTCCACGATGATCACGGCGCCGTCGACGATCAGGCCGAAGTCGAGCGCACCCAAGCTCATGAGATTCGCGCTGACCTTGGTCGCCACCATCCCGGTCATCAGCAGCAGCATCGACAGCGGGATCACGAGCGCCGTGAGCACCGCGGCGCGCACGTTGCCGAGCATCACCAGCAGCACGGCTACCACCAGCAGCGCACCCTCGAGCAGGTTCTTCTGCACGGTGCCGATCGTCTTGTCGACGAGCGTGGTGCGGTCGTACACGGTTTCGGCGCTCACACCGGCGGGCAGCGTGCCGTTGATCGCCGCGAGCTTCGCGGCGACGTCGCGCGCCACGGTGCGGCTGTTCGCGCCCATCAGCATCACGACGCTGCCGAGCACGGTTTCCTCGCCGTCACGAGTGGCGGCGCCGGTGCGCAGCTGCTTGCCGAGCCCCACGTCGGCGACGTCGTGCACCGTGATCGGCACGCCGCCGCGGTGCGCCACGATCACGCGCTCGATCGCAGCGATGTCGGTGATCTGTCCCGGGGAACGAACGAGGTACTGCTCGCCGTTGCGCTCGATATAGCCGGCGCCCACGTTGGTGTTGTTCCGCTCGAGCGCGTCGACGATGTCGTCGAACACGAGTCCGAACGCCAGCATCCGGGCAGGGTCGGGTGTGACGTGAAATTCCTTCTCGTAGCCGCCGATCGTGTTGACCTCCGTGACACCCGGCACGAGCCTGAGCTGCGGGCGTATCACCCAGTCTTGCAGCGTGCGTAGCGCGGTCGAGTCGTACGGAGATCCGTCGGGCTGGCGCGCGCTCTCGTCCGCGTGCACGGTGTAGAAGAAGATCTCGCCGAGCCCGGTGGCGATCGGGCCGAGCTCGGGCTCCACGCCGTTCGGCAGCTGCGCGCGCGCCTGTTGCAGCCGCTCGTTCACGAGAGTCCGCGCGAAGAACACGTCGGTGCCGTCCGCGAACACCACGGTGACCTGCGACAGCCCGTAGCGCGACAGCGAGCGTGTGTACTCGATGCCCGGCAGCCCCGCGATCGCGGTCTCGACGAGATAGGTGATGCGCTGCTCGACCTCGAGCGGCGAGTAGCCCTCGGCCTGCGTGTTGATCTGCACCTGCACGTTGGTGATGTCGGGCACTGCGTCGATCGGCAGGCGCTGGTAGCTCGAGATTCCGAGCGCCGCGAGCGCAGCCACGAGGAACAGCACTACCCACGGGCGCGCGATCGAGATGCGAAGTAGGGCGTCGATCATGGCGAGGCTCCTCGGCTCAGTCTTCGTGCTCGGCTTCGCCTTTGCCGAGCTCCGCCTTGAGAATGAAGCTGTTCTTCGCGACGTAGCGCGCGCCCGATTCGAGGCCGGCGACGATCTCGGTGTGCTCGGAGTCGGCGCGGCCGAGCTGCACGGGGCGAGGCTCGAAGCCGTTGCCGGTGTCCACGAACACCACGGTGCGCTCGTCGAGCGTCTGCAGCGCCAAGTTGCGAACCGCGAGCGGTACCTCGAGCTCGCCGAGCGCGATCTGCGCGTTCACGTAGAGGCCCGGCGCCCAGCGGCGTTCGCCGTTGTCGAGCAGCACGCGCGCGGTGAGCGTTTGGTTGGCGCTGCTGCCGAACGGCGCGATCCAGATCACTTCGCCGTCCGCGGCTGCGCCGCCTTCCGCGCCGCGGATCGTGACGCGCTGGCCTTGCTTGACCTTGCCCACGTCGCGCGGAAACAGCGCCACCTCCACCCAGACCGTCGAAAGATCGGCGATGGTGAACAGCGTGCGCTCGCCGGTCTGCTCGCCGGTGTTCGCATTGCGCTCCGTGACCACGCCCGCGAGTGGGGATGTGATGCTGTACACCTGCAGACTTTCGTTGCTCTCCACGGTGGCGAGCGTCTCGCCCTGGCGTACGGAGTCGCCGAAGCTTTTCGCGACGGTGCGAATCGCGCCGGGATACCGTGCCGAGACTTGCCGCACGGCCGTGGCGTTCGGCGTGATCGCGCCGTAGAGCGGCAGCGTCTCGCGAATGGTCGCGGCGCCGGCTGCGAGCGTCTCGATGCCGGCCGCCGCCACCTGAGCGGGTGTGAGGCTCACGGCGTGCGATTCTTCGTGCGCCTCGTCCTGGCGCTCCGCGTTGTTGCCGGCGGCGTCCTCGCGCCCGCAACCCGCGAGCGACGCGCTCGCGAGCGCCGCGATGGCAATCGTCCGAAGTGCATTCATGGCGTGGGGGCCTCCAGTTCGGCGGCGAGCGGCTCGTTCGTCAACCGCTCGAGCTCGGTGCGAAAACGGTGATACGACGCAGCCGAGTCGATCGCCGCTTGCTGCAGCTCGAGCAGCTCCTGTTGCGCGGTCACGAGCTCGAGAAACGAGAAGCGGCCGACGTCGTAACCGGCTTGGACCTGACGGAGGGCGGTCTCGGCTTGCGGCACCGCTTCGGCGCGCAGGATGGCGGTGCGATCTCGCGCCGTCGTCATGGCCTGGTAGACGCCGAACAGCGCCGCACGCGCGTCGTTGAGCGCGGCGCCGCGCTCGGCTTCGGTCTGCGCGCGCCGTGCGCGCGCTTCGAGGATCGCGCCCTCGTTGCGATTGCGGACGCCGAGCGGTCTCGAGAAGCCGGCGACGAGCGCCCAGTCGTCGGTTGCCGCGAGCCGCCGCACGCCGATCTCCACCGCCAAGTTCTGGCGCGCTTGGGCCTGCGCGAGCTCGAGCTCCGCGTCGTGCAGCCGCGCCTGCGACGCAAACGCCAGGATCTCCGGCGTCCGCTCGAGCCGCGCGAAGAACGTCTCGAACGGCTCGTTCGCCTCGAGGCGGAAGAGGTCCGCGGCGGCCGAGCCGAAGCCGGGCTCGGCGTCGCCCCAGAGCGCCGCGAGGGCGTGCCGCGCCGTGACGAGGTCGCTTTCGGCTTCGCGCTGCTCGATCGTGGCACGAGTGAGCGCGATGCGGGCGCGGCTCTGCTCCGCCACGGGCGAGCGCGCCGCGTCCACTCGACGTGTGATCGCGTCGAGCGTTTGCGACGCGAGCGTGGCGCCGGCGCGCGCGTAACGTACGCGTTCCTGCGCCGCGGCCACGTCCACGAAACGCCGCGCGACCTCGCCGAGCACGTCGAGCTCGCGCGCGCGTTGCTCGGCGATCGCGAGGTCGCGGCCGGCCTCCGCGACGCCGCGGCGCAAATCGCGCTTGCCGCCGAGCTCGATCACCTGGCTCAGGCTCAACGTGGTCTCGAGCGCGTCGAGCGAGGCCGCGCTGCCGGTGCCGGCGAAGTTCTCGAGCTCGAGGCGCAGCTCGGGATTCACCCGCAGGTCGGCTTGAACGATTCGTCCCTGCGCGGCCGTGAGCTCGTACAGGCTCGCCGCCAAGCTGGGATTGCGCGCGAGCGCCAAGTCGACCGCGCTCGCGAGCGTGAGCTCGCGGGGCGCGGCACGCTCGGGCGGCGCCTGAGCTGCAGCGCTCGCCGCAGCCAGCAAAGGTGCGCACGCGAGCAGCGCGCGCAGCACTGAAGAATGCATCGAAACCTCCCCGCGCGGACGCAGAGCGCCGGCGCGCGTCGAACGGACGATCGATCGGTCTTGGGAGGCTTAGGCGGGCGGCCCGCGCAGTAGCGGACGGAAGAGGTCGGGGAGGCGTGGAGCGAGGCTCTGCGGCTCGGGCTCCCCATGCACTCGCTGCGGCGGAGGCAACAGCGCGACGACGGCGTGCACGACGCCGGCGCTGACCGCCGTGTCGTCCTGCGCGTCCTTCTTGGCGAACGTCGCCGTGCCGACGGCGTCGACGTCCTGGTCCTGATGAGTGCCTTCGCTTTGGGCGCCTTGGCCGGAGACGGCCTCCGAGTCGGAGATCCGCACGCTTGCGTAGGGCTCGCTGCCGTCGAGGCAGAGATGCAGGTGCGTGCCGGTGGACCGCACGCCGATCAGTGCGACGGCGACTGCCCAGAGGACGGGCGTTAGCTTTCGGACGAAGGGCCGCATCGCCCCGAGTATGCCTCAGTCGCGGCCGTTTCTCATGACCGGCCGAAGATTCCGTGACCGAGTCGCGAAAAATAGGGACATGCTGCTTTTTCGGCGTAGCCCGTCGTCGCTCGGCGCGGCTCGCCGAAAAAGCAGCATGTCCCTATTTTTGGCGGTAGAGCTTGAGGTTGAGGTAGGCGGCTTCGACGTTGTAGGCGCGCAGGCGATCGTAGTTCGCCCACGCCTTGTACTTCTCGAGGCGCACGCTCTCTTTGAGCTGGTCGAGCGATTGGCCCGACTCGATGCCGGCCGACACGGCTTTGACCAGATCCTCGAAGTACTCCCGCGTGGCCGCCACGTCGGCCTTCGTGAACAGCGGTGCGCCGTGGCCGGTGGCGAGCACGTCGAAGTCGAGGCGCTCGACCGTGCGGTACGACTTGATCCACTCCGCGAGCGGGCTGCCGTCGAAGGGCCCGCACGCGCTCGGCAGCGAGTGGATGTCGTTCGCGACGAGCGCGTCGGCGAGGAACTCGGTGGCAAACGCGACTCGCTCGGCCGGAAACAACATCACGGTCGCGTCGTCGGAATGATTGAGCCCCGGGTGAACGAGCTCCACCACCTTGCCGCCCAGCTCGATGCGCATGCGCTCCGAGTACACGACGTTCGGCCGCACGATGTCGCGCTGGAGCTCCTTGGGCGGGATCTTGCCGTCGCCGTCGTAGTCGCGGCTCGCAAACCAATTGTTGCTCATGCCGCAAACGCCGGGCCGCGTGTTCGTGGGGATTGCGATCTCGTCCGGGTCGATGACGCCGTTGTCGTTGCGATCGACCATGTCGCCGGGCATCTGCGGATAGCGCCCGTCCATGTTGCGCAGCATGTTCTCGTGAGCGACGAACGTGGCGGTTGCCGCGAACGCGGCGCCGCCTTCGGCGTGGTCGAAGTGGCTGTGGCTATAGACGACGTAGCGCACCGGCTTGCCCGCGAAGCGCGTGTCGAGCTCGCCCTTGAGCCAGGTGGCGAACCCGACGTTGATCGGGTCGCCGAGCACGATGCCGTCTTGCGTCACGAGGAACACCGTGTACCAGTTGCCGTTGTGGGCGCGGTAGAGATCGCCGCCGATGCGCGTGATGTCGCGTGCCGGCCCGCGCGGCGGTCCGCCCGCGGCCGGCGCCGCGGGTTGTGCCGCGGCGAGCATGCAGAAAAGCGTCGCGAGCGGCGCGAGCGCGAGGGCGAGAATCGGGTGCCTCATGGGGCGAGCAGTGTCGGCGTTTCAATGCCGAGAGCGCAAGGCATCGGGCCGCTACTCGCCACGCGCTCACCGCGCGTTCCAAGGTCATTCCTGAGGCGGCGGCGCCAGCCAGACGCTGTCGCGAAACGCGCCGAAGCGCGACCGCGCTTCGCACCAGCGGCGCCGATGCACGGCGGCGGCGCCGGCGGCGGTCAGTGCGTGCGGCGGCGTAGGGGCCGGCTGCGTGGGCGAGGCGGGCGGCCACCCGCGCGCGCTGCTCCGCGGGGTGGCCGATTCAGGAGCGCTCGAGCGAGCCATGGTGCTCTCACGCGGCGCGCCTTCGAGCGAGCGCGGCGCCGGCGAGCCCCAGGAGCCATACATAGGTGACGGCGCCGCCGCCGCCGTCCTCGCCGTCGAGCGGCGGCGGCAGCGGGGCCGGCGCGGGCACGACACCGTCGCGAGTGGAGTCTTCGAGCGGCAGCACGGCGAGCTCCGCCGACTCGCGCGGCCCGAACTCGTCGATGAGGTCGCCCGTGGCGGCATCGTGGAGCTCGATCAGCAGGTCGTACTTGCCGGTGGAATAGCCCGACACGAGCTCGGTCTCCACCTCGTAGTCGTCGTCGGGCGACGTCGCCCAGATCGTGAAGTCTTTGGTGTCGGTGAGGAACTCCCACGCTTCGCCGTCGGCGCTGATGTAGATCTCCGCGTAGACGTTGCTCATCGCCTGCGACGTGTCGGCGTCGAAGCGCACGCGCACGTAGTGGAAGTAGCCGTCGCCGTCGTTGTCGTAGAAGAGATCCGCGGATGCCTCGAAGATCCAGGAGTCGCCGAACGACACGGTCGCGGCCTGCGGTTGAACGCGGCCTTCGTCGCCGCGAGGTTTGGTCGCGATCTTCGTGGCCGGAGTGCGCCGCTCGCGCATCGTCAGCGGATTGCGGAGCTCGTCGGCGGCGTGCTCTGCAACGAACCCTTCGCTGGTACGCGTCACGCGGTCTTCCGCGGCCGCCGCG
>DASUFK010000234.1:0-8264 GCA_036274615.1 Gammaproteobacteria bacterium | reverse complement strand
AGTGCCACAGAAAACAAACCGCCGGCCGGCAACGGCAGGTAAGGGTGAAAAGGTGCGGTAAGAGCGCACCGCGCAGGTGGTAACACTCTGCGGCACGGTAAACCCCACTTCGAGCAAGACCGAATAGGGGAGCGTTGAGTGTGCCCACACGAGCTCCCGGGTAGGTCGCTACAGGTGCGCGGTGACGCGCATCGCAGAGGAATGACTGCTCTCGACAGAACCCGGCTTACAGGCCGACTCCTTTTTCGATTCGCCGCGCCGCCGCGCGGCTCTCGCCGTCCGTGAGCCCGCCGCGAATTGCCGCGGCACCGCCCCGGGTCCGTCCCCACCGCACCACTTTCACCCACCGCAACGCCGGCCGAGCCCGCGCGCCTCGCTCGTTTGGGTGGATGGATGAACAGCGGTCCGATCGCGCTCAGCAGGTTGCGGTCGACAAGGAGTGTGACGTCGGTCGCTAAGCCCCTGTCACGGAAGAAAAATAGGCGCGGATTTCGTTGACCTTCGGTCCCTCTGTCGTTACAGTGGCACAGAGTGGCAGAAAGTGGGCGAGAATGGGGCTGGGCTGGGCAGCATGTTCCGCGGTGCAACCAAAGTTACCTTGGATGCCAAGGGTCGTCTGGCCGTCCCGAGTCGTTATCGGGAAGGCCTCCTGACCCGTGCCGAGGGACATCTGGTCGTCACGGTCGAGGATCAGTGCCTTCTCATCTACTCGCTGCCCGATTGGGAGGAGATTGAACGCAAGCTGGTCCGTCTGCCGGCACTCAACGAGCACGCTCGCGACTTGCAGCGCCGCATGGTCGGCTACGCGAGCGACGTAGACATGGACGGCCACGGCCGCATTCTGCTGACCCGGGAGCTGCGCGACTATGCAGGCCTCGACCGACACGCGATGTTGGTCGGCGTCGGCATCAAGTTCGAGCTCTGGAGCGAAGAACGATGGAACGCCAAGCGGGACACCTGGCGTGCGGGCGGCGGCACCAAACCTGCGAACCTACCTCCGGAACTAGAGACGCTTTCTTACTAGAGCACCGCTGTTGAACGAGGTGGCTCTACATCAGCCCGTGCTGATGAGGGAAGCGCTCGACGGTTTGGCGTTGCGACATGACGGTTGGTACGTCGATGCGACCTACGGACGCGGCGGACATAGCGCCGAAATATTGGCGCGGCTCGGAGCACAGGGACGGTTGCTCGCTCTGGACAAAGATCCTGAAGCGGTGGCTCACGCCCGAGAGCGGTTCGGCGCCGAGCCGCGCTTCGAGCTCGCGCACGCCGGTTTCGAGGACCTGGCCGGCGTTGCCGGCCCCTGGCTCGGCGGCCGGCCACTGGCCGGGATCCTGTTCGATCTCGGAGTTTCATCCCCGCAGCTGGATCAACCGGCGCGCGGGTTCAGTTTCGCCGCGGACGGTCCTTTGGACATGCGTATGAACACGAGCGAAGGGCAGACGGCGGCCGACTGGCTCGCAGCTGCGTCGCACGGCGAGATCGTCCGCGTGCTGCGCGACTACGGCGAGGAGCCGCGCGCGCGGCAGCTCGCGAGCGCGATCGTACGGGCGCGCGCCGCTGCGCCGCTCACGAGCACTCGGCAGCTCGCCGAGCTCATCGGCGCGCACGCCGGCCGCGGCAAGAGACGCATCCATCCCGCGACGCTCGCGTTCCAGGCGATTCGCATCGCGATCAACGACGAGCTCGGCGCGCTCGAGCGCGGCCTTGCAGCTGCGCTCGAGCTGCTGGGCGGCGGCGGCCGGCTCGTCGCGATCAGCTTTCACTCGCTCGAGGACCGGGTCGTCAAGCGTTTCATGGCGCGCGAGGCCCGCGGCGACGAAGCGTACGCGGGGCTGCCCAACATCCCGCCGGAGGCGCGGCCGCGCCTCAAGCTCGTCGGCAAGCTCGTGAGGCCCGCGGACGACGAAGTCGCGCGCAATCCGCGGGCGCGGAGCGCGCGCCTGCGCGTGGCCGAGCGGCTCGAGGTCGCAGCATGAGCACGAGGACGCGCGTCCTGGAGATGCTCGGGTTCGCCGCGGCCGCGACGGCCGTCACGGCGTCAGGGTTGTGGACGGTCGAAGCGAAGCACCACGCCCGCCAACTGTTCATCACGCTCGAGGGGCTCAACCGCGAGCAGGATCGGCTCGAGATCGACTGGGGCCGGCTGCAGATCGAGCAGAGCAGCCTCGCCACGCATTCGCGCATCGAAATGCTCGCCCGCGAGCGCCTGCAGCTGACCACGCCGCCGGACGGCCAGCTCGTCGTCGTGGTGGAGCCGCCGCGGTGACCGAGTCCACGAGAAAGCGGGCGGGAGCGATCAACGTAGAGCGAGCGCGCCGCCGCGGCGCCGCGCTGCTCGCCGCATTCGCGCTCGGCGCCATGGCGCTCGAAGGCCGGCTCCTCTACCTGCAGCTCGTCAACAAGGAATTCCTCACCGAGCAGGCGAACGACCGGCAAATCCGCGTGGTCCAGATCCCGGCCCACCGCGGCTCGCTGTTCGACCGCCATGGCGAGCCGCTCGCTGTCAGCACGCCGATGGAAAGCATCACGGCGAATCCGCAGGAGCTCAAGGACGCGCTCGACCAGCTCCCCGCGCTCGCGGCCTCGCTCGGCCAGGACGAGGACGCGCTCGCCCGGCGGGTCACGAGCAATCTCGACCGCGAGTTCCTGTATCTCGATCGGCAGCTGCCGCCCGCGAAGGCGGAGCAAGTGTTGAAGCTGGGCTTGCCCGGCATCGGCACGATGCGCGAGTACAAACGTTACTACCCGGCGGGCGAGGTCACGGGCCACGTGCTCGGTTTCACCGACGTCGACGACGTGGGCAGGGAAGGGCTCGAGGCGGCGCTGAACTTGCGGCTCAAGGGTGAAAACGGCAGCAAGCGCATCCAGCAGGATCGCCTCCGGCGTGCGATCAAGGACGTCGAGCTGATCAAGCCGATGCAGCCGGGCCGCGATTTGCGCCTGAGCATCGACCTGCGGCTGCAATACCTCGCCTACCGGGAGCTGCTCGTCGCGGTCAACGAGAGCCGCGCGAAGTCGGGCTCGGTGGTGATTCTCGACCCGGCCACCGGCGAAGTGCTGGCGATGGTGAACCAGCCGTCGTACAACCCGAACAACCGCGCGGAATACGTGGCGGACCACTATCGCAACCGCGCGGTCACCGACATCTTCGAGCCGGGCTCGAGCTTCAAGCCGTTCGTGATGTCGGCGGCGCTCGAAGGCGGCAAGTTCGGCCCGCGCACGATGGTCGACACGAACCCGGGCGTGCTGATGATCGGCAACCGCAAGATCACGGCGGACCACTCGAATCTCGGCCGCGTGGACCTCACCACCGTGCTCGCACAGTCGAGCAACGTAGGCGCGGCGCGTGTCGCGCTCACGATGGAGCCCGCGAATATCTGGCGCGTGCTCTCGAGCTTCGGCATCGGCCAGCTGACCGGCAGCGGGCTGCCGGGCGAGTCGCCCGGCATCCTCCACGACCCGAAGCTCTGGCGGACCATCCAGCAGGCCACGGTGTCCTATGGGTATGGGGTGAGCGTCACGGCACTGCAGCTCGCGCGGGGTTATGCCGCGATCGCGGCCGGCGGCGTCCTGCGGCCCGTGTCCCTGCTCGCCCTCGAGGAGCCGCCGGCCGGCGTGCGGGTCGTATCTCCCGCGAGCGCGCACGCGATGATCGGAATGCTCGAAGCGGTCGTCCTGCCGTCGGGCACCGGACACCGCGCCGCAGTGCACAACTACCGAATCGCCGGCAAGACCGGCACGGCGCGCAAGGCCGCGGCGGGCGGCTACGACGAGGACAACCACGCGGCGATTTTCGCGGGTATCGCGCCCGCGAGCCGGCCTCAGCTCGTCGTCGTGGTGACGATCGAGGAGCCGCAGGGCAACGCCTACTACGGCGGCGACGTCGCGGCGCCCGTGTTCGCGAACATCGTCTCCGGCGCGTTGCGCGTGCTCGCCGTGCCGCCCGATGCGCTGCGCGAGGCGCCGCTCACGATCGTCGCGCAGACGCGGGTGGGCCCATGATGGCCGTGCGCCTTCCCCGCGGCCGCACGCTAGGCGACCTGCTCGGTGCCGGTGCCGGCGGTTACGCGCGGCTGCCGCTCACCGACCTCACGCTCGACAGCCGCAAGGTCACGGCGGGCGCGGCGTTCGTCGCGCTGCCCGGGGCGCGCACGCACGGCCTCGATCACGCGGCGCAAGCGCTCGCGAACGGCGCGGCCATCGTCCTGTACGATCCCCGCGACGCGCAGACGCGCGTGCCCGCGCCGAGCGTCGCGGTCCCCGATCTGCGTGCGCGCTTGGGCGAGCTCGCCCGCGCGTTCTTCGCCGCGGGCGCGCCGCCGTCGATCGTCGGCGTCACGGGCACGAACGGCAAGACCACCGTGGCGTATCTGCTGGCGCAAGCGCTCGGCGCGCCGCAACGGCCGTGCGCGTACGTCGGCACGCTCGGCTACGGCGTGCCGCCGCAGGTTACACGCCACGATCTCACGACGCCGGACGTCCTCACGCTGCACCGCGAGATTGCGGAGCTGGCCGCGCCGCGCGTCGCGATGGAGGTGTCGTCGCACGCGCTCGCGCAGGACCGCATCGCAGGCTTGAGCTTCCACACGGCCGTGTTCACCAACCTCACGCGCGATCACCTGGACGAGCACGGCGACTTCGCGAGCTACGGCCGCGCCAAGGCGCGGCTCTTCGAGCTGCCGGGCCTGCAACACGCCGTGCTCAACGCCGACGACCCGTTCTCCGCCACGCTCGCCGCCGTGCTGGCGCCCGGCTGCGAGGCGCTACGCGTGAGCACGCGGCGCGCGCCGGCGGAGCTCGCGGCCAAGATCCGGCGGGCGGATCTCGCGGGCCTCGAGCTCGACGTCTCGGGAAAATTCGGCAAGGCGAAGCTCAAGTCGCGGTTGATCGGCGACTTCAACGCCGAGAACCTGCTCGTGGCGCTGGGCGCGCTGCTCGCGCATGGCGTGAGCCTGCCGGACGCCTGCGCCGCGCTCGGCGCGGCGCACGCTGCGCCGGGACGCATGGAGGTGCTCGGCGGACCGCCGGGCCGGCCGTGGGTAGTGGTCGACTACGCGCATACGCCGGACGCGTTGCAGCGCGTGCTGACCACTCTCGCAGGCGTCGCAACCGCGGAGCTCTGGTGCGTTTTCGGCTGCGGCGGCGATCGCGACCGCGGCAAACGGTCATTGATGGGCGGTGTGGCGGCGGATCTCGCCGATCGTCTGGTGATCACCGACGACAATCCGCGCAGCGAGGACCCGGAAGCGATCGTCCGCGAGATCCGCGCGGGCGTGGGCGGGCATCCGAGCGTCGTCGTGATCCACGATCGCCGCGCCGCGATTCAAGCGGCCATCGAGCGCGCGCAGCCCGGCGACGTCGTGCTCGTTGCCGGCAAGGGTCACGAGCAGGAGCAGATAGTCGGCACGGAGCGCCGGCCTTTCAGCGACCGCGCAGTGACGCTCGAGCTTCTCGGGAGGCTTAGGTGATGACGCGCACGCTGGCCGCCGTCGCACGCGAGACCGAGGGCCGCCTCGTCGGCGCCGATCGCGCCTTCGGACCCGTCACCACCGACAGCCGCGCGCTCACGGCCGGCGCGCTGTTCGTGGCGATCGCGGGCGACAAGTTCGACGGCAACGACTTCGTCGCCGACGCTCACAAGAAGGGCGCCGCCGGCGCGCTCGTGTCGCGCGTCGCGGAGTCGCCGCTGCCGCAGGTGCAAGTAGGCGACACGCGCCGCGCGTTCGGCCGGCTCGCGAGCGCGTGGCGAGCCGGCTTCGACATCCCGGTCGTCGCGGTCACGGGCAGCAGCGGCAAGACCACGGTCAAGGAGCTCATCGCCGCGATCTTGAGCGTGAGCCGCTCGATCTGCGTGACCCAGGGCAACCTGAACAACGACATCGGCGTTCCGCTCACGCTGATGCGGCTCTCGGCCGAGCATCACGCGCTCGTGGCCGAGCTCGGCGCCAACCACGCCGGCGAGATCGACTACCTCGCGCGGCTCGTGCAGCCCACCGTGGGCGTGATCACCAATGCGGCCGCGGCGCACCTCGAGGGCTTCGGCTCGCTCGAGGGCGTGGCCGCGGCGAAGGGCGAGCTTCTCGATCATCTACCGAAAGCAGGCACGGCCGTGCTCAACGCCGACGACCGGTTCCGCTCGGACTGGGTCGCGCGCAGCCCGTGCGAGCTCACCGTCACGTTCGGCTTCGCGGCGAGCGCGGACTGCACCGTGGTCGGCGAGCCGCGGTTCGACACCGGCGGTGCCGATTTCGCGATGCGCCTGCCCGACGGCGAGCAAGTGGACGTGCGCCTGCCGCTGCTCGGCCGGCAGAACATCGCGAACGCGCTGGCGGCAGCCGCCGCGGCGCAGGCCGTGGGCACGAGCGTCGAGGACATCGTCACGGGCCTCGAGCGCGCGGCGGCGGTGCGCGGCCGTCTGCGCGCGGTGCCCGGGCGCGGCGGAGCGCTCGTCGTCGACGACAGCTACAACGCCAACCCCGGCTCGGTGCGCGCGGCGCTCGATTATCTCGCGCGCTTGAGCGGCACGCGGATCCTCGTGCTCGGCGACATGGCCGAGCTCGGCCCCGCGGCACGCGCGTTGCATCGCGAGATCGGCGAGTACGCGCGCGACAAGTGCGACCTGCTCTTCACCATCGGCGCGCTCGCGGCGGAAGCGGGCGATGCCTTTGGGCCGGCGGGCAAGAAGTTTACCGACATCGCCTCCGCACGCGCGGCGCTCGAGCCGCTGCTCGCGGCGGGCGTGACCGTGCTCGTGAAGGGCTCGCGCGTCATGGGCCTCGACCGCCTCGTGAAGGCTTTGGAGGCGGACGCGATGCCTCGGGACCACTAGATGCTGATCGTCGTCACAGAGCACCTCACGCGGATCTACTCCGGCTTCAACGTCTTCAACTACCTGACGACGCGCGCGATCATGAGCGCGCTCACCTCGCTGGTGCTGTCGTTCGTGTTCGGCCCCTACCTGATCCAGCGGCTCACGCTGCAGCGCATCGGCCAGCAGGTGCGCTCCGACGGTCCGCAGACGCACCAGCCGAAGGCCGGCACGCCCACGATGGGCGGCGCCTTGATCCTGATCGCGGTCGCGATCAGCACCCTGCTCTGGGCGAATTTGCACAATCGATTCGTGTGGATCGTGCTCTTGGGCACGCTGTTCTTCGGCGTGATCGGCTTCGTCGACGACTACAAGAAGCTCGTCGTGCGCAACTCGAAAGGCTTGTCCGCGCGGGCGAAGCTCTTCTGGCAGATCGTGGGCGGCTTGGGTGCGGCGATCGCGTTCTACGTGACGGCCGAGAATCCCGATGTCGAGCACTCGCTGCTGATCCCGTACTTGAAGGACGTGGCGCTGCCGCTCGGCTCGGTGCTCTACGTCACGTTCGTAACGCTGGTGATCGCGTTCTTCTCGAACGCGGTGAATCTCACCGATGGCCTCGACGGCCTCGCGATCATGCCGTCCGTGCTCGTAGGCGCCGCATTCGGCGTGTTTGCCTATGCGGCGGGCAATACCATCTACTCGACGTACCTCGGCATCCCGTACGTGCCAGGGTCCGGCGAGCTTCTCGTGTTCTGTGCGGCCCTTGCCGGCGCCGGCCTGGGCTTCTTGTGGTTCAACACCTATCCCGCGCAGGTGTTCATGGGCGACGTCGGTGCTCTCGCACTCGGCGCCGCTCTTGGGCTCGTGGCGGTGGCGGTGCGGCAAGAACTGGTGCTGTTCATTATGGGCGGGGTCTTCGTCGTCGAAACCGTCTCAGTCGTTATCCAGGTTGCCTCCTACAAGATGACCGGCCGGCGCATTTTTCGCATGGCGCCGTTGCATCACCATTTCGAGCTCAAGGGTTGGGCAGAGCCGAAGGTGATCGTGCGTTTCTGGATCATCACCGTGATCTTGGTGCTGATCGGCTTGGCGAGCTTGAAGATCCGCTGATGTCGGCCGTGCAGCACTTCGCGAACGGTCGCCACGACGGGAACAAGAGACGTAGACGACAACGGCGCAGTGGAGCGTTTGCCTCGACTCCGCCGAGGGAAGGAATCGTGCAACCCGCTGCCGCTACGCGCAGCCTGATCGTCGGCTTGGGCGCCACGGGCGTCGCGGTCGCCCGTCACCTCGCGGCGTCCGGCGAAGCCGTGCGCGTGATCGACAGCCGCGCCGCGCCGCCGGGTCTCGACGAGCTGCGCGCCGCCGTGCCGGCCGCTGAGAGCGAGCTCGGCACGCTCGCCGCCCGCGGGCTCGACGGCGTCGCGCGCGTGTTGCTGTCGCCCGGCCTCGC
>DASUFK010000233.1:0-3703 GCA_036274615.1 Gammaproteobacteria bacterium | reverse complement strand
TCAACGCGCGAGGCAGCGACGGCCGCACGGCGCTGCACGGCGCGGCGCTCCAAGGCTACGACGACGTCGTCAAATTCCTCGTGTCGAAAGGCGCCGACCTCGATGCAAAAGATTGCAGAGGATTCACGCCGCTCGACATGGCGATGGGCAAAGCCGGGGGCTTCGGCTTCGGCGGGCAGGAAGGCGTGGCCCGTGAGAGCACGGCGGCTGTGCTCAAGACTCTCGCGGCCACGACCAAACCGACCCTGCGAGCAGTGGCCACGTTCGACTGCCCGGCGCCGCCAGCCCGCGGGCAGCGGCCGCAGGCGGCCGCAGCGGCCGGCGCGGGCGACAATTGATCGCGGTCATAAGCTCGGGAAGCCTCCTACGTGCGCCCTTGCAAATCGGCTGGCGCACAACCATAGTGCAGCCGTTCGCCGGTAATTCACCTTCCGCAAGCGGAACTGAGATGCACCGCAACGAACGGCGCGAGCCAACGACCGATAAAGAAAAATACGAACAAGGTAATCGCTGGTCACATCTGAGACGGAACGAGCGCAACGTCTCGCTGAGAGGAACGGTTTAGATGCCAACTCACGGCCTCGTGGATCTCTCGATCACCGGATACATCGTCGTAACGCTCCTGCTGACGCACGTCACGATCGCCAGCGTCACCATTTTCCTTCACCGCCATCAGGCGCATCGCGCGCTCACGCTGCATCCGGCGGTGAGTCACTTCTTCCGCCTGTGGCTGTGGCTCACCACTGGCATGATCACGCGCGAGTGGGTGGCTGTGCACCGCCGCCACCACGCGAAGTGCGAGACCGACGGCGACCCGCATAGCCCGCAGATCTGGGGCATTTGGCGCGTGCTGTTCCGCGGCGTGGGTCTCTACCAAGCCGCGGCGTCGGACGCGGAGACGCTCGAGGTCTACGGCCGCGGCGCACCGAACGACTGGCTCGAGCGCAATGTCTACTCGCGCTCTCGCGTGGGCGGCGTGTTGCTCACGTTGCTCATCGACGTCGCCGTATTCGGCCTGCCCGGCATCGCGATCTACATCGTGCAGATGATCTGGATTCCGCTCTGGGCCGCCGGCGTGATCAACGGCGTCGGTCACTACTTGGGCTATCGCAACTTCGAGACGCCGGACGCGTCGCGGAACATATTTCCGCTCGGCGTGCTGATCGGCGGCGAGGAGTTCCACAACAACCACCACGCGTACTCGTATTCCGCGCGCTTCGGCAACAAGTGGTGGGAGCTCGACATCGGCTGGCTCTACATCCGGCTGCTCGAGAAGCTCGGCCTCGCGAGCGTCAAGCGCGTGGCGCCCTACACGTCCTTCGCCGAAGGCAAGAGCGGCATCGACGCCGAGACGCTGAAAGCGATCGTCGCGAACCGCTTCCACGTCCTCAAGCTCTACGGCCGAAGAGTCCTGGCGCCCGTGCTCCATCGCCACGCGGACGACGAACGCACGTTCCCGCGCCGCCAAATCGGCCCGGTTCGCAAATTGATGATCCGTGAGGACGCTCCACTGCCTCAGGACCCGAAAGCCCGCCAGTGGCTCGACAGCGCCCTGCAGCGCAACCAAACGCTGCGCACGGTCTACGACTTCATGCAGCAGCTCAAGGCGCTCTGCGGCCAGTCCGCCCGCAGCGACGGCGACCGGTTGAGCCGCCTCCAAGCCTGGTGCGCCGAGGCCGAAGCGAGCGGCATCCGCGTCCTCCACGACTTCGCGCAGCAACTCCGCGCCTACACCGCCCAAGCCGCGTAGCGCGGCGGTGTGCTTAAATAGCGGGGCGCACCGCCCAACAAGAGGCGGCCGTCGCAACCCGCAGCGCAGCTGCGAGCGGAACAAGGGGGCAGTTGATGGTCACGACTCGAGCTATGGGAGTCGCCGGGGTGGCGGCGCTTTGCGCCGTGCTCGTCGGCAGCTCGATCGGGGCTCAGCAGCGCACCGCCGCCGAACGCTTGGGCGCGCTCGAGGCCGAGCTCGCCACGCTCGAGCACGACGCCCAGATCCTCGAGGACACGAAGGCCATCAAGCGGCTGCAGAACGCCTACGGCTACTACGTCGACAAGAAGCTGTCGGGCGAGATCGGCGCGCTGTTCGCCGACGCGCCCGGCACCACGGCCGAGCTGGGTGGCCTGGGCGTTTACGTGGGTAAGGCGCGGATCGCGGAGTTCTACGACAAGATCATCGGCGGCGAGGGCCTCGAGGAAGGCCAGCTCTTCAATCACATGATCTTGCAGGGGGTCGTGCACGTCGATCCCGACGGCCGCACGGCGAAGGGCCGCTACCGCGCCCTGATCCAGATCGGCGAGCACGGCAAGAGCGCCACCTGGGCCGAGGGGCCGTACGAGAACGAGTACGTCAAAGAGAACGGCGTCTGGAAGTTCGGCAAGGTCCACTGGTACCAGACGTTCTCCGCGCCCTACTCGCCCGGCTGGCACAAATCCGCCGAGCCGATGAACCCACCGCTCGCCGACTTTCCGCCGGACCGGCCGCCCACCGAGCAGTACCAGTCGTACCCGAGCGCGTATCAGGTCCCGTATCACTACCGTAATCCGGTGTCGGGCCGCTGCGAGCCGGGCGTGTGCGTGGCGGCGGCCGACCCTGCGCCGTTCGCGCCGCCGGCCGCGAGCTCCGCGCCCGTGTCGGCGGAGCGAATCGCCGCCGTACGCGACCGCGTCGCCAAGCTCGACGCCCGCGCGGGGCGCGTGGACGACGTCAACGCCATCGAGAACCTCCAGGGCACCTACGGCTACTACACCGACAAGATGCTCTGGGATGAGGTCGTCGATCTCTTCACCGACGACGCCACGCTCGAGATCGGCCCGAGCGGCGTCTATCGCGGCAAGGCGAGCATTCGCCGCTACTTGGACGCGCTCTCCGGCGGCAAGCAGGGCCCGATCGAAGGCGTGCTGTTCGATCACTTCCAGCTCCAGCCGATCATCACGCTCGCGCCCGACGGCCTGACGGCGCAAGGACGCTGGCGCCTGTTCCTGATGACGGGCGTGTCGGGCTCGGGCTCCGGCGGCAACTGGGGCGAAGGCGTGTACGAGAACGAGTACGCCAAGCAGAACGGCGTCTGGAAGATCCGCAAGCTCCACTGGTACGCCAATTTCGTCGCCCCCTACGAGGGCGGCTGGCTCGATACCAATGCCGACGCCGTCAACGCGTTCGCGGTGCCCGCGGGCGTCACGCCCGACGCGCCGCCCACGGAGCAGTACTCGCCGTATCCGGGCGTGTACGTGCCGCCGTTCCACTACAAAAATCCCGTGAGCGGGCGATAGGAGGCGGCGCATGACGAAGACTCTCGCATCCGTCTCGCTGCTCGCCGCGCTCGCGGTGCTCGCCGGCTGCTCCCGCTCCGGCGGCGACGACTCCGCCGCCGATGTCGCGGCGCTCGAGTCCGCCGTCGCCGCGGCCAAGGCCAAGATCGAACGCCTGAAGGACTTCGACGACCTCGAGAACCTCGCCGGCATCTACGGCCACTACGTGGACAAATCCCGCCACGACGACGTCGCCGACCTGTTCGCGCCCGAGGGCGTGGTGGAGATCCTGGGCCGCGGCGTGTTCATCGGCCAGGACCGCGTGCGCCAGTACATGCACAACCTCACGCCGGGTAACGTGGGCCCGCGCGACGGCTCGCTGTTCAACCACATGCACCTGCAGCCCGTGATCCACGTGGCCGACGACGGCAAGACGGCCTACACGCGCTCG
>DASUFK010000232.1:0-8262 GCA_036274615.1 Gammaproteobacteria bacterium | reverse complement strand
GCGTCGTCCGCCGCGAGCGCCTCGTAGGCGATGCGCCGCGCGAGCATCACGAGCTCGAGCTTGTACGGCAGCGCCACGATCCGGTTGCGCTCCTCCGAAGAAAGCTCGCGCGCGTCGGCGAGCTTCGCCGTGGCCTCGTGGTTGGCCTCGACATGGCCCGTGAGCGGAATCGCCGTCTCGGGCAGCAATCCCGCCGTGAGCTCCGCAACCGCCTTCGCTTCGGCCCCGGTGAGATTGCGCGCCGCGAACTGGATCTCGACCACGGTCATCGCGGGCGGCAGCTGGTCGGGGTGCGCCGCGAAGTAGTCGTCGATGAGCGCGTCGGTGGTGGTGTACGAGAGCTGATGATCCTCGAGCCGCGTGGACGCGTACCAGTGCGCGTCGTAGAGCGACACGGCAGCTGCCGGCGCGCGCTTTCGGCCGGCGGCCGGAGCGGTCGCGGCCCCCGACAGCGCTCCGAAGAAGTGCCGCAGGTAATCGTCGGATTTCTCGAGGGCGGCCGGCGACAGCTGGCATCCGGACGCGGTCACGTCCGGGTGCGCGGCGAAGAACCCGCACTGCACGGCCTTCGCGAACAGGCCGCCGTTGCAGGCGCCGCTCACCATCACGAGCTGTCCGCCTTCCTGCTTGATGGGCTCGAGATCGGCGGGCACGAGCGTGAGGCCGTGGCCCCAGAGCGGCGAGCCCGTGGGTCCCGAGTGACCCACCTGCACGAGCAACGTGCGCGCGCGCTCGGATTGACGCTGCGCGGTGAGCACCGCGTTCAAGCCGGCCGCGTCGGCCGCGTAGTCGGCGCGCAGGTCGGAGCGCTTGAAGAGCGTGCGGCCGTCGGTGCCGCTGTAGCTCGTGTCGTTGCCCTCCACGCGGGGACCGTGGCCGAATAGCGTGACGTAACGCACCGAGCCGAGCCGCAGGCGTTCGAGCGCGGCGCGGATCTCGCGGATGCGCGTGGGAATGAACAACGCGTTCTCGGCCGGCTTGGCGGCCGATCCCCACAGGACCACGTTGCTTGCGCCGAGCTGCGCCGGCATCGGCGAAGCGAGGTCCACCGGCCGCGACGGCGCGCGGGCGGGACGCTTGCCGAGCGCCACGTCCACGAAGTACTCGAGGTTCCAGCGGCTCGCGAAGAACGCGGAGTAGAAATCGTCGTCGTGGAGCGCCGGGTCGTCTTCTCTGGGCTCGGCCGGCGGGAACATCACGGCGCGCGAGCGGCGCAGCTCGGTGTTGTCGGCCGAGTCGGCGATGTTGCCCGCCGCGAGCACGCGCCCGGCGTCCATCACGAGCACGAGCAAAGTGCTGTCCCAATTCGGGCTCTTCGGCCCGAGTCCTTCGGGCAGCTGGGCGATCACGTCGGCCGCCAGCACACCTTTGAAGATGGTGAGGATCGGAATCGTGAGACCGGCGCCGTCCGCATACTGCAGCGCGCGGCCGTAGCCGCGCTGCTGCGCCACCTGCCGATAGATCGCGCAGCTGTTGCACGTCTCGGGCGAGCTTGCGAGCCAGACCTCGAGGGCTTGCGCGCTCTGCGTGAACAGCCAGAGCGCGGCGAGCGCAACCCACTGCCGCATCAGGCGAACCGCGCCCGCGCGCGCTCCTTGGCCTTCTGCGCCTCGATCTCGCGGTTGCGCGGCACGCTCGAGGTCTCCAGCGAGAAGATCAGCTTGTGCGCGGCCGCCGTGACCTCCACCACCGCGCGGTTGAACGCCTGCTCGTTCGCCTTCGACGGCCCGTTGAAGCCGGACAGCTTGCGCACGAACTGGAGCGCCGACGCGCGGATCTCCGCGTCGGTGGCGGGCGGATCGAAGTTGAACAAGGTCTTGATGTTGCGGCACACGGCGGCGGTCTCCAACGCGCGGGAGGGAGTAAGTCTAACGGCGAACGGCGTCGTGGGGTGAAGCCGGGGCGGCGCTCGTCTACGGGCGAACGCCGATCGCGCGTTCGCGCTCCTCGGGATCGGTGAGATAGCGGTCCGCGATCCTGCGCGCCGCGGCCGGATCACGCCGTACGAGAAGCACCACGCCGTTGGCCAGCGCATACTGCTGCGCGGCGTTGCTGCTGAACGCACCGAGCAAGGCGGAATCCACGTCGCCGCGCGCGCCGACCGCGGTGCTGAGCAGCGGCGACAGCGCGGCGTCGCGGGCGTCGCCCGGGCTCAAGCTCAGAGCCCACTCGCGCGCGGCCGCCGAGTCGAGCGCGTTCCAGCGCCGCGCGATCGTGCCCACTGCGCCTTCGTAGCCGTCCTCGCCCGCGTGCTGCGCGGCCCAGGCCGCCGCACGCTGCGGATCTTGGCGTGCATAGCCGTCGGCGGCGGACTTGATCCACGTCGGCCGAATCTCGGCGGGAACACGCCGCAGGTAGGACTCGGCCGCGTCCGGATCGTTTCTGCCGAGCGCTTCGGCGGCGGACGCATAGGCGTCGCGGGCGAAGCGCTCGTCGTTCGCGATCAACCACTCGACGGCGCCCTCCGGGTCGCGGCGCGCCCAGCCGCCGACCAGCGTGCGCAGCTCCGCTCGGCCCGCCGGCGTCGACGGCCAGCGGCTCACGAGCGCCGCCACGTGCTCCGGGTCGAGCGCACCGCCCGTGACGAGCTGACGCGCGAGCTCCACGCGCCGGCCCGACGTGTCGGCCAGGAGCAGGTCGATCGCGCGGTCCGGGTCGACGCGGGCGAAGCCGGCGATCGCGCTCGCGAGGAGCCCCGGCTCGGGCGGCCGCAAGCTCTGCACCCAGGCAAGCGCGGCCACCGGGTCCGCGAGCACGTAGCCGCGTGCCGCGAGCTCGAGGGCGCGGCTGCGCTCCGGTCCCGGCGGTTGAGCTTCGGCGTAGCGAATCGCGGCGAGCGGGTCGGTGCGCCCCAAGCCGAGCAGCTCGACCTGGCGGACTTCGCGAGCGACGTCGGCCGGCAACCGATCGAGGATCGCGATGACGCGCGCGGGCGGCAGCTGCGCGAACGCTTCGAGGCCCGCGCCCTCGATCGCCGCACGCTGCGAGTCCGGATCGAGCGATAGCGCGTAGTAGAGCATCGCCTCGGGATCGCGCTTCGCCCACTCGCGCAGCACGGCGCCCGAGAATTCCTCGGCGGTCTCGCGGTCGAGACGCGCGGCGGCCCCGAGCGCCGCGCGGGCGTCGTCGCCGGCGGCCCGCTCGGCGATCCGCGCGACCGCGTCGCGACGCCGCGCCCCGGACAAGTCCGCGACCGCGCGCAACGCGCCGGTGAGATCGTGCGCCGCCCTCGCGACGGCCGCATCGGCGCGCAGGCGATTCGCGTCGACCCGCGGAGCCGCCGCCAGCAGCCGCGCGACGGCTTCGTCGTCGTCGCCGATCACCTGGAGCAGCTCGAGCGCGACGCGCGCCGCGCGCGCGGGGTCGTAGGCGTCGAGCGCGCGCAGCGCCGCTTGCGGGTCGGCGCGCGCCCAGTCGGCGTGCAGCGCCGCGACGAGATCCGCCGGCGCGTCCACGTCGCGCGCGAGCGCCACGGCGGCGGCGAGGTCGATGGCCGCGTAGCGCTCGAGCAGCGCCTCGCGCGTGTAACGCACGCCGGGAACGTCGGGAAGGCCGGCCACGGCGCGGACGAGCGCCTCGAGCTCGGCGCGGCCTTCCCCTGCGGCGAGCGCGTCGACGGCCGTGCGTTGCTCCGCGCCGAATCCGGGGCCGAGGAGCCGGAAGAGCTCGCGCTCACGCGATGCCGGCGCCGGCGCCGGCGTGGCGGCGGAGGCCCGCGGCGCGGCCTGCTTCGAGTCGGCGGCGACGGGGGCCGGCGGCGCGGGGCCGCGTGCCCGATAGACGAGCAAACCGCCCGCCGCGGCGACCACCATCAGCAATGCGAGCGCCCGCCTCATCCGTGCTCCCGCCCCGAGGAAACGCGTCGATTGTACGCGCGTGCCGCTCGGATACCTATAGCCGCAATGTATGCGCCAGGCCGCCGCCCGAGCGCCAAAAATAGGGACATGTTACTTTTCCGCACGATCGGCGCTGTCGCCGAACGGGGTCGTCGGAAAAGTAACATGTCCCTATTTTTGACGCGGGTGGCGGTCGCGGCATTCGCCTGCGTAGCGCTCGCCCCGGCGGCGCGCGCCGATCCGCTCGCCGCCGTCAACGCGTTGCGCGCCAAGGGCTGCGCCAAGCAAGCGGCGGTGGGCACGCCGCTCAAACGGGACGCGGCGCTCGACGGCGTCGCGCGCGAGCTCGCCCGCGACAACCGGCTCGTGGCCGCGGTGGCCAAGATCAACTATCCCGCCGAGGCGTCCACGTCGTTCCACGTGAAGGGCGCGCGGGACGACGCGGCCGTGCAGCGCGTGCTCGCGGAGCGTTATTGCGCGGCCATCAACGACGCCAAATACGTCGAGCTCGGCGCCTATCAGAAGGGCGACGAAACCTGGATCGTGCTCGCGCGCCGCCAGCCGCAGGCCCCGGTGCTCGCGGCCGCCGCCGTCGAGCGCCGCGTGCTCGCGCTCGTCAACGAGGCGCGCGCCGCGGGGCGCAAGTGCGGCCGGGAGACCTATGCCGCCGCGCCGCCGCTCACGCCGTCGGCCACGCTCACGGCCGCCGCGGCCGCGCACGCGCTCGACATGGCGGCGCACCGCAAGCTCGATCACACCGGCTCCGACGGCAGTAGCTCGGGCGAGCGCGCGACGCGCGCGGGCTACCTCTGGCAAGCGGTAGGCGAGAACATCGCGGCGGGACAGAAGGACGCCGACGCGGTCGTGGCCGCGTGGCTCGAGAGCCCGGGGCACTGCGCCACGCTCATGGGCCCCTACTTCACCGAGATGGGCGTGGCCTTCTCGCTCGCGCCGGGCGCCAATCCCGGCATCTACTGGGCGCAGGAGCTCGCCGCGCCGCGCTGATCGTCAGGCGTCGTCGCCCGACCCTTCGAGCCGCCGCTCGACCTTCACGACGAGGGCCAGCACCACCCACGCCAGGAACACCGCGGCGGCCGCGATCAGGATCTTGCCGAGGCCGATCAGCACGCCGAGCGCGCAGGTGAGCCAGATGCCCGCCGCCGTGGTCAAGCCGCGGATCTCGTGAGTGCCTTCCATCTTGATGATGGCGCCGGCGCCGAGAAAGCCGATGCCCGTGGCGACGCCTTGAACGATGCGCGACAGAGCGTCCTCTCCCATGCCGGCCTCGGTGCCCGCGAGCACGAACAGGGCGGTGCCGAAGCACACGATGATGTGGGTGCGCAGCCCCGCGGCCTTGCCCGCGCGTTGCCTCTGATAGCCGATCACCCCGCCCGCGAGCAGGGCGGCCACGAGCCGCACGGCGATTCGCACGGCTTGCTGCGCGTTCGGCGGGCCGATCAACGCCTCGAGCAACGACTGCATGGAACCATTATTGCGTGCCGCGCGGGCGCGCCGCTATTCTCGGACGGTTGAATCGGAGATCGACGCTCGATGAGCTCCGCACGGGTCCTGGCTGCGCTCGCCGCCGTTTTCGCCGCGCACACGGCCGCGGCGCAAAACCCGTGGAAGGAGTACCCGAGCATCGAGCGCGGCTGGTCGTCGACCACCCACTGGGACCAGGCGCACGAGGATCCGGGCGAGCTCGTGATCGGCCGGCTCATGTTCCCGCAGTCGCGCTCGCGCTACGTGCTCGGCGGCGGCTACGGCAACTGGCTGCGCGGCGGCACGGCCTGGACCGTGGACTACCCGGAAGCCGACCGCACGCTGGCGCGGATCCTGTCGCGCTTGACCAAGCTCGACGTCCGCACGGTGGAGCAGCCGGTGAACCTCGACGACGACATCGACCCGTTCTACTGGCCGTTCCTGATCTCGGGCCTCGTGGGCGCCTGGGACTTGAGCAACGAGCAAGCGGCAAAGCTCCGCGAGTACCTGCTGCGCGGCGGCTTCCTCCTCTGCGACAGCTTCTACGGCCAAGACGAGTGGGACGGCTTCATCGACGGCATGAGCCGCGTGTTCCCCGACCGGCCGATCGTGGAGCTCCCGAGCGATCACCCGATTTTCCACGCGGTGTACGACTTGACCGATCGCCCGCGCGTGCCCACGTGGCAGCACTTGCCGCTCGGCTACCGCAACGGCTCGTCGGGCGCCACGCCGCACTGGCGCGCGATCCTGGACGACGACGGCCGGGTGATGGTGATGATCACCTACAACAACGACATCGCCGACGGCTGGCAGTGGGCCGACGACGCGCGCTACCCGCACGAAGCCGCGCACCTCGCGCTCGCGCTCGGCGTGAACTTCGCCATTTACGCCATGACGCACTGAGGGCGAGCCCGGGATCTTCGAATCCAGCGCCGGGCCCCTTCCGCGCGAGACCCTCGCCGGCGGCTTCGAGCTCGGCTATTTGCGCGCAAGCTCCCGGTACAGGCCGCCGACGAACCAGTCGACCTGGTCGTCCGAGCCGAGAACCGCTCGCAGCTCCGCGAGCTCGCTCGCACCCTTGAGTTGCTCCACGGTCTTGCCGGCTTGCACGCCCCGGTCCACGAACGCCGCCGCCTTGCTCAGCAGCTCGTGCTTGCTGACCAGCTCGGCCATCGCGATCGGGGCGCCGTGGCCCGGGATCACCCGAGTGTCGGCTGGCAGCTCGCGGATCACGTACGCGAGCCCGTCGATGAGACCGAGGAACCGGCCGCCGTTCGACCGATCGGCGCCGCCGAGCGGCGGCACGTACAGATCGCCGATGTGCGCCACCTTGGATTTCGTGAAGTACACGATGAGATCGCTGTCGGTGTGACCGGCCGGCAGCGTGAGAAGGCGTACTTCCTCGCCGTTGAAGTAGATGCTCGACGCGCCTTCGAACGTGATGTCGGGCAGCGCACCCTTGGGACACACCTCCGTGCCCGTCGACAACCGCTTCGCGACGTTCGCGTGCGCGACGATCGGCGCGCTGCCCTTGTAGGCGGCGTTCGCGCCCGTGTGGTCGGAGTGGCAATGCGTGTCGACCACGAACTTGAGCGGCTTGTCGGTCAACCGGCGCAAGATGGCGCGGCTCTCGTCGGCCGACTCCGCGAGCGTGCCGTCGACCAGCAGCACCCCGTCGTCGCCGATCGAGAGCGCGGCGTGCGTGAACGTGCCGTTCACCACGTACACGTTGCCGGCGACGCGATCGAGAGTGATCGGCGGCTTGTCGCCGCCGGTCTGTGCCACCGCCGCGGTGACGAGAAGCAGCACCGCGGCCGGCGCGGACCCCAACGCTCGCATTCTCATTGCTCCCGATTGCCGCAGTGCAATCGCCGCATTGCGCCCGAAACTCCGCGCTGCGTCAACGCCACCGCTCGTCGAACGAGAACGGCTCCGGCTTCGATACTTTGATGTGCGCGAACTGCGCGTGCCGTACGTCGAGCACGTAGTTCTGCTCCTGCGGCACGAGCACGGTTGCCATCGGCCGGGTCCAACGCAGCCTCACCGAAGCGTGGCACATGTCTTGCACCTTTCGCCTAGCCGCCGCGAGCCCGCGGCGGTTCCACGCAAGGACGCAGAGGTGACGTATGAAGCAATTCGCATTGGCGGCGCTCGTGGCCGCCGGAGCCTTGGGACTCACCGCGTGCGATCGCAACGACGGGTCGCAATCGGACCGAGTGGGGCAGGCAGGCCCGAGCCAGAGCCAGCCCGATCGATCTCGGCAGACCTCGCCGGGGCAGGCGGCGCCGGGCCAGCGGGCGCCGGGGTCGTCGGAGCAGACGCCGGGCGGTCAGGCCAATCAGTCGACGTCGGGCGCGAACGCCCCGCCGGCGGGCGGGGCCGGCGGTCCGCCCACGCAGGGCCAATCGAGCAGTGAAACACCGGCGGGCGCACAAGCGAACGCGACGTTCGACTCGGCGGATACCGACAAGGACGGGGTCGTGAGCCGCAGCGAGGCGAGCGCGATCTCCGGGCTCGACTTCGCGAGCGCGGACGCCGACAAGAACTCCACGCTCGACCGCCAGGAATTCACGCTCGCGATGGCGGGCGCCGCCCGTCCGCGCGGCTGACCGCGGACGCCTAGGAGGCTCGTCGCCTCGGGTGCCAGGCACTCCGGTGCCTGGCACCTGCCGCGCTATTCGACGGTGGCGTGCACGATCATCGTGGGCTTGGTCTTGAGCGACGCGAGGTAAGCGGCGCCGTCGTTCCACAAGCGATTCTGGTCGAGCCCGCCGCTCGGGTCGCCGACTTGGGCGAACTTGTCGACCACGTCCATCCCGCTCACGACCTTCGCGAACACCGTGAAGTTGTACTGCGGGTCGGCGAGGCGGTTGTTCTCGGCATAGTTGATGAACACCTGCGTCGAGTTCGTGTTCGGGCCGGCCTTGGCGAACGCGAGCGTGCC
>DASUFK010000231.1:0-4843 GCA_036274615.1 Gammaproteobacteria bacterium | reverse complement strand
GCTGATGGTGTGGCACGATACGGGGGATGGGCGCACGCGCGTGCCGCTCGCGGCGGCGGAGCTCAACGACCTGCGCGAGCGCACGACGCTGTTCACGGGCATCGGTGCGATCTGGTCGAACACCACGATTCTCGGCGGCGAGCAACCCGAGGAGCTCCGCATCGGCTTGGTGACCACCGATTTCTTCCAAGTGCTCGGCGCAAACGCCGCGCTCGGCCGGACCTTCGCGGCCGCCGATGAGAGTGGTGCGCTGTTCGGACCGGGCGGCGGCACCACCGCGATCTTGCTGAGCCACGCGCTCTGGCAACGGCGGTTCGGCGGCGATCCGTCGATCGTCGGTAAGACGATCCCGGTCGGCGGAGACCAGGCGCCGGCAACGGTCGTCGGCGTCATGCCCGCGGGCTTTCGCACGCTGATGGCGCCCGACTCGAACATCCCGGACGACCTCGAGGCGTGGCTGCCGCTCGAGTCGTCTTGGTTCAGCACCGCACCGCGGGGTCAGAGGTTCTGGCGCGTCGTTGCTCGCATGCGGCCGGGTGTGGCGGTCGGGCAGGCCCAGGCGGAGATCGAGACTGTCGGCGCGCAGGTGGGACGCGACAACGCCTTCTACGGACAGCGCGGGCTCCATCTCTACGGGGTTGGGTTGCACGACGAAGCCGTGCGCGACGTCAAGCCCACGGTGCTGATGCTGTTCGCGGGCGTCGGCCTGCTGCTGGTGATCGCCTGCGTGAACGTAACGGGCCTGTTCGCCGCCCGCGCGGCCGCGCGGCAGCGAGAGACGGCCGTGCGGCTCGCGCTCGGCGCTCGCGCGGTGCGCATGTTCCGGCTGCACGCGATGGAAGGACTGCTGTTCGCGGCGCTCGGCGGTCTCGCGGGTGTCGCGGTTGGCGAGGCGTGTCTCGAGGTGCTGCTGCTGTTACGCCCCGCCACGCTCGATCGGCTCGATGCTGCCACGATCGACGGCCATGTGCTCGCGTTTGCCGCGGGTGTAACGCTCGGATGGGGTTTTCTGCTGTCGCTCGCACCGACGGCGCAAATCTGGCGCACGAACGTCGTGGGCGCTCTGCAAGGCGGCCAGCGCGCCGGGTTTACTGGGCTGCCGTACCGGCGCCGCGCGGCGCTCGTCGTGTGCCAGCTTGCGTTGAGCGTCGTGCTGCTCGTGAGCGCGGCGCTGCTCGTGCGCGGCTTCGTGCAGCTCGTGAGATCCGATCCCGGATTCTCGGCGAACAACGTGGTGACGTTCCGCCTGCCGCCGCCGAGCGTCGAAGTCAACGCGTCATTCGGCAACGAGCACGAGCTACGTGCCGCGCTGCGTGCGCGGCTGCTTGCGCTGCCCGGCGTGACGCAGGTGGGCGCCATCAGTCATCTACCGTACGACGAAGCGCTGCCGAACTGGGCTACGCCGTATCTGCGCGAGGGCGACGCCGACGTGGAGCACGCGGGCACCGCCGACACGCGCTCCGTATTGCCGGGCTTCTTCGAAGCTGTGGATGCGAAGCTCGCGGAGGGGCGGTTCTTCGCCGATGCCGATGACCGAGGGTTGCCGGCCGTGGCGATCGTCGACGACCGGCTGGCCGCGCGGCTCTGGCCGGGCGAGAGCGCGCTCGGCAAGCGGTTCCTTGGCGATCCGCAAACCACCGGCGCACCTGCCGTCACGGTGACCGTGGTCGGCGTCGTGCGCCATTTGCGCTATCGACGGCCGACGGAGGAGGGACGCGAGCAGATCTACTACCTCGGCCGGCTCGCGCCGCGCAATCCGATGGCGTTCGTCGTCCGCGGCGCCGTGGATGTCGCGACGCTTCTGCCGCAAGTTCGGCAGACGATTCGCGAATTCGACCGGCGGCTTGCATGGTCAAACATCGCTCTGTTTTCGCAGCAGGTGGAGGAGGCACGCGCCGCTCGCCGTTTCGCGACGATTCTCGCCGCGGCGTTCGCGTTCGCGGCATTGCTTCTCACGGGCATGGGCGTACACGGCGTTGCGGCGTACGGAGTAGCGCTGCGCACGCGCGAGCTCGGCGTGCGGCAGGCGCTCGGCGCGAGCCCGCCGGCGATCGCACGGTTGATGGCGCAGGAGACGGGGCGGCTGTTGGGCGCCGGGCTGGTGCTCGGGTTGCTCGGCTCGGCCGCGGCGGCGTCGTTGTTGCGAGCGCAGCTGTTTGGGGTGTCCGTGAGCGACTCGGTGGCGTACGGAGCGGCCGTGTTTGCCGTGTCCCTAGCCGTGGCGCTAGCGGTATGGCTGCCCGTACGGCGAGCGACCCGCGTGAATCCGGCCGACGTCTTGCGCGCGGAGTAGCTGCGTGGCTCAGGACCCCGAGCTGCTGCGCCGCCTGCTGCGCGCGAAGGACCGCATGGACTCCGCCTCGCACGAGGAATGGCCCGTGCGGCGCCTCGCCGAAGTGAGCGGCGTGTCGGAGGCGCACTTCGCGCGCTCGTTCAAGCAAGCGTTCGGCTTGCCGCCGCACCGCTACCTGCTCACGCGCCGCATCGAGCGCGCCACCGCGCTGCTGCGCGACACCGACCGGCCGATCACCGACATCGCCTTCGAGACCGGATGGGGCAGCTTGGGCACGTTCGGCCGCACCTTCCGCGACATCACCGGCGAGAGCCCAGGCACGATCCGGGCGCGCGCACGCGCCGCGGCGCGCGATCTCGGCCGCGTTCCCGTTTGCGTGCTCGCCGCGGCGCACCGTCCCGATCTCACGATCGCAGTTTCGGAGAAGCGTCGCCGCGCGGCGGGCGGTACAAAGACTCCCGAGCCATCGAGGAGGTCACATGAGCCAGGGTGTCGAAGTAGCGGGTCTGTACGTACGCGATCAGGACGAAGCGCTCGCGTTCTACGTGGAGAAGCTCGGGTTCCGGGTCCACACCGACGTGGGCAACGGTGACTATCGCTGGCTCACCGTGCAGCATCCCGACCAACCGTTCTTCCAGCTCGGCTTGTTCAAGCCGGGGCCGCCGGTGCACGACGCCGTCACGGCACAGACGCTGCGCGAGGTCGTGGCCAAAGGCGCGATGCCGCCGCTCGTGCTCGTGGTCGACAATTGCCGCGCCGCCTACGAACGAATGCGCGCCCGCGGAGTGGAGTTCACCCAGGAACCGGTGGATCGCTTCGGCACGGTGGACGCCGGCTTCCGCGATCCGTCGGGCAACGGCTGGAAGCTGATCCAGGCGCGCCGCGCTGCAGCGCGCACGTGAGCGCGAGCCGCGCCGGCCCTGCTACGCCCGCGCCGGCGCCGCCGCGGACGCAGCCTCGCGGCTCGACCAGAACGCGCGCACCACGAACCAGCCGAAGGCGAACACGCCCACCGCGAACACCACGTCGCCCGGCACGCGCGCCCACACGAGCGCTTGCATGACGGGCCCGTGGATCACCTCGGCGCTGCGCGCGTACGCGTAGTCGTGCGTGAAGCTCGCGTACGCTTGCCAGAGCCCCTGCGGCAGCAGCGACATGAACACCATCATCGCGAGGCCGACGTTCAAGCACCAGAAGCTCACCGCTAGCAGCCGCCCGCTCCAGCGGCTCGGATCGGTGAGCCCGCGCATGCAGAAGAGCGTGAGGCCCAAGCCGAGCATCCCGTAGACGCCGAACAGCGCGGCGTGACCGTGCGTCGCCGTGGTGTTCAAGCCCTGCATGTAATAGAGCGCGAGCGGCGGGTTGATGAGAAACCCGAACAGCCCCGCGCCGACCAGGTTCCACACGAGCACCGACGCGAAGAAGCGGAACGGCCAGTAGTACGCCTTCTGCCAATCGAACAGTCCTTCGTGCTTGGCGCGGCCGTACGCCTCGAAGCCGACCACCATGAGAGGCACCACCTCGAGCGCCGAGAACACGCTGCCGAGCGCGAGCACGCCGATCGGCGTGCCGCTCCAGTAGAGATGATGGAACGTGCCGAGCACGCCGCCGCCCAAGAAGATGATCGTCGCCACCAGCACCGACGTGGTGGCCACGCTCACGCGCACGAGCCCCATGCGCACGAGCAGCGCCGACACGATCGCAGTGGCGAACACCTCGAACACGCCTTCGACCCAGAGGTGCACCACCCACCAGCGCCAGTACTCCATGATCGAAATGTGCGTGGTACGTCCGTAGAGGAGCCCGGCGCCGAACAAGAGACCGATCGCCACCGTCGCCACCACCACGAGCAGCAGCAGCGAGCGCGTCTCGCCGTTCTTGAGCGCCGGCCGCAGCGCGCGATGGACGAGCGCCACCCACAGCAGCAGCCCCACGAACAGGTAGATTTGCCAGAACCGCCCCAGGTCGACGTACTCGTAGCCCTGGTGGCCGAACCAGAAGTTGCGGACCACGTCCGGGATGAGCCGGTTGATCGCGAGCCACTCGCCGGCGAACGAGCCCACCACGATCACCACGAGGCTCGCGAGCAGGAACCACACGCCGGCCGCCTGGAATCGCGGCTCCCGGCCGCCGAGCAGCGGCGCCACGAAGAGACCCGTGCCGAGCCACGCGGTGGCGATCCACAGCACCGCGAGCTGCGTGTGCCAGGTGCGCGTGACGGAGTACGGAAATAGATCCGACAAAGGCAGTCCGTAGAGCCCTTGCCCTTCGACGGCGTAGTGGGCGGTGACGATGCCGAGCAGCACCTGCGCCGCGAACAACGCGGCCACCACGATGAAGTACCACGACGTGGCCCGCATCGACGGCGTGATCGCCGTCGCCGCCATGAAGTCGCTGCGCGCGAAGCCCTGCTCCGGCTCGCCGTCGCGCCGCCAGATGTCGAACTCGCGCGCGTAGTACCACACGAGCGCGCCGATGCCGGCGAGCAGCACGAGGATCGACACGAACGTCCACATGAACACCGCGCCGCTCGGCGTGTTGCCGACGAGC
>DASUFK010000230.1:0-4077 GCA_036274615.1 Gammaproteobacteria bacterium | reverse complement strand
AGCGCGTTGAACGTGGTCTGATTGATCTGGCCACCGAGCTTGAAGCACACCACGACCGCGTCGTCGGGCGACTCTTTGAAGTGCACCGCGATGTCGTATTGACGGACCGCGACCACTTTCGACACCACGCCGCGCAGCGTGATCGCGTGGCCGATCCAGGTGTCGTTGTAGTCGGCCACGTCGCGGCGCAACGCATCGTCGTGCGCGCCCGGTGCGGGAGGCGCCACGCGCATCTTGGCCTCGGTTTTCGTGAGCCCGCCGGCCGTGACGCTCACGTCCTCGACGATGGTCCATGCGCGTCGCATGCCGATCGGGATGATCTCGTTCGGTTGCGTTTGCCGGGCACCGGCGGCCGCAACGTCGTACGTGAACGCGAGACCGGTGTCGACCTTGACTGGAACCTGCGCGCCGTTCAGCACCACGTAGTCGACCCGCAGCTCCACGTTGTGACGCCCGGGCGCCGACGGGTTCGCGCCCGACTGATCGGTCACCTTGTAAAAGACGTCGGTGCCTTTCTTGAGGTCGAGCACGTCGCTGCGGTTGCGAGTTTCCTGCGACAGCGCCACGTCGCTGTCGAGCGCTGCATGAAAGCGCTTGCCGGCCTGGATGCCGGACACCGTCACCGGTTCCGTCAACGCAGGAAGGATCCGGCTGCCGGCCGGAATCACGAGCGTATTGAATGCGGCTCGTTCCGCCGCCGGCGCCGCTGCGCTCACGGGGTGGGCGGCGAGCTGCTGCTTGAGCTCGGCCAACGTGAGCGGCAGCGCGCAGCCGCACGCGGTCACGAACGCGAGCTCGGTGTTCGCGGGGAGGATCACGGCGCCGGCCTGCGGCCACGAGACCTGGCGCTCGACGGGCTGCATGCGGATCGCGGTGAGGGATACGACGGCGCCGGGCGCGGGCGCCGGGGCGGCGGGTGCGGCCTCGGCCGGACGGCCGCGCGCGGCGTTGGTCGGCCGCCGGCCTTCGTTCGCGCCGCCGCCGATGGTCAGCGTCAAAGTGGCGGCCGACGGCTGGCCGGCCCGCGGTGCGACCGTCGCCTCCACGGGCACTTCGGTGCCGGCCGGGATCGCTTCGAATCGTCCTTTGACGCCTACGGTGAGCTGTTGATCGAGCCTCAACGCGTTCTGCAACGTCGGATTGTTGCTGCGGATCGGGTCCGCGTCTCCGGCGAGCGCGTTACCGAGACGGCCGCGCACCGTGACCGTGAACGCCGCTCCCGGAGCCGTTCCCGGCGGAGCGACGAGCGGCTGTAGCAACGTGACGTGCGCAGCCTGGCCGGTCACGAGCGTGGCGTCGGCCGTCAGCTTCGTGGGGTCTACATTCCAGCGGTCGTTCCAGAAGTGCAGCTCGTTCACGTCCATGTAGGACACGTCCGAGTACGTGCAGGCGAGCGGTTTGCCCGGATTGTCCTTCACGCACATCTGCGTGAGCGGATCGGCGGCGCTCATGCAGGCTTCGTACGCGCGGCGCCTCGACGCGTCCTCCACCCATTGGTTCTTGTTGAAGCACTGCGACCACGCGCGCTCGTGGTCGGCGGCCATGTGGAGCCCGCCGTTGTTGTCCGAGCAGTACTTGTCCTGGGCCGCTGCCGCGCCGGACTTTGCGCAATGCGCGCGCACCATTTCGGCCGATTCGTGGAACGCGATCTGGATGTCGCTCCAGCGCGTGGCCTCGTTCGGCGTGAGGCCCATCACCTTCATCGCGAAGCCCGCGCGGTCGTGGCCGATCGCGTCGCGGCTCGTGCTGATGAGATCCATGCGTTGGCGGATCAGCTCCGACAGCTCTGCCTGCTTGTCATCGCAGAAGCCGCACGCGCGCGCCTCGTTGCTCAGGCGCCGCTCGAGCTGATCGAGCAGCGCGGTCATGCGACGGATGTCGGCGGTCTGGTCCACGGCCGCGGCAACCGGTCCCTGCCGCCGGCTCGGATCGAGCGGGTCCACCGCCGGCTGCTGCATGCTTTGACTGATGCCCTGGATCTGGCGCGCTTCGGGCTCATTGTCGAGCGCGCGCTGCGCGGCGCTCTGGGCGAACACGGCGGCAGGAGCCAAGAGAGCAAAGACGGCGGCAATGGCGCGGCGCATCGCGAGGCCCTCTCTAATTGAAGTTATCGGGCTAGGTCAGTGCTCGCTGTGATCATAGGACCGCCGCGCCCAGCCGTCGAGCGGCACGCGCAATCGCGGCAGCCGCGGCTTTGCCAAACGCGCGCGCGGCATTGACCCCGCGGCCGGACCGGACAGATCATTCGCGAAACCCACCGCCGGAACGCCTCATGCGAAAGCTCGCCTTCGCTCTGCTCGTGGCTCTCGGCGCGGCCCTTCCGGCGAGCGCCCAAAGCCAATCCGTCGCGGCGTATCAGCCGAGCTGGATCGGACAGACGATGGTAGTGAGGGGCACCGTCTCGCGGTTCGTCCAGCGGGACGTCAACGGCGAGCCGTATGTCTACCTCTACTTCAAGGAGCGTCCCGATTCGACCGTCGTGGCATGCAGCCGCGACGACCGTTGGCTGCTCGGCGTGCTCGGCGTCGCCGATTTTCAGTCCATCGTCGGCAAGACATTCGAGTTCAGCGGCGAGATCGTGAAGGGGACGTGCACCGAGCAAGGCGCCAGCCTCTGGATCTGGCAGCGAAATCAGGCTCGCGTCGTGGCCGCGCCCACGCCACCGGCGCAGACCCGAGGCGCGCCCGCCCCGTCGCAACCGTCGGCTAGTTCCACGCCGAGTGTCGACTTGGCGGCGGCGCTGGGCCCCACGCTGGTGTGGCATCCGGAAAAAGAACGGCCGGCGACCGTTCTGAAGAGCGACATCAAGCTGATCGGGCCGAAGAAGCCGGACGGGTACGACGGGCTCTTCGGCGAGGCCGTGTGCTCGAAGAACGGCGTGAGCGTGAACTTCAAGCTCCTCGGTAACACCGAGCCGGGGCCGTCATTCGAGTCGTACGAGAATTCCGACGGCGAGGGCTTCGTGGACGTCGATGTGAGCATCGACGACCAATACCATGTGGCCAAGGGTTTCCTGAACATCGAAGGCGTCAACCTCTACGTGAACAGCATGGGCGTATTGTTCTACGAGCCCACCCTTGCCGCGCGTGCACCGGGGGAACGGCGGCTCGAGGCTCGCACCGGAACCGAGCTGGACCGGTTGATCGGGCCGCTGGTCACCGCCGCAACGGAAGCCGAGATCGCAGAGGGGCTGCGCACGTCCGCTGGGCCACTCACCGACCTGGTCAAGGCGCGGAGCATTCTGTTGCGCGTCCCGATTCACGAGGGCTACAAGGCTACGGTCGAGATGAACCCGCAGGAACCCACGCTGCATGCGTTCGCAACCCGCTGCCTTGCGGGGTTTGGCGCCCGTTAGTCGGTGCAGTCTTGTCGAGCGGGACGAAGCGGAGCTCCTTGCCGCCGAAAGTCAGCCGGCCACGGGCGCGGCGCGTGCTCGCTCGGCCGCGCCTCTTTCGGCTGCTCGATCGCTCGCGCGGCGCGCCGTTGCTGTGGATTGCCGCGCCGCCCGGCGCAGGTAAGACCACGCTCGTGAGCCACTATCTCGAGCAGCGCTCGCGCAAGCACGTCTGGTACCAGGTGGACGCGGGCGATCGTGACGTGGCGGGCCTGCTCTCCTACCTCGCGCTCGCCGTCGAAGCGCCGGGCCGCCGCAAGAGCACGCCGCGCTTGCCCCGCTACGGCGCCGAGTATTTCGCCAGCCTCGAGGATCTGTATCGCTCGTTCTTCCGCGGACTGTTCGCCCGCTTGGGCGAGCCGGCGACGCTCGTGTTCGACGACTACCACGAGCTCGCCGAGGACGCTGAATTTCATCGGGCCGTCTGCGCGGCGCTCGAGCAAATGCCGGAAGGCCATCAGGTCGTGGTCCTCAGCCGCCACCCGGCGCCGGCCGCCTTCGCCCGCATGCGAGCGGAGCAACGTATGACGTCGCTCGACGCAGACGCGTTGAAGCTCACGCAGGACGAAACGCGGCGGCTCGCCCGGGTGTTACGCGACAAGGCGGCCGCGAGCAGCGGCTCGCAGCGTCTGCACGCGCAGTGCGAGGGTTGGGTGACGGGCTTCATGCTTTTGCTCGACCGT
>DASUFK010000229.1:0-11680 GCA_036274615.1 Gammaproteobacteria bacterium | reverse complement strand
TTCCGCGTTCCCGCGCAGCATCATCTGCTCGAACGCGCGCGACAGCTTGAGCGCGGGCAGCGGGTCCACCGTCGACTCGATCGGCTCCGGGGAATAGTCGGTACCGAACAGGATCTGCGACTCGGGCATGAACGCCTTCATGCATATAGACGATCGCGTTGCGCCGATCGAGCTCTTGCCAGAGCGGCTCGAAGTAGGGATCGCCGGGCCAGCGGCCCCGGTTGTCGTTCGTGTAGATGCCGATGCCGTCCACCTTCAAGACGTCGTAGGCGTACTCGACTTCGCGCAACGAGCCTTCGATGTCGGGCATCGGAATACCGCCGAGCAGACCGAACTTGTCGGGGTGCTTCTGCATCAACTCGGCGCCGTACTCGTTGCCGGCCCGGACCGCGGATCGCCCCTTCTCGCCGCCGTTGTAGAGCAGCTCGCCGTTCTGCGTCATCGACAGAATGGCGACGGCGATGCCGAACTTGTCCATCTGCTCGAGCGACATCTCCGGCGACCACGGCCGGTTGGTGGCCCCGCCGGGCGGCACGAAGTGGTGATGGACGTCGATGGCCCCGCCGCGCACGTTTAGCTTCACCGCGCGGCTCTCTGCAAAGACGCCGCCCAACGGAGCGAGCGAGGCGGCGCCGGCCGCGGCCAGCGCCGCGAGCGCTTCGCGTCTCGAGTGGCCGCCCGTTGCGCGACGGCTATTCACTGCGCCCGCACACCATCTTCGACGGCGCCATCCCTTCGCCTTCCACGCGCATGCACACCGGACGATAGCGCTCGCGCACGTAGTAGGCGTTCTCGAAGTCCTCGGACCGAGGATTCTCCATGCAGTCGTACTCGAAAGGATGCCGGGCCGGGCTCTTCTTCCACGAGCGCGTCACGGTGAAGGGCTTCGTGTAGTACTCGGGATCCTCGACCGTGGTCTCGATGTCGATGCTGTTGCCGTCCGCGGACAGCGTGAAGCGCTCGACGGTGTGCAGCTTCGCGCTCGTGGGCTGGCCGCGCGCATCGATCTCCGCATAGCCGTTGAAACCGAGCGTATCGACGACGAGCGTGGCGCCGTCCCAGCGCCCGATGGAGTCGCCCACGTAACTCGGCTCGATTTGCGCCGGGTGCGAGGCGTTCATTCGAATGCGCCGGACCATGCGCGGCATCTCGAAGAGGATCGTCACCTCGTCGGCCGACTCGAGCACCACGATCTTCTCGCGCGGCATCGTCATCGTGGACACCGCGCCGGGGCGGCACGACACCCAGGCCGTCTGCATGATCTTGCCGCTCTGCATGGCCGCCGCGTTGCGCTTCACGATGTCGTCGCCCGCGGTGGACAGCGGCGCATTGGGGACCATGATGCCGAACGTCTTCGGCTCCCAAACCCCCGCGAAATGTGCCGCCTGTGCGGCAGGCTTCGTCGCGGCGGCCGCCGCCGGCTGCACAGCGCCTTGCGCGCGCCGTGACTGCACTGGCGGGTTGGGGACCTGCTCGGCCGGTTCGCCGCGGGCGAGGCGATCGGGGCAGACGTCGTCGGCCACGCGCGCCGCGGCGTCGCGGTGGAAGGTGAGCACCGTCTCCCAGGGCTGGCTGTAGCTCTCCGAGTCCTCGATCGTGATGCGATCCTCGAGGCGGCCATCCCGTAGCACCTTGAGGCGCTCGGTGAGCACCAGCTCCTCCGAATGCGGTAATCCCGAGGCATCCATCACCGTGGTGTCGATCAATCCGCCGGTGCGGATGACGAGGGTATCGCCCTCCCAGCGCCCCACCGGGAATCCCATCGTGAGCGGCAGCGGCGGGTCCGCGGTTCCGGCTCCCAGGTCCACGATCCTGAACCAGCGATACCAGCCGTGGATGAAGACCAGGCGGCTCGCATCGGCGCGGATCTCGAACGGGTATTGCATCGTGAGGATGCGAGGCATGCCCGGGCCCGCGCACCAGGTCGTGGGGTCGAACGAAGTGTCGCCCGCGGCGAGCCGTGCGCGCCGCTCGGCATACAGCTTCGCCGCCTCCGCGGTAAGAGGAGGCGTCTTGCCGCCGGAGGTGAGCAGCGCTCGAGGCGCCGCATCGGGCACCCAGATACCGAGCATCGGTTCGGTTTCGTCGGCCGCGCGCGCAGCGCCGGCCGCGAGAGCGGCAACGCAGAGCAGCGGTCTCAACCCGCGTAACCGCAGCATGTTACGGCTCCTTTGCGGGCGACGGCGGCGGAGTCGCCGGCGATGCGGGCCGCGGACCGCCGGGCCCTGCGGGCGGCGGACCGCCGGGCCCTGCTCCCACTCTGGCGGCGACGCCTTCGAGCGTGCGGCCGTCCGCAAACGTGAGCACGCGCAGCGTGCCGTACGGCTTGCCGTTGCGCGCGGGCGAGAGATTGAGCGTGACCATATCGCCGGTCTTCACGCTGTTCTTGCGCCAACCCATGTTGACGTTCAGGCTCGGCGAGCCGATCTCGACCGACCACTGCACCTTCTCTGCGGCGTCACCGTCCACGAGCAACTGAATGTAGGAGTGCGGGTTGGTCCACTGCACTTCCTTCACGACGCCCTTGATCGTGACCTGCTTGGTGTAGTCGAATTCGGCAGTGGAATGGTGTGCCGCTGCAGCACCAACGAACAATACCGCCGCGGCGCACGGCAGCATTCGCTTCATACGCATAACCGCCCCCCTTGCTATTCTTCGGCAACCTTAGCGCAGGAGCATCGAATTGAAAATTCCGATTCGGATTTCGATCGTATTGCTGGTATTGGCTCCCGCGATGGTTCCCGCCGCCGATTCGCTGCAGGCGATAGCCGAGCGCGCGCTGATCCGGGAGCTCATGGACCGCTACGGCATCGTGCACGACTCGGGCACGCCCGAGCAGTACGCGGACCTGTTTACCGCGGACGGCGAGATCGCCGTCGCGCCCGGCGCGCCCGCCATCGTGAAGGGCAGAGACGCGTTGATCGCGCAAGCCCGCCGCGACCACGAGCGCTTCGGCAACGAGCCCACCGCCAACGGCGGCACGACATCCATCATGCGGCACCTGATCAGCAACGCGGAGATCACGCTCACCGGCGATGACTCGGCCACCGGCACCTGCTACGTGACCACGGTGGTGAAGAAGGGCGACGTAGGGCCCGCCATCCTGAGCATCTCGCGCTATACCGACCGCTATGCGAAGCAGAACGGCGAATGGCGCATCCAGCGGCGCGAGATCACGCTCGAATTCGGCAATCAGGAGCTCGGCAAGCAGCTCGGCTTCGGCGGCCGCTGAACGGACCGGCGCGGGCACACGGTCACGAAGCCCCGCGCGATCGTTAGCATGCGTGTCTGGATCGTAACCAGGGCGGGGGCCGGTCAGCGATGAGCCGCTGCATCGGAGCGATCGATCAGGGCACTACCAGCAGCCGCTTCATCGTGTTCGACCGAGACGGCAGGATCGTCTCCGTCGCGCAGAAGGAGCACGCGCAGATCTATCCGCAGCCGGGCTGGGTGGAGCACGACCCGCTCGAGATTTGGCGCAACACCCAAGAGGTGATCGGCGCGGCGCTCGCGCGCGAAGGGCTGCACGCCGGAGACTTGGCCGCCGTGGGCATCACCAATCAACGCGAGACCACGTTGCTGTGGGACAAGCGCAGCGGCCAGCCGCTGTACAACGCACTCGTTTGGCAGGACACGCGCACCGCGGAATACCTGCCGGCCTATGCGCGCGACGGCGGCCAGGACCGCTTTCGCGACAAGACCGGCTTGCCGCTCGCCACGTACTTCAGCGCGCTCAAGCTGCGCTGGCTGCTCGATCACGTGCCGGGCGCGCGCTCGAAAGCCGCCGCGGGCGAGCTCCTGTTCGGCACCGTCGATACGTGGGTGCTGTGGAATCTCACGGGAGGCCCGCGCAGCGGGTTGCACGTCACCGACGTGAGCAACGCAAGCCGCACGCAGCTCATGGCGCTGCGCACCTGCGATTGGGACGAGGAGCTGCTCGACGCGTTCACGATCCCGCGCGCGCTGCTGCCGCGGATCGCCGCTTCGAGCGAGGTATACGGCGCGGCCGCGATCGACGTGCTCAAAGGCGTGCCGGTCGCCGGCACTATCTTCAGCACTGGGCCGGCACCGCGGATCCGGCCAGCAAGCGCGCCTGCTGCACGTCGCCCGCGATTCGTCACATTCCGTCGAATCTGCTCAGCGAGATCATCGGCACGTTCGTGCTCGTGTTCGTGGCCGCGGCGATCTCCTCGAACAATCTGTCGCCCAGCGGGCTCGCGCCCGGCTTCGGGCCGTTTCTGGTGGGCCTGCTCGTCTGGGGCATCGGCTTGTCGCTCGGCGGCCCCACCGGCTACGCGATCAATCCCGCGCGCGACTTGGGCCCGCGCATCGCGCATGCGCTGCTGCCGATCCCCGGCAAGGGCGGCTCGGGTTGGGACTACGCGCCGATTCCCGTCCTCGGGCCGATCATCGGCGCCGCGCTCGCGGGATTGGCGGTCGGCGTCATCCACATCTAGCTCGAAGGAACAGGTATGAAGATGAGGCGTGTGATCCTGGCTGCTCTCGCTGCTGCGGCGGCGCTGCCGCTCGCGTATCGGGCCGATGCGCAAGTGCCCACGTTCATCACGCTCGGTACGCATGGAGGTCCGCTCCCCGACGCCAAGCGCAGCCAGCCGGCCAACGCGCTGGTGGTCGACCGCGCGGTGTATCTCGTGGACGTGGGCGACGGCGCCGCCGAGCAGCTCGCGAAAGCCGGGTTGTCCTTACAGGCGGTGAGAGCCGTATTCATCAGCCATCTGCACTTCGACCACACGGGCGGGTTGTTCGGAGTGCTCGGGCTTCGCCAGCAGACCAACTCGCTCGCCAAGCTCACGATCTACGGACCGCCCGGCACCAAGGAAACGGTGACGGCTCTCTTGGCCGCCGCCAAGCCGGGCGGCATATCGGGCTACGGCGTTCCGGGCGAACGATTCATCCCGCCCGACGTGGAGGCAATCGAGATCCGCGACGGCGCTCATGTGAGCCTGGACGGCTTCACGGTAACCGCAGTGGAGAACACGCATTACAGCTTCCCGCGCGGCAGCGACCTGGACCAACGGTTCGACTCGCTTTCTTTCCGCTTCGACTTCCCCGGCCGCTCGATCGTCTACACGGGCGACACGGGGCCGAGCGACGCGGTAACTGCGCTGGCGAAGGGTGCGGACATCCTCGTGAGCGAGCTCATCGACGCGCAGGTGGCCGCGTCCGGGCTCGGGGGTCCGCCGCCGGCCAACGCGGCCGGTGCGCAGAACCGTGCGGCCCCGGCGCCGCCGCCGCCGCCGGCCAACGGCGCCGGAGCGAAGAGCACGGCCGAAGTGATGCGGGAACATCTGAGCGCGCACCACGTCACGCCCGAGCAGGTTGGCAGGATGGCTGCCGACGCGAAGGTGGGCCGGGTCGTGATCACGCACCTCGTCGCGAGCCGCAGGCCGGACTTCGCGATCGATTCCTACGTGGACGAGATCCGCAAGGTCTACAGCGGTCCCGTCGTAATCGCGAACGATCTGGATCGCTTCTGACGCGCGGCCGCGACTACCTGGGTTTCGGGGTGGCGAAGACGCGTGACTGATCGCGTCGCGGGTTTCCGGACTCGCGCGCTCGCAGGAAGAGGCGTGCAGCGGATGGGGTCGTAGTGCGTCAGAGGCCTAACGTTACGTGGAAATTCTCGCTACCGCCTGCTCTCGCCGACTCTCCGCGTCCCTGAGCACCCGCAGCGCCAAAGCGAAGAGGGCCCGCGATTCTTCATACATTGCATACATTGCATCTTGGGTGGACGCGTAGCGCACCAGCAACTCGGTAAGAGACCGATCGAGCGTCGGGGTGAAGCCTAGGTACCTCTGCAAAGCCGTCTGCGCGAGTGCACGGACGCTCGCGGTATCCGTTGAACGGAGCTGACGCATTCCGGCAGTAAACGCGGAAACCGCGTTGTTCATTTGTGGCGAAGCGCGCTGTTGCTGCAACGTATCGCGGAGACCGACCAGCACGAGTGCGGCCGCGACGAGCGCTGCGGCGCCGCCGCTCCCCGTTTGCGCCCAGCGCAAGCCAAGCCACGCCGCGAGCACGACCGTGAGGGCCCGCGTGCTGTAGCGGAGCGGGACGAGCCGGTCGAAATAACGGAAGAGGGCCTGCATGACGCCCTGGGTGTCGGCCTCGGCACTCCCTTTATTGAATGAGTCCGCAGCCGCCGGGCTGCAAAGTGTGACGGCGTTCGCACCTGCTAACGCAGGAGCGCGGACAGGATCCAACCGACCGGCGAGAGCAGCACGAGCGACAACGCCCCGACCGCGGCGTAAGCGAACCCGGTCAGCGGCTCGACCTTCAACAAGCCGAGCCACTCGCCGACGAGCGAAGCTTCGCCTGCTTCGAGCCATTCGAAGACGCTCGTCTCGATGCGTGCGCGCCGGCGCGTGCTCGGCTCGAGAGCGGACCACAGCCGCTCGATCTCTGTATCGGTCATGCCGGTTCTCCGCGCGATTTGACGAGCGCCTCGATGCGCTCTGCGAGACGGACACGCGCGCGCTCGAGGATCTTGCGCACGTTCGCGGGCTCGAGCTTCAGTTGCTTCGCGATTTCCGCAGCGTTCAGCTCGGAGCCATACCGCAGGCTCACGATCTCGCGCTCGCGCGGCTCGAGCTCGGCCAACGCTTGAAGCAGCGCCGCACGCTGCTTCGCGAGATCGATGTCATCGCCGACGTCGTCATCGGTTGCCACGACGTCGGGCAGCTCGCCGGTCGGCGTGAGCTCGAGGCGCCGGCGGCGAAAACGCCGCCGCGTGGTGTTCACGGCGATCGTCGTCAACCACGCGGCGAACCGGACGCCCGAGCGCGGCGAGTAGCGGTCGAGCGACGTCAGCGCGGCAAACATCGCGTCCTGCGTGGCGTCCTCGGCTTCGGCATCCGAGCGCAGCATGCCGCGCACCGTGCGAAACACGCGCTGCACGTGCTGCCGGTAGAGCCGCTGACGAGCCGCGCGGTCGCCGGCGCGCGCTTGCTCGACGAGGCGCAGCACGGCGTCCTCGTCGAGCTGCTCGCCGTCGGCGCCGAACAGCACCGAGAGGACGGCGAGCAGCGAAGCAACAGGCCGCAGTGAAGGTAGTGCGGCCATGCCCAGCGTCAGGATCACTGCTCCACCTGCGAGAGGTAGCCGATCGTCCAGACGGATGACGTCACGATCCCGATCATCGCGAGCACAACGAACGCGGCAGGCAGCAGCGTCAGCGCGCCGAGACCCAAAGCGCCGAGGTTGCCCCAAAGGCTCGCAGACTTAACGACGATCGCTGTGATCGGCGCAATCACGACGATCCCGATCGCCGTTACGAACAGCACTCCGAGGAAACCCGCGACGAGCAGCTTGAGCCCGAGCGGTACGCGCCCGTGCAGGAACAAGCGAGCCTTGCGGATCGCGTCCATGGCGCGGCGGTTCTCGAGCACCGCGATGCGCTCGGCGAAGGCCTGCCACATGTACAGCGTCAACAGCCACGGGACGCCGATGACGATTGCGAGCGCGCACGCGAAGTACACCGCGGGCGCGCCGAGCGTCAGCCAGACGAGGACGCAAGCACCCGCAAGCACTGCGATGCTGCTGAAGATCGCCACGATGAAAAGCAACGCGATGCGGAACAAGACGCCCCAGTGCGCCCATCCCTCGCGAAAGCCTTCGCCGAGCTTCATCGAGCCGCTTCGGCGCGCGCGCTTCACGCCTTCGATCAGCGCGCCCGTGCTCAAGAACTCCAAGATCACGAATGCGATGAGCGCGGCTAGGCCGACACCCAAGACCGCGACGACGGCCGCGACGTCCGGGGGTGCGGCGGCGACGGGCGGCTGCGGCGCCTGCTCGGCGTCGAGCACGCCGAAGTTGAGCCCTCCGCCCCCGAGCGCTACCAAGAAACCGAACAGCCACAACGATTTGTGCGCACGGCCGATCCGCAGCGCCTCTCCGATGATCGCGAAAATACTCACGGCTTTGCTCCCTGGAATTCGGCCAACTCGGCCTTTCAGAGCTAAAAGCCGGTTAGGGGCGCAAGTGTGACACCGGCGCTACGCTGTCACGAGCGATGAACGGCCGACACAGGGCGCCGGCGTTAGAGCGCCTTGTTGCGCCGCTCCATGAGGGCTTCGAGCAAGCGCACCGTGGGAAGGTCTTTGTCGCGGCCGAGCGCTCTCTTCTCTGCAAGCAGTGCCTCGAGCGTCAACACGCGGACCGACAAGTCGCCCACCAGCACTCCCTCGGCACGATCAGCCAGGTCTTCGAAGCGTTTGCCCCCGCCGATGTATCCCAGGACGTCCAGTGGACCGCTGCTCGTCAGAAGAAGCATGTGCCCGCCGGCTGCGATATCGGCGGCGTTTGGCGCCTCGCCGGTTGCGCGCCCCGGCTCGACCGGCCTGTTGCGCGGTAACCCGGACCCGCGTTCGGCCCGTCTAGCACCACGGTTCGCCGCGGCATCAGCGAGCTGGCGAGCTTCCTCAATCGGGCCGGGCCGGTGCTGGTGGTCGCGAAAGGATTGGCTTGTCGGAAGCTTTCTCACCATCAAATGAATCGCGGGACGCATGTATGAAATGAACGAGGCCGCTTGCCATGAACTCTGCCGATCGCATCAGAAGGGAGGGCGGAGCGAATCGCCACTATGCCGCCTCAGAATAGAACATTCGGTTGGAAGCCTTCCCAAAGAGAGCCCGAAGCGGAACAGAGCCCCCCGAAGCTTGGGCCTCGCGCACAACTGGATTACCCTTCCTCCGACGAACGGAGAAGGACCGCCCATGGAAGGCTCCACGACCTCCGAGCTCGAGCAAGCGCGGCTGCACCACGCGAGACGGGCGTGGGCGCACGCCTTCGACGCGTTCCGCACCGCGGACCGCGCTAGCGCGCTTGGCGCCGACGATCTCGAGCGTTTCGCGACGGCCGCCTACCTCGTTGGCCGCGACGACGACTATCTCGGCGCGCTCGAGCGCGCTCACCACGCGCACGTTGACACCGGACGGCGCTTGCAAGGCGTGCGCTGCGCGTTCTGGCTCGGCTTGCGACTGCTATTCCGCGGTGAGGGCGGCCGGGCCGGTGGCTGGTTTGCGCGCGCCGAGCGGATCATCGAGGAGGAAGCTTCAGCCTGTGCCGAACGCGGCTACTTGCTGCTCCCGTCGGTCGAGCACGCGATCCGCGGCGGCGAGCTCGACAAGGCCGCATCGATCGCAGCCGCGATCGTCGAGATCGCCGAAGCTTTCGCGGACGCGGAGCTCCTGTCCTGCTCGCAGCTCGATCAGGGGCGCATCCTGCTGCTGCAGGGCGATGTCGCGCGTGGCCTCGCGCGGCTCGACGAGCTCATGCTCGCCGTGACGGCGAACTCGCTTTCACCGATCGTCACGGGGCTCATGTACTGCGCGGTGATCGGCGCGTGCCAAGAAGTGTGCGCGGCGAACCGCGCGCGCGAGTGGACGTTCGCGCTCTCCGAGTGGTGCGGGCAGCAGCCGGAGATGGTGTCGTTCACGGCCGCGTGTCTCGTGCATCGTGCGGAAGTGCTGCGGCTGCATGGCGAGTGGAACGAGGCGCTCGCGGAAGCCGAGCGCGCCGCGCGGCGCGATCCGCAGCGCGACGCGCGCTCCACGGCAGCGGCGTTCTACGAGATCGCGGAAACACACCGGCTGCGCGGCAACTACCGCGAAGCGGAAGACGCCTACCGCGACGCAAGCCGCTACGGCCGCGAACCGCAGCCGGGGCTGGCGTTGCTGCGCCTCGCGCAAGGGCGAGCGCGGATCGCGGCCGCCGCGATTCGACGCATCGCCGGCGCCACTCAACAGCGGCTCGAGCGCGCCAAGGTGTTGCCGGCCTACGTCGAGATCATGATCGCCGTCGACGACCTCACGGCCGCGCACGCGGCCGTCGACGAGCTCGAGCACACGGCCGCGCAGTTCCAAACGGAGCTCATCGCCGCCAGCGCGGCGGACGCGCGCGGCGCCATCGAGCTCGCCGATGACGACGCCTACGCGGCGCTCGGATCGCTGCGGCGCGCGCTCGATCTCTGGCAGGAGCTGCGGGCGCCCCATCCTGCGGCCCGCGCGCACGTCGCAATCGCGCTCGCTTGCCGCGCGCTCGGCGACGAGGACGGCGCCGCGCTCGAGCTCGAGTCCGCGCGTGCAACCTTCGAGCGACTCGAAGCGCGGCCGGATCTCGCCCACGTCGACGCTCTGCGTGCGCGGCCTCGGGCTACGCTGTCCGAGGCGCGTGCTCTCACACCACGCGAGCTCGAAGTGCTGCGGCTCGTCGCAACCGGCCGCACGAACCGCCAGATCGGCGTCGAGCTCACGCTCAGCGAGAAAACCGTGGACCGCCACATGAGCAACATTTTCGCGAAGCTCGACGTCCCGTCGCGCGCGGCCGCGACGGCGTACGCGTTTCGGCATCGGCTTATCTAGCGCGCGCTCGCCCCGTGCGTGGGTAGAGCTACCCATACGCGTATCGCGCTTCTTTGGGTAATTCCTCCGAAGCGGACGTGCGCGACGCGCGGCTATCGTCGCCTCGTCACCCGCACGGAGAAGCGACATGCAGACCCAGGCGCTCATTGCCACTCGAGAGCTGTCACCGCTTATCATCGACTTGCGAGACACGACGGAAGGCGGACGCAACATAGCCGCACCCATCGTCGCGCGGCTTCGTGACAGCGGTCTGTGCCGCCTCGCCGTGGCCAAGGAGCTCGCGGGGCTCGAGTTGTCGATCGACGCAGCGCTCGACGTTTACGAGACGCTCGCCTACGCGGACGCGTCCGTAGGCTGGGTCGCGTGGAACAACTCGCTGCCGTGCTTCTTGAGCCGATACCTCTCCGCCGCTGCGCGCCGCGACGTGTTCGCGAACGCGGCCTGGCTTTACGCCTGCTCCACGCGGCCGACCGGGCGCGCGACCGCGACCGCCGACGGCTACCGCGTGAGCGGCCGCTGGGCGATCGTCTCGGGCTGCGAGCTCGCCGAGTGGATCTTGGTGCTCTGCGTCGTCGAGGAGAAGGACGGCGAGCCGCGCATGGTCCGGCCCGGAACGCCCGAGCTGCGTTTCGCATTCCTGAAGCGCGGCAGCTACGAAATCCTCGACACCTGGCACGTCGGCGGCTTGCGCGGCACCGGCAGTCACGACGTCGTCGTAAAGAACGTGCTCGTACCGCACGCCTTGACGCTGTTCCCGTCGGACCCGAGCACCGTCGAGGGGCCTCTCGGCCGCTTGCCGATCATCTGCTCGATGGCGGCCGCCTACGGCGCGCAAGCGCTCGGCGTCGCGCAGTCGTGCGTCGACACGCTCGTCGAGCTCACGAGCACGAAAGCCCCGCCCGAAGGCCCGCCGTTGCGCGAGCGGCCCGCCGTCCTCGCCGAGATCGCGCGGCACAGTGCCGCGCTCGACGCGGCGCGCGCGTACTTGCATACGTGTGGGGCGCAGCTGTGGCGCACGGCCGTGTCTGGCGGGCCGCCCGCGATCGACGAGATCACCGCCGTGTGGTGCGCCGGGCTGCACGCCGCGACGGCGGCCGAGACGGCCGTCGACGCAACGTATGCCGCCGGCGGCATCAGCTCGCTGTACACGGCATGCCCGCTAGAGCGCGCCCACCGCGACATGCATGCGATGCGCCGGCACATCGTGGGCCAAGCGATGTGGTTCGAGGACGCGGGTCGCGTGCGCATGGGCGCCGCACCCTCGCATCCGCTGTACGCGATCTGAGCTGCCGGCGGGG
>DASUFK010000228.1:0-8410 GCA_036274615.1 Gammaproteobacteria bacterium | reverse complement strand
GCTCGAGCGTGTCGATGCCGATGACGACGCACTGCGAGCCGAAACGCCGAACGAGCTCGTCGATGAGATCGGGCCGCTCGAGGGCAGGGGAGTTGATCGAGATTTTGTCCGCCCCGAGGTTCAGCACGCTCTCCGCGTCGGCCACGCTGCGGATGCCGCCGGCGACGCAGAACGGAATGTCGAGCAGCGCCGCGATCCGGTTCACCCAGCTGCGGTCGACCGTGCGCCGGTCCGGGCTCGCCGTGATGTCGTAGAACACGAGCTCGTCCGCGCCCTCGTCTCGGTAGCGCGCGGCCAGCTCGAGGATGTCGCCGACCACGCGGTGATCGCGAAACTTCACGCCCTTGACGACCACGCCGTCGCGGACGTCGAGGCAGGGGATTATGCGCCGGGTAAGAATGGCCTGATCTCCGCGGCCGCGAGCCGCCCTTCGAGCAACGCCTTGCCGGACACCGCCGCCGCGACGCCGGAGGCGGCGAGCGCCGTAAGATCGGCCGCGTCGCGGACGCCGCCCGAGGCCTGCCACGCGACGTCGGGCCAGCGCCGCGCGCAGTCGCCGTAGAGCGCTACGTTCGGACCCGCGAGCGCGCCGTCCTTGTCGATGTCGGTGCAGAGCACGTGCCGCAATCCGGCGGGCCGATAGCGCTCCACGGCGTCGGCGAGCGTGAGCGCCGATGCGCGCGTCCAGCCGTGCGTCGCGACGATCGGGCCGCGCGCGGCGTCGACCCAGACGTCGAGCGCGAGCGTGAGCCGCTCGCCGCCGAACTCGTCGAGCCAGGCGAGCACGCGGTCGGGGCTCGTGACCGCGAGGCTGCCGATCACGGCGCGGTCCGCGACCGCCAGGGCGTTCTCGAGGCTCTGCCGGGTGCGGATGCCGCCGCCGAGCTGAATCTTGAGCCCGGAGGCCTCGCGGATCGCAGTGACGACCGCGAGGTTCGCCGGCTCGCCGCGGGCGGCGCCGTCGAGATCGACGACATGGAGCCAGCGAGCGCCCCAGCCGCGGTACTGCGCGGCGAGCTCCGCCGGGTCGACCGGGTAGCGCGTCTCCTGGTTGAAGTCGCCCTTCAGCAGCCGGACGCAGCGCCCGTCGCGCAGGTCTATGGCGGGGATCAATTCCATTAAATTTAGATACTTAAGACGGAATGTGTAGAAAGTTGTCGAGGATCGCCGCGCCCACCTGCGACGACCGCTCGGGGTGAAACTGCGTGCCGAAGAAGTTGCCTTGCTCGATGACGGCCGTGAACGCGCCGCCATAGTCCGCCGTCGCGCGCGTGAAGGCGCCCACCGGCGCGGCATAACTGTGCACGAAGTAGGCGTATGCGCCGTCCTCGACGCCCGCGAGCAGCGGCGTGGAGCCCGCCGGCCGAATCCGATTCCACCCCATCTGCGGCACGGGCAGGTCCGGACCTTGCGGCAGGCGGCGCACCCGTGCGCCGACGATGCCGAGGCAGCGCGTGTCGTCCTCGTCGGACTCGGCGAACAGCAGTTGCATGCCGAGGCAGATCCCGAGCACCGGCTGAGTGAGCGCCGGCACCACCTCGGCCAGCCCGTCCGCCGCGAGCCGCTCCATCGCGGGACGCGCGGCGCCGACGCCGGGCAGGATCACGTGGCTCGCCGAGCGCACCGCGGCCGCGTCGGTGACCACCGGCGCGTCGACGCCGAGCCGCGCGAGCGCGAACTTGAGCGACGCGAGGTTCGCGCCGCACGAGCCGATGATCACGGGCGAGGCGGTCACAGCTGCCCCTTGGTGCTCGGCAGCTCCTCGCCGCGGCGCACGAACGCCTGCCGCAGCGCGCGCGCCACGGCCTTGAAGGTGACCTCGACCATGTGGTGCGCGTTCTCGCCGCGCACGCGCACGTGGATCGCCGCGCCGAGCGTCTCGGCGAGCGAGCGGAAGAAGTGCGGCACGAGCTCCGTCGGCAGCTCGCCCACGCGGTCGCGCGGGAACTGCGCCTCGAACACGAGGAACGGCCGGCCGCCGAGGTCGATCGACGCCTCGGCGTCGGCCTCGTCCATCGGCAACAGAAAGCCATAGCGCTGGATGCCGCGCTTGTCGCCGAGCGCCTCGCGCAGCGCCTGGCCGAGCGTGAGCGCCACGTCTTCCACGGTGTGGTGCTCATCGATGTGCAGGTCGCCCGCGCACTCCACGTCGAGCTTGAAGCCGCCGTGCTTGCCGAGCTGCTCGAGCATGTGATCGAAGAAGCCGAGGCCGGTCTTGGCGCGCGGCTCGGCCTCGCTGTCGAGGTCCACCGCCACGCGGATGTCGGTCTCGCGCGTGCGGCGTGTGACGCTCGCGACGCGCGGCCGGTCCACGAGCGCGTGCGCGATCGCCGCCCAGCTCTCGGCGCCCGGCGCGCCGAGCCTGAAGCCGCGGATGCCGAGATTCGCGGCGAACTCGACGTCGCTCTCGCGATCGCCGACCATCGCCGAGCGCTCGCGGTCGAGCGGCTTGGCGTTCACGAAATCGCGAACGAGGCCGATCGCAGGCTTGCGGCAGCCGCAGTGCGCCTCCGGCGGGTGCGGACAAACGAACACCTCGGCGAATTCGATCCCTTGCGAGGCGAAAAGCGCTCGCAGGAAACCGAGCGTCGCATCAAACTCCGCGCGCGGCAGCCGCTCCGTGCCGAGCCAGCGCTGATTGCTCACGATCACGAGCTCGTAGCCCGCCGATTCGATGCGGAGCAACGCCGGAATCACGCCCGGCATGAGGCGCAGCTTCTCGATCGATCGAAAAGGCTCGTCCGCCCCCACTTCGAGCGTGCCGCAGAGATCGACGAACAGCACCTTACGCATCGGTCGGCCGCTCCGCACTGCGGCGCTCGGTGGCGCCCGCGAGCGCCCGCAGCAGCAAATCGTTGTCGGCCGGACGGCCGATCGTGATCCGCACGCAATCCGCGAGCAGCGGATCCTCGAACGTGCGCACGAGAATGTTGGCCCGGCGCGCCGTCTCGCGGAAGGCTGCGCCATCCACGGTGCGGACCATCACGAAGTTGGCGTCGCTCGGATAGACCTTGAGCACCTGCGGCACGTCGCGCAGCGCGGCCGACATCCGCGAGCGCTCGCGCTTGATCGTGGCCACGCGTTCGGCCGACACGCGCAGTGAGTCCTGCGACAGCGCGTCCATCACGAGCTCGATCGACGGCGTGGGGAACGTGTAGGGCGGCAGCACGCCCTGACAGAACTCGACGACCTCCGGAGCGGCCACCAACAGCCCGCAGCGCACGCCCGCGAGCGACACGAACTTCGACAGCGTGCGCAGCAGCACCACGTGCTCGTAGCGGTTGCGCAGGTCGAGATAGCTCGGCACGGACGCGAACTCGTGGTACGCCTCGTCGATCACCACGAGCGCGCGGCCCGCGAGCTCGCGGCAGAGCCGCTCCACGTCGGCGCGCGCCATCGACTGGCCCGTGGGATTGTTCGGCGTGCAGACGAACACGATCTTGGTGGTCGCGTCGACGGCCGCGAGGATGCTGTCGACGTCGAGCGCGAAGTCGTTGCTCGCGAGCAGCGGCACGCGCTTGATCCCGGCGTTCTGGATGGTGGCGTAGAGCCGGTACATGTCGAACGTGGGCGGCGTGATCAGGATCGAGTCGCGGCCCGCGGCGCAGAAACCGCGGATCAGCACGTCGATCGCCTCGCTGCTGCCGCGCGTGACGAGTATCTGGCGCTGCTCGACGCCGTAGTAGCCGCCGAGCTTCGCGGTGAGCATGGTGGGACGCGGCGGCGGATAGACGTTCAGGCCGCGCTCGGTGGTGTCGCCGGGCGAGCGCCACGGCGACTCGTTCGCGTTGAGCCTGATGGTGCCGGGCTCGTATTGACCGGGCACGTACGGCCGGATCGCCCGCAGCTCCTGGCGCGCCAGGTCGAGCACGCTCATCGCCGCGCTCCGCTGCGCTCGGCCGCCGCGTCGAGCGCCGCCAGGCGCTCGTTGACCGCCCACGCGTGCGCGTCGAGACCCTCGAGCTCCGCGAGCGTCGTGGCGATCGGGCCGATGTTGCGGATGCCCTCGGGCGTGAGCTCTTGCACGGTCATCGAGCGCAGGAAATCGTTGACGCCCAAGCTCGAGTAGCGCCGCGCGAAGCCGTAGGTCGGCAGCACGTGGTTCGTGCCGCTGCAGTAGTCGCCCACCGACTCCGGCGTCCACGGGCCCAGGAACACGGAGCCCGCCGCCTGCACGCGGGGCAACCAGCCGCGCGGATCCTCGACTTGCAGGATCAGGTGCTCGGGCGCGTAACGGTTGGCGATCGCGAACGCGGTCTCGAGGTCGTCGACGACGATGGCGCTCGACGCCGCGAGGGCGCCTTCCACGAGCTCGCGCCGCGGCAGCCGCGCCTTCTGCCGATCGATCTCGGCCAGCGTGGCGGCCGCGAGCTCGCGGCTCGTGGTGACGAGCAGCACTTGCGAGTCGCGGCCGTGCTCGGCCTGCGACAGCAGGTCGGACGCGACGAACACCGCGCTCGCGCCGGCGTCGGCGATCACGAGCACCTCGGACGGGCCGGCCGGATAGTCGCGCGCCGCCCCCGCGGGATCGCGGTCCACCTGCGCCTTGGCCTCGGTGACCCAGGTGCTGCCGGGGCCGTAGATCTTGTCGACCTTCGGCACGCTCTCGGTGCCGTAAGCCATCGCGGCCACCGCCTGGGCGCCGCCGAGCTTGAACACCCGCTCCACGCCGGCCACGCGCGCCGCATAGAGCACGGCGGCGTTGACTCTGCCGTCGCGCTGTACCGGACTGCAGAGCAGCCGCGTGGGACAGCCCGCGAGCTTGGCGGGCACGCCCAGCATGAGCGCGGTGGAGGGCAGGGGCGCGTTGCCCGCCGGCACGTACAACCCCACGCTCTCGATCGGCCGCGACACGCGCTCGCAGCGCACGCCCGCGGCCGTGTCGACCGCGAGCGGCACGGGCAACTGCGCGCGGTGAAACGTCTCGATGTTCGCCGCGGCCGCGCGAATCGCCGCGCGCTCGGCCTCCGCGAGCTCCGACTCCGCCGCGGCCATCTCCGCAGCGGAGACCTCGAGCGATTCGAGCGCGACCCCGTCGAGCTCGGCCGTGAGCGCACGCAGCGCGGCGTCGCCTTCGCGCCTGACGCGCGCGATGATCGCGGCGACCCGTGCCGGCAGGTCCGGATTGGCGCCGAGCGCGGGCCGCGTCAGCAACGCGCGCTGCCGTTCGGCCGTGAGCTCCTTCCAGACGTACGACTGCATGGCAGCGCCTACGACAGCATCTTCTCGACGGGCAGCACGAGCATCGAGCTCGCGCCGGCTTCCTTCAATTGCTCCAGCGTCTCCCAGAACACGTTCTCGCGGCACACGGCGTGCACCGCCACCTTGTCGTCGCGACCCTCGAGCGGAATGATCGTGGGCGACTCGCTGCCGGGCAACAACGCCGTGATCTCTTTGAGCGCCGAACGCGGCGCGTGCAGCATGATGTACTTGCTCTCCTTGACCTGGAGCACGCCTTCGATGCGTTGCAAGAGGCGCTGGAGCCACTTGGCCTTGTCCGGCGAGAGGGCGGCCGGCGTGCGGATCAGCGCCGCGCGGCTGTCCAGGATCGTGCCGGCCTCGTACAGCTGGTGCGCCCGCAGCGTCGACCCGCTCGACACGAGGTCGCAGATGAGGTCGGCCTTGCCCAGGCTCGGCGCGATCTCCACCGCGCCGGAGAACGAGATGATCTGCGCCTCCACGCCGTGCCGTGCGAGATACGCGCGCAAGATGCGCGGATAGGTGGTCGCGATCCGCTTGCCTTGCATCGAGCGCGGCCCGTCGTAGCGCTCGCCGTCGGGCACACCGAACGACAGCCGGCACTGACCGAAGTCGAGGCGGCTGAGCTCGCTGAACAGCTCGGTCTTGCCCTGCTCGAGCATCTCGAGCTTGCGCTCCTCGATGATGTTGAGGCCCACGATGCCGAGGTCGCAGATGTCCTCTTGAACGAGCCGCGGGATGTCGTCGTCGCGCACCAGCAGCACGTCCACCGGCATGTTCTCGCCGTAGCAGATGAGCTGGTCCTTGCCGCGCGAATAGCTCAAGCCGCAGCGCACGAGCAGCTCCATCGAGTGCTCCGTGAGCCGGCCCGACTTCTGCACTGCAATCTTGATGCGGGCCTCGCTGGTGGTACGCATACGTCGAAGTCCTTTCGTCAGGTCGCGCTCAAGCGTTTGAGCGCGGTTTGGTAGCCGCCGTTGCCGCCCGTCAGAAAGCGCGCGACGCGGCCGATCGTGGTCACGGAAACGCCCGTGATCTCGTGAATCTTGCGGTAGGGCAGGCCGTCCTGGAGGTACTTCACCACCGCCCACCGGTCGACGAGCGCTTCCAGCTCGGCCGGCGTGCAGAGATCCGCCAGGAATTGCTCGCACTCGGCCTCCGTCTTCAGGCTCAAGATTGCCCGATAGAGACCCTGCGCCGCTCGCGCGGCCGTGCGGCCAGACAAACCGCGATGTTGCTTCATGGAGTCGCCTAACGTAATAATGTAATAGCGCGTTATTACATTGGAACGGACGTATTAGAGTCGATCTGCCCGCGCCGCGTCAAGTGACGGGGCGCGGGAGCGGCTAGGCGAGATGCTTCAGGACGGCGTCGGTAAAGGCTTTGGTGCCGAGCGAGTCCTTGGCGCCGGGGCCCGCGATATCGCGCGTTCGCGCGCCGGCCTGGAGGGCCGCGCCCACGGCCGCCTCGATGGCCGCAGCCGCCTTGTCGGCCTTGCAGCTGTGTCGGAGCAGCATGGCCGCGCTCAGGATCGTGCCGCACGGATTCGCGACGCCCTTGCCGGCGATGTCCGGCGCGGAGCCGTGGATCGGCTCGTAGAGACCGGGACCGCCGTCGCCGAGCGAGGCCGAGGGCAGCAGGCCCATCGAGCCCGCGAGCATCGACGCTTCGTCCGTGAGGATGTCGCCGAACATGTTCTCGGTGACCATCACGTCGAAGTCGGCCGGCCGGCTCAGCAGATGCATGGCGGCCGCGTCGACGAGCAGGTGCTCGACGGTGAGCTGCGGGAACTCGTCGCGGAACACGCGCGTGGCGACGTCGCGCCAGAGACGCGAGGTGTCGAGCACGTTGGCCTTGTCGACCGACGTGACTTTCTTGCGGCGGCCCATCGCGAGCTTGCCCGCCACGCGGCACACGCGCTCGATCTCGGGCACGCTGTACTCGCAGGTGTCGAACGCGGCCGTGTCGGTGCGCTCGCGCTTGCCGAAGTAGATGCCGCCGGTGAGCTCGCGGATCACCATGATGTCGACGCCCTGGAGCTTCTCGGGCTTGAGCGGGGAGGCCGCCGCGAGCTCGGGGATCGTGGTCACCGGACGCAGGTTGGCGAACAAACCGAGCGCCTTGCGGATACCGAGCAGGCCCTGCTCGGGCCGGAGCTTCGGCGGGGCGGTGTCCCATTTCTGCCCGCCGACGGCGCCGAGCAGCACGGCCGCGGAGGCTCTGGCCGCCTTCAACGTGGCATCGGGCAACGGCGAGCCCGTGGCGTCGTACGCGGCGCCGCCGAGCAGCTGCTCGTCGAATTGCAGGTCGAGATCGTACTTGGCGCCGACCGCCTCGAGCACGCGCACGGCCTGCGCCGTGACTTCGGGGCCGACGCCGTCGCCGGCCAGCACCACGATCTTGTGCGTGGTCATGCGCGCGCCTGCTCGTAGCGAGCGATGTCGGCTTCGTGCTCGCGCAGGAAGCCGAGCTGGTCCACGCCGTTCAGCAGGCAGTAGCGCGAGAACTTGTCGATCGGAAACGTGACGCGCTTGTCGCCGGCGGTGAGCGTGGAGCTCGCGACGTCGACGGTGGCCTCGATGCCGGGGTTCGCGAGCAGCCACTGGTGCGTGGCCTTGTCCACGATGATCGGCACCAGCCCGTTCTTGAGCGAGTTGCTGCGGAAGATGTCCGCGATCTCGGTGCTGACGACGGCGCGGATGCCGAAGTCCACGAGCGCCCACGGCGCGTGCTCGCGCGACGAGCCGCAGCCGAAGTTGTGGCCGCCGATCAGGATGGCGGCGCCCTTGTTCTCGGGCTTGGTGAGCACGAACTCCGGCTTGGTCGAGCCGTCGGGGTTGTAGCGCCAGTCGTAGAACAGCTGCTTGCCGAGCCCTTCCTTGGTTGTGGTCGTGAGGAAGCGGGCAGGGATGATCTGGTCGGTATCGATGTCGTCGAACGGGATGACGACGGTCTTCGAGCGAATTTGCTTGACGGGTTCCATGGTCGTTCTCAGCTCAGGAGCTCGCGCGGATCGGTGATCGCGCCGTTGATCGCGGCGGCCGCGGCGGTGAGCGGGCTCGCGAGCACCGTGCGCGCGCCCTTGCCTTGGCGGCCTTCGAAGTTGCGGTTGCTGGTGCTCACCGCGAGCTTGCCCGCGGGCACGGTGTCGCCGTTCATCGCGATGCACATCGAGCAGCCGGGCTCGCGCCATTCGCCGCCGGCGGCGCGC
>DASUFK010000227.1:0-30717 GCA_036274615.1 Gammaproteobacteria bacterium | reverse complement strand
CCGCGTACGACGCGAACCGCATCCGCCGCCACGAGCTCACGCGCCCCGACAAGGAGAACGATCGCGTGCGCAACATCGCCACGCTCAACGCGCAGACCGGGCCCGTGCTGCTCGCGTATCGCGCCGACGCACGGCTCGCCGCGCTCGTGGGCGCGGCCGCCGCCGGCAAGCCGCTGTTCGCCGTGCCGGGCCCGAACGACGTCGTGCACACGGTGTGGCGCGTGAGCGATCGCACGCAGGTGGCAGCGTTCGCCGCGGCCTTCGCGGCTCGCGACACCTTATATATCGCGGACGGGCATCACCGCTCGGCGGCGGCCTCGCGGGTCGCACGGCAGCGCCGCGCAGCGGGCGCGCCGCTCGCGAACCACGAGTTTTTCCTCGCGGTGGCGTTTCCGCACGACGAGATGCGGATTCTCGATTACAACCGCGTCGTCGCGGACTCGAACGGGCTGTCGGGCGCCACGCTCCTCGAGAGGATCGGCGCCAGCTTCACGATCGAGCCGAGCGGTGCTGCCGTGCGGCCGGCGGAGCCCGAGACGTTCGGCATGTTTCTCGCGGACAAATGGTACCGGCTACGAATCAAGCGCGAGCTCGTGCCGCGCGCCGATCCCGTGGCGAGCCTCGACGTGAGCCTGCTCCAGGATCGGCTGCTCGCGCCGGTGCTCGGCATCGGCGACCCGCGCACCGACAAGCGCATCGATTTCGTGGGGGGCGTGCGCGGCCTCGCGGAGCTCGAGCAGCGCGTACGCAGCGGGCGCGCCGCCGTCGCGTTCGCGCTGCATCCCACGCGAATGGAGCAGCTCATGGCCGTCGCCGACGCCGGCAAGCTCATGCCGCCGAAGTCGACGTGGTTCGAGCCGAAGCTGGCCGACGGCCTGCTCTCGCAGGTGCTCGACTAGCGAGACTCGAGCCCTGCGTTGACCTCGATCGGGACGCCGGCGGGGTCGGTGATCATCGCAGCGGCGCCGTTGAACAGCTTCTCGCAGACCACGCCTTGCGCCGCGACGCGGTCGCAGAACGCGGCCACGTCCTTGACGCCGATGCCCGTGTGATCGAGGCTGCGCCCGCGCGAGGACGCGGCCGCGACGTCCGCCTTCGAGAACAACAGCCGCACGCCGGGAATCGTGCTGACGGTGAGCGCGCTCTCCTTCGCGGTCCTCGCGCCGAGCACCTTCTCCCACCACGCCCGCTCGGCTTCCGGATCCGTGGAGACGAACGCGATCGCGCGGTTCGCGATCGGCGTGGCGAGCGACGCATCGGCGAAGAAGTGCACGTCGATGCCGCCGGGCAAGAGCGCGTCGAAGCGCGCGTCGCTCTCGTTCGAGATCGCGGCGCCGGCCGCGGCCAGCTTGGCGCGCGTGGACTTCAAGTCCTTCACGTTGAAGGCGATGTGGTCGATGACCGAGCCCTTGGTGCCCTCGGTGCCCTTGCCGGGCGTCAGGATCACGAACACACCCGGGAACTTCACGAATTGCAACGGTCCGCTGCCCGAGGGTTGACCGCCGAGCGCGTCGACCCAGATCTTCTTCTGAGCATCGACGTCCGCGACCATCACATGATGGTGGCCCATCGTGACGCCGGCCTCGTTGAAGGGCAGCACCTGCGCATGAGCCGCGGAGGCGCCGGTGAGTGCAAGCACGAACAGCGTTGCGCGTTTCATGGCCCGCAAGGCTACCACGGCGAAAATAGGGACATGTTACTTTTCGGTAGAAGCGCCGGTCTTCGTGACGGCCTCGGCAAAAAGTAACATGTCCCCATTTTTCGCCGGCCGCCCCGCCGACACAGTAACCTGTCCCTATCTTGGCGCCCGGCGAACCGCGAGCGTCAGGCGCGCGCTACTTCGCGGACTTCCCCGGCGTCGAGCTCGTTCGCGATGAAGCCGCCCGACTGGTGCCGCCAGAGCTTCTCGTAATGACCGCCGCGCTCGAGGAGCTCGCGGTGCGTGCCCTCCTCCACGATGCGGCCGGCGTCGAGCACCACGAGCCGGTCCATGCGCGCGATCGTGGACAGGCGATGCGCGATCGCGATCACGGTCTTGCCTTCCATCAAGTTGAGGAGCTGCTCCTGGATCGCGAGCTCCACTTCGCTGTCGAGCGCCGACGTGGCCTCGTCGAGCACGAGAATCGGCGCATCCTTCAAGATCACGCGCGCGATCGCGATCCGCTGCCGCTGGCCGCCGGACAGCTTCACGCCGCGCTCGCCGACGTGCGCGGCGTAGCCGGCGCGGCCGTTCCAGTCGCGCAAGCCCCCGATGAACTCGTGCGCCTGCGCCCTGCGCGCCGCCTCGGCGACCTCGGAGTCGCTGGCGCCGGGCTTGCCGTAGCGGATGTTCGCCGCGATCGAGCGGTGCAGCAGCGACGTGTCCTGCGTGACCATGCCCACGTTGGCCCGCAGGCTCTCCTGTGTCACGCGCGCGATGTCCTGGCCGTCGACGACGATGCGCCCGCTCTCGGGCTCGTGGAAGCGCAGCAGCAGGTTCACGAGCGTCGACTTGCCCGCGCCGGAACGGCCCACGATGCCGACGCGCTCGCCCGCCGCGATCACGAGGGAGAGACGGCTCATCACGGGCGCGGTGTCCTTGCGGCCGTAGCCGAACGTGACGTTCTCGAAGCGGATCTCGCCGCGTTCGACCTCGATCGGCTGGGCGCCCGGCCGGTCGACACCCGAGTGCGGCACGGCGATCGACTCCATGCCTTCCTGCACCACGCCGATGTTCTCGAAGATCGCGGTGACCTCCCAGCTCACCCAACCGGCGGCGTTCGCCGTCTGCCACGCGAGCGGCAGCGCCGTTGCGACCATCGCCGCTCCGATCGCGCCTTGCACCCACAGCCCGAGGCCGATCGCGGCCGTGCCCACGAGCAGCGCCGCATTGAGCACGGCGAGCGAGAACATGAAGCGCGTGATCATCCGCATGTGGGCGCGCATGAGCCCCTGGTGGTCGTCGAGCGACTCCCGCACGTACGCGTCCTCGTCCTTGAGCCGCGCGAATAGCTTCACCGTGAGCATGTTGGTGTAGCTGTCGACGATGCGGCCCATCACGAGCGAGCGCCCTTCGGAGCTCGCGCGCGACAGCTCGCGCAACTTCGGCACGAAATAGCGGAGCACGAGCACGTAACCCACCACCCACGCGAGAGTGGGCAGGCCGAGGCGCCAATTGGCCGCGGTCATCAGCCCGAACGCGGTGATGCCGTACACGCCGATGTACCACACCGCGCGAATGCTGGACATCGTGCTCTCGCGCAAGCTGCCGCCGGTCTGCATCACGCGGTTGGCGATGCGGCCCGCGAAGTCGTTCTGGAAGAACGTGAGGCTCTGACGCACCACGTGCCAGTGGCTCTGCCAGCGGATCAGCGTGGTGACGCCCGGCACGAGCGCGTTGTGCCGGATCGCGATGTCCGTGAGGATCGCGAGCGGCCGCACGAGCAGCACGAGCGCCATCATCCCGATCAGGAGCGGCCACTGGCTTCCAAGCGCTGCGTGGCGATCGCCGGCCGCCATGACGGCGACCAGCTTGCCGATGAAGAGCGGGATCACGGTGTCGAGCAGGGCCACGCCCAAGCTCGTCGCGAACATCGCAGCGTACCAACCCTTGCTCTGGCGGATGAAGTGCCAGTAGAACGCCCACAACCCTTGCGGCGGCGCGCCGGGACCGGCGCTCGCGGTTGCCGGAATGTAGAAGAACGGCGTTTTCAAAGGACTATCGCGCGCGGCTTGCGCCGTGAGTGCCTTCGTTGGGAGAGCCGCGGGGCGGCCGGGCGCGCACGATAGCAGAACGCGCGCGCGGAGTCGTGTCTCGGATCGGCGACTGGCACCGCACGCCGCGGGCGCCTCTCGGGCGGCGGCGCGCGATGCGGCTCGCACGTCCCACCGCCAGCGTCTACGGACCTGCTCCGCGCGGCCGGCAAGTCACGCGCGCGCTGCCGCTCCTTGCTTGCGACATCCGCTCAGCCCACTCCCGACACCGCCGCAGGTTGACCTTTTTTCGCCTCGCTCATGACGAGCATCGATTACTATCCCTCCCAACCCGCCAGGAAACCGGAACACATGCGCATCGACGCGATCTCGATCGGCCGCGACCCGCCGCACGACGTGAACGTCATCATCGAGGTGCCGCTCGGCGGCCAGCCGATCAAGTACGAGCTCGACAAGGAAGCCGGCACGCTGGTCGTCGACCGGTTCCTGTACACGCCGATGGCATATCCCGGCAATTACGGATTCGTGCCGCACACGTTGTCGGAGGACGGCGACCCGATCGACGTGCTCGTCTGCAACACGCGGCCGCTGGTCGCCGGCTGCGTGATCAACGTGCGGCCGATCGGCGTGCTCGTGATGGAAGACAACGCGGGCCACGACGAGAAGATCATCGCGGTGCCGTCGCCGCACCTCACCAAGCGCTACGTGAGCGTCACCAACTACAGCGACGTGCCCACGATCACGCTCCAGCAGATCGAGCACTTCTTCGAGCACTACAAGGACCTCGAAGACGGCAAGTGGGTGAAGATCGGCGACTGGGGCGACGCGGCCGCCGCGCGCCGCGCCATCGACGATGCCATCCGCCGCGCGCAACGCGTGCAGCGGGGTTAAGATGGCGCTCTACAACCGAGGGACCCACTCGTGATCAAGAACCTTGTCGTTTCCGCATTCGTAACCGCGCTCGTCGCCGCGGCGAGCCCCGCCAACGCCCAATCCGGGGAGCCCGTGGCCGGGAAAGACTACCTCGAGATTACGAATGGCACTCCGCCCGATCCCTCGAGCAACCAGGTCGTGGTGGAGGAATTCTTCAACTACATCTGCCCGGCCTGCTTCGGCTTCGAGCCGCTGCTCGTGGCCTGGACCGCGAAATTGCCGCCCTACGCGAAGCTCGTCCACGTGCCCGCGACTTTTCGCCCCGACTTCATCCAGTACGCACGCGCTTACTACGCCGCGGAAGCGCTGGGGCTCTTGGACAAGACGCATGCCGCGGTCTACGAGGCGATCCACGTCACTCACAAGATTCCGGCCGAAGGCGACAAGGTGGACGAGGATCGCATTGCCGGGTTCTATGCCGGTTATGGCGTCGACAAAGCCCAGTTCTTGAACACGATGAAGAGCTTCGGTGTGGACGCCAAAGTGAAAAGGGCTACGGAACGCATGAAGCGGAGCCAGATTACGGGAACCCCTTCGCTCGTCGTGAACGGCCGCTACCTCGTCCTCCGCGGCGACTCGAGCCAGGACATGCTGCGCATCGCGAGCTACCTGATCGAGAAAGAGCACAAGAAGTAGCTGCACGAGCGGCGGTGCGGCGCCCTCGCGCCGCAATCCCGCTCCCTGCTGTTCCTAGCGCGCCCGTTCAAGGCGTGCGGCATTCGAAGTTGGCCGCATCGTCAATGCTGCCCTGGCCCTTGTAGCGCGCCACCTGCGGATACGGGCACAGCGGCCGCGAGCGTGTCGTCGCGCCGTTCACGATCTTCTTCGCGACGAGCTTGTCGGGCGCCGCGCCCTTCTCCACCCAGTCGATGACGGCCGTGACCGCGTCGTTCTGGTCGGGGCCGATGCCGCCCGCGCAGTGCGCCATGCCGGGCACCATGAACAGCCGCATGAACTCCCTGCCGTTCGCGCCGTTCGCTGTGACCGCCTTCTCGTAGTAGTTCACACCCATCATGGGTTGCAGAATCGTGTCGGCCCAGCCGTAGGTCATGATCAGCTTGCCGCCGCGCGCTCGGAACTCCTTGAGGTTCGTGTCGGTGGCGTTCGCGAGCTTGCCCCAGCGCTCGAGCAGCGGCGGGTCCTTGTCGAAGTCGAACGTCTTGTAGTCGTAGTCGGGCCGCGGGGGCTGGAACACGAGATAGCGCATCGTGCCCTCCGCGAGATTGAAGTCCGCCGGCTTTCCTTGCTGGCCCGGCAGGATCAAATTGGTCCAGCCGCTGCTCGACGCGCCGTTCGCGCCGGGGACGAGCGCCTCGCTACCGACCATGAAGCCCGGGAAGATCTGCTTGCGGCCGCTCTTCGGGCCGTCATAAACCTTCTGGATCGCGACCGCCTGCGCCGACGTGAGACAAGTGCCGGCGTCGCTGCCGGCGGGGCAGCTCGCGACGTCCTTCGCCACGTCGAACGAGCAGCGCCGCGGATCGTCGATGAGGCCGTCGGCGAGGCCGTCGACGACGTCGCACTTCTTCATCGCGGCGCCCGCGACGAGCGCGATCTTCTCGGGCGTCACCGCCGCGTCGGCGAGCGCGCGCTGATTCCACATCGCGCCGATCGTGAAGCCGGTTTGGTCCACCCACGGCGCGTTCGCGACGATACCGTCGAAGTCGGCGGGATAGCGCTGCGCCTCGAGCAGACCCTGCCGGCCGCCGTTCGAGCACGAATTCCAATACGCTTTCGACACCGGCTTGCCGTAGTAGCGGTTGGCGAGCTCCTTCGACGTGGCGGCGCTCACGTGCACGGCGCGATACGCATAGTCGATCGCCTTCTGCGGATTGCTGAGCACGAAGGTGCCGCCCGGCTCCTTGCTCGCGTAGTGGCCGGTGTTCGTCTGCGCCATCGCGAAGCCGTGCTGCAGCGCCTGCGCGCGCTGCGCGGCGCGGCCGCGGTCGTCGAGCGCCTCGCCCGCATGACCGCCGTTGCCGATCATGTAGAACCGGCCGTTCCACATCGCCGGCAGGTTCACTTCGAACGCCACCTCGGGTTCGATCATGCCGCTCACTCGGCAATGCGCCGGAGCACCGTCCTCGGCGGGCACTGCGCGTGCGGAGATCTGCACGACCTCCGGCAGCTTCAGCTCGGCGAGCTTGTCGCAGGCGCCGGCCGGCGCGAGACTGCCGCCGGAGTAGCCGGCCTTCGAGCTGTTCGCGTCGGCGAACGCCTGCGCGTTCGCCGTGCCCGCCAACGCGCACAGAATCGCGCCGGCGAGAGCCGAGACAAGAGGCGCGCGGTCGTATCGGAGTCGTTGCATCGTCGTGTTCCTCGTTCGTTCTTCAGTTCATTGCCAAGCGGAGCGGATTGCGTCGCGGTCGACGGCCGCGCCGCGCAGATATACGGCGTCGATCCGCCGGGTGTTCTTGATGTCGTCGAGCGGATTCGCGTCGAGCACGACGAAGTCGGCGCTCTTGCCCGCGGCAACCGTGCCCGAGTCGAGCCGCAAGAACTCCGCGGAGTTGCGCGTTGCGGCCGTGATCACCTGCGCGGGCGTCATGCCCGTGGCCACCATGTCCTCCATCTCGAGATGCGGAGCCCAGGGCGTGTTGCCGTCGGTGCCGAGCACGATGCGCATACCTTGCGCGCTCAAGCGCGCGAGGTTGCGCGCCTGGATGCCGAAGAAGGCCTGCGCCTCGGGCCGGTTGGTGGCCGCGGCCTGGAGGGGAGCGAGCGTGGCGGCCGGCACGGCGCCACGGAGCCAGCCGAGATCGATGGCGACGCCGCGGTCCGGCAGGTTCGGGCCGAGGACGAGATTGGGGCGTTCCTTCACGAGCCCGGCGTACTCGTCGTCGATGTCCCTGTCGCGCACGCCGTGCGCAAACGCGTCGATGCCGGCGCGAACAAGACCCTTCGCGTCCTCGAGCGTGTACACGTGCGCGATCGCGCGCAGCCCGTTCTTGTGCGCCTCCTCGATCACGGCGCCGTAGAGCTCCGGGCCGAGCTTGGGGTACGTGCCGTTGCGGTCGTCCACCCAAACCTTGATGATCTCGACGCCGAGCGCGGCCTGCTCGCGCACGCCCGCCCGTCCCTCGTCCGCGGTCTTGATCCAGTAGGGAGCCTCGTTGCGGCCGGGCTCGGGCGCGGTGATACCTCGGCCCGCGGTGCGGTAGAGCGCGGCGCCGGGGACCTGCTCGCGCTGCATGGCGTACACCACGCTGCCGTTGTCCTGACCGAGGCTCAACGCGGCGCTCACGCCGAAGTACGCGCGGCGCTGCAAGTCGAGCACGAGTGCGTCGCGCTCGCGGTTGAGATGCGTGTGCGTGTCGACGATCGCGGGCATCACGGTCTTGCCGCTCAGGCTCACGCGCTTCGCGCCGGGCGGAATGGACACTTCGCCGGCCTTGCCCACCGCGGCGAACTGCCCGCCGTCGACCACGAACACGGCGTTCTCGATGGGCGCGCTCTCGTCGCCGACGATCACGCGCGCGCCCTCGAAGGCGACGGCGGTGCTTTGCGCGGAAGCGCCGAAACCCTCGGAGCCCTGCTGCGTGCAGCCTGCGGCCGCAAGCGCGGCCAGCCAACCACACGCGATCGCGACCCGGCGTAACGACGGACTCGGCATGGCGCCCCCCTTGTTCTTTGCCGGCCCACGCTACTCTACCCGGCCGCAGGGCTGCGATCACGCGCGAGCGGCTCCGTGGAGCGGCCCATCGGTGCGGTGAGCAGCGTCAGTCGAGCTCGGCCACCCTCTGCTCGAGCCGCCGGAAGAACGGCTCGACGTCGAGCCGGTGCCCCGTGGCGGCCTCGATCAGGTCCTCGGCGTCGAGCTTGGCGCCGTGCGCGTACACCTTGGCGGCGAGCCAGCCGCGCAGCGACTCGAGGTCGCCGCGCGCAAGCTCCGCGTCGAGGTCGTGCGCGCGCGCGTACGCGTCGACGAGCTGCGCGGCGTAGAGATTGCCGATCGTGTAGGTCGGGAAATAGCCGAACTCGCCGAGCGCCCAGTGCACGTCTTGTAAGCAACCGTCGCGCGGCGCGGCCGCCGTCACGCCGAGATAGTGGCGGTAGCGCTCGTTCCACGCGCCGGGGAGATCGGTCACGGCGAGATCTCCGGCGAGCAGCGCGATCTCGAGCTCGTAGCGTACGAGCACGTGCAGGTTGTAGGTCGCCTCGTCGGCCGCCACACGATTCTGCCCCGGCGCGATCACGTTCATCGCGCGATGGAACTGCCGCGGGTCGACCTTCGCAAGCGCGGCGGGAAACGCGCGCACGAGCCTGCCGAAGTAGTGCGACCAGAACGCCGCGCTCCGGCCCACGTGATTCTCCCAGAGCCGCGCCTGGGACTCGTGTAGCCCCATGCTGGGCGCGTCGGCGAGCAGCGTGCCGTGCAGCTCCGCGGGCAGCCCTTGGTCGTAGAGCGCGTGGCCGCCCTCGTGCAGCGTGGCCAAGATCGCGGGCAGCGGATCGTGCGCGTACGAGCGGATCGTGAGCCGCACGTCGTCCTCGCCCGCCATCATCGTGAACGGGTGCGTGGAGCGGTCGAGCCGGCCGCGGCGAAAGTCGAAGCCCATGTCGGCGAGCAGCGCGCCGCAGAAGTCGCGCTGCCGGTTTTCCGCGTAGCTCCCCTTCGGCAACGTGCCCGCCCAGCGGCGCGTGCGCTCGGTCCATGCCGGCACGAGCGTGCGGAGCCGGTCGCCCGTGGCCTCGAGCAGCGGCTCGAGCCGCGCGCGCCGCATGCCGGGCTCGTGGTCGTCGAGCAAACCGTCGTAGAGGTCTTCACCGATCTTGAGCGCGTCCGCTCGCTCGCGCAGGAGCTTGAGAAGCAGGTCGAACGGTTTCGCGAACAGTCGAAAGTCGTTCGCGGTGCGCGCGTGCTCCCACGCGGCGAGACAGTGTGAGCGCGCCTCGGCGAAGGCCGCCACGAGCGTCTGCGGCAGCGCGATGGCCGTTCGGCGCACGCGGCGCAGCCGCTCGAGCTCGGCTCGCTCGGCGCGGCCCAAGTCCGGCCGCCCGCTCACCGAATCCATGAGATCGCCGAGCCGGTCGCTCACGAGCAGCTCGTGTCGCAGCCCGCCGAGCACCGCGAGCTGCGACGCTCGATTCTCGGCGGCGCCCGCGGGCCGGTACGTCTCTTCGTCCCACTCGAGCACCTGGATCACGGCTTCGAGATCGCGCAGCTTGAACACGGTGGCACGCAGCTCGCGCATCGCGAGGTCGGCACGCACGGGCGAGCGCGTGGGGCTCGCGAGATCTCCGGGGCGATGCCCCACGAGGACGGCCGCGAGACCGCCGCGCTGGGCAACGTTCACAACCTGTTTCTGCGACACGCGTGCGATGATGCCGAGCCCATGATCCGTGGGCGCGAAGCCCATCACCGCGTAGAACGGCTCGTCATGCGTGCGCCCGTGCGCGTCGAGCACGGGAAAGAGGTGCACCGGCAGCGTCGCCGCCGCCTGCACCACCCAACCTCGCTCCGAATCGCCGGCGTTGTCGAGCGCCGCGTCGAGCAGCGCGTCCCATTGCGCTTCGGTCTGTGCCACGCCCAGATGCACGCCGCTGCCGCCGTAGCCGCGGTTCGGCTTCAGCACGAGATCCTCGCGATGCTCGCGAATGTACTCCGGGAGGTCGCGGTCGCCGTCCGGCGTCTCGACGCGGCGCTCGGCGACCACACGCGTCCAGAGAATGTGCCGCCGGAACAGCTGCCGCTCCGCCACGCTGAAGTAGCGCGCGGCAAGCTCGTCCGTGGTGAGCACCTCCCAGCAACTCTTGTGATCGAGGTCCCCGGCGATCGACGAGATCATCCGGTTCTGGCGGAACAGGGCGCGGATCGCAGCGAGCGGCCGGCCTTCCTCGCGCTCGAGCGCGAGCAGGTCGCGGATCTCGTAGTCACGATAGGCGACGTCCACGAGCGTGTCCTCGTAGTAGACCTCGTCGCCGTCGAGCCTGAGCTCGCGCGGGTCGGCGTGCCGCAGCTCGATGCCGCGTTGGGCGCGGTAGTACTCCACGAGGTGCGACTGCTCGTTCGGCCCCTCCTCCACGTACTTTGGCTCGATGAGGCAGATGTTGTTGCCGGATCGGCCCACGGCGCGTGCCTGATCGAGGAGCACTTGGAGGAACAGGTCGCGCTGATCGCGCGGCAGCTCGATCGCGAGCGACGGATCGTAGCCGACGAGCGTCGGCACAACGTCGCGCATCACGAGCGTCTCGGCGAGCGGCCCTAAATGGATGCCCCCGACTCCCGACAGGTTCGGCTCCATGAAGCGCAGCGAATCTTGCCAGCGCGCGCTCGTGAAATCGCAGACGGCATCGAGCCGGCCGTAGAGCGGGTTCGAAGCTTCGCCGATACGGCTCCACACGTCCTCGAACCACGCGTGCTCGTCGGCTGCGAGCGGGAGCACGCGGCGCACGTCCGCGTCGTTCGTGTAGAGCTCCGGCAGCCGCGCGAGGGCGCTCAGGATTCGCGTGCATACGTGGTGCAGATAGCTCAGCTGCTCGGGCATTACGAGCAGCGGCCGCAGCATCACGCGCACCGCTTCGATCACTCCGTCGCGCGTGTACACCACTTCGTTCATGCGGGCGTCGTCGGCCAAGCGGCGCGCGACGTGCACGAGCGCGGCATCGGGAATCGCGTTGACGGCCTGACGCACGCGCGCGTCGAGCGCGGCCCCGGCTAAGCCCAGCTGCTCGGCCGGCGAGAGCATGCGTGACTCGTTGCGCACCGCCCAGCAGTATGACTCAGAACGCAAGCGGATCGGCATAGTCCTTGCAGCGCGTCACGTGGGACTCAGCGCAGACGGAGCTGGCCATGGCGACTACACCGGAGCGCGCACCGCGCGTCGTCAAAAGCATGCCGAGCGTCGAGCTCGGCCGCGACGAGTTCGAGCGGCGCTTCAGGCAGCGCCACGTCGACCCGTCGTTCGAGCCGATCGAGGCCGAGCTCGACGCCGTGATCGACGCCGCGTGGCGCGGCTACAGCGAGCACCGCAAATCCCCGCGCACCCGCAAAGCCGGCGCGGAATTTGCGGACCCCGACTACGACCTATCGATCGATTGGCTCGCGGCGCGCGCCGCGATCCAAGAGGCCGCGCGCGCGCACGCCGACGCTCGCTCGCCGTCGCGCGTGCTCGTGATCAACGGCTCGGCCCGCACGGAGCATTCGTGCCCCGGCGAGACGTCGAAGAGCTTTCGGCTCGCCAAGCTCGCGCAGGAGTCCATCGGGACGCAGCCCGGGTTCGAGGTCGATTTTCTCGATCTGTCGCGGCTCGTCTCCGAGTACGGGCGTGTGATCTACCCCTGCAAGTCTTGCGTGTCCACGGCTCAGCCGCTCTGTCACTGGCCCTGCTCGTGCTACCCCAATCACTCGCTCGGCCAAGCTCAGGATTGGATGAACGAGATCTATCCGCGTTGGGTCGCGGCGCACGGCGTGCTGATCGTGACGCCGGTGAATTGGTATCACGTGCCGTCCGTGCTCAAGCTCATGATCGACCGGCTCGTCTGCGCCGACGGCGGCAATCCCGATCCCACGAGCACTCGGGGCAAGGACGCGGCACGCGCGAAGCAAATCGAGCTCGACGGTTGGAGCTATCCGAAGCACCTGGCGGGCCGCGCGTTCGCGGTGATCGTGCACGGCGACGTTTCGGGCGCGGACGCCGTCAAGACCGCGCTCTGCGATTGGCTCGAGTGGATGAAGCTCGTTCCCGCCGGGGCCGCCGGCACGATCGAGCGCTACATCGGCTACTACGAGCCTTACGCGACGAGCCACGACGCGCTCGACCGCGACGAAGCGGTTCAACAGGAGGCGCGCAACGCGGCGCTGTCGCTCGTCGCCACCGTTCGCGCAATCAGAAGCGGACAGCGCCCGGACCCGGACACGGGTCTCGAGCCGCCGCGCAAGAAATGACTAGGAGCCTGTCCGAGTAATGGCCGCCGTAGCGAGGCCGACCCACATCGAGCAGATTTCCGATGTGGGACGCGCCGCAGTAGGTGGCCATTACTCGGACAGGCTCCTAGAGCGAGCCCAGCAGCGGGAACGCGCTCAGCGGACCGGGCGACCCGACGGCCGACGTCGGCTGCAAGTAGGTGCCGTCGAGCTCCGTGAACGCGTTGACCCCGAGCAGCTTCATCGCGACCGCGATCTCCGCTTCGAGGAGCTCGAGCATCCGCACGATGCCGCGTTGTCCGCCCGCGCCGAGCGCGAGCGCCTGCAAGCGGCCGATCCCTACCATCGCCGCGCCCTTCGCGACGGCTTTGATCACGTCCGTGCCGCGCACGAATCCGCCGTCGATCAAAATCTGCGCCTTGCCGCGCGCGGTGCTCGCGACCTCCGGCAGGATGTCGACGGCGCCGCGGCAGTGATCGAGCTGGCGGCCGCCGTGGTTCGATACGTAGATCACGTCCACCCCGTGCTGCAGCGCGAGCTCGGCGTCCTCTGCGGTCTGGATGCCCTTGAGCAGCAGCGGCACGTCGAGCGCCTTCTTGAGCTGGTCGACGAGCTTCCAGTCCGCGCGCGCGCGATGCTCCTCGCCGGCGCGTAGCGCACCGAACGGCCGGCCCGCGATCGCCTGGCGGCGGTGCATGGCGCGCTCGCGGCGGCCGAACGCGGGCACGTCGACGGTGAGGCACAACGCGCGCGCACCGGCCGCGGCCGCGCGCTTCGCGAGATCGAGCACCCAGCGGTCGTCGCCGTCCGCGTAGAGCTGGAAGACGAAGCGCTCGCCGGCCGCACGCGCGATGGCGGCGAGATCTTGCTGCGCCACGCTGCTCAACAGCATCAGGCAGCCGAACTCCTTGGCGGCGCGCGCGATCGGCAGCGCGCCCTCGGGATGGATGTCGGTGAGGCTCGCCAGCGGCGCCAGCAACACGGGCAGCCGCTGCTTCGATTTCAGGAACTTCACCGACAGATCGGTGGCTTCGACGTTGCGCAGCACGCGCGGCCTGAACGCGATCGCGTCGAGCGCCTGGCGGTTGCGGAGGATCGTGGTCTCGGTCTCGGCGCCACCCACGATGAAGTCCCAGGCGGACGCCGGCAGCTTCGCCTTGGCGAGCGCGACGAGCTCGGTGGTGGTCGCGAGCTCCGCGACGTCGGGATTATCGGCTACCGGAATGGACGGCGGCTCGGCGGGCGGCGTTTGCCCCGCGCGTCGTTTCATCGGGAGGATGCGGCTGCCGCACGGCTCGAACGCCGTGCGGCACCGCCAATGCCGTCAACGATCAGTGATGACCGGCGTGCTGCAGAGCCTGCACCGCCGCGAGCGACTGATTGACGTTCTCGTCCGGGCGCACGCTGTTGCCGCCGACCGTGGCCGCAACCTTGCCGTCCGGCGTGACGATGAACGTGGTGCGCTCGGCGAAGCCGTGGCTGAACTCCACGCCGCGCGAGTCCTTCATGTTCGGGCGCGCGTCGCCGACGTTGAGCTTGAACGACTTGGCGATTGCGCCGTCGGCGTCCGAGGCCACCGCGAGCTTGCCCGCGCAGTACTGCGGATCCGACGAGAAGTCGTTGAGCCGGTCGATGCTGTCGAGCGACACACCGATCACGGTGGCGCCGGCCGCGTTGAACTTGTCCATGTTCTCCGCGAACGTGTGCGCCTGGATGTTGCAGCCCGGCGTGAACGCCGCCGGATAGAAGTAGACCACCACGGGGCCCTTCTTCAGCGCGTCGGCCAACGAGTAGTCGAACGCCTTGCCGGCGAGCGATGCCTTGGCCTTGAACGGCGTCACCGCGTCGCCCTGATTGAGGGCCGCGAACGTCGGCAACGCGACGGCGGTGGAAAGCAAGCAACCGAGCACAAGCTTTTTCATAGGATTACCCGTTGTGGTTGATTTGACGTGTGTGTTGGCATTTAGCCCCAGGTGCGAATGGTGACAACAGCGGCGGACTAGCACAAGCCCGGCCTCCCCTACCCAGCACCTTCCCGATCGGCGCGGATTCCCGCCTGAGCAAAGTTAAGAAACCGGCCATGAACACCCACCGCGAAAACAGGGACGTGCTGCTTTTTCCGCGGCTTCGTGACGAGCTCGGAGTGCGGACGAAAAGCGGCATGTCCCCAATTTCCAGACGGAAAAGCAGCATGTCCCTATTTATCGTGACGGCGGCAGCTGTTGCGGCCGTCCCGGCTGCGCGGGCTGCGGCTGCGGTTGCGGCGCCAGCGAGGCCGGCCGCCGCGTGCCCGGCTGCGACAAACCCTGGTAGCGGACGCCGACCATCACCGCGTTGGAGGTGGCGTTTGCCGTACCCGTGAGCTCCGGGAACTCTTCCGTCACGTGATCGATGCCGGTGGTCAGCAGCCAGCGCGGCGTGATGTTCCACTCCACCTGGAACGACGCGCGCCAATAGTCGCGTGTGAACCCGCCGCCGACGGACTCCGCCGGAGTATCGACTTGCGAGCCGCGCAGACCGAACGACGCCGCAAGCCGCGTCCTGAATTGATGGGCCATGCGCAGGCTCAGGTCGTCGCGCACGGTCAAGAAGCCGTTGCTGTTCGGGTCGATCGAGCGCCCGATGTCGATCGTCCAGTTGGTGAGCTGCGAGCGCTTGCGGAAGGCGGTGTCGAACGTGAAGTTGTTCGCCGCGTTGTCCACGACGCCGCCGGTGGCGGGCCTGAACGTGTAGTCGGTGCGCGCAACGCCCGCGGCGAACTCTATGGACCAGGTCTCCGACAGCGGCCGCGAGAACGCGCCTTCCACTCCGAACGCCTGCGAGTCGTTGTCGTTGCGCACCGCGTGAAAATCGTCGAAATACACGCGGGCGCTCACTTGATTGCGCGGGTCCACCTGGCGAATCAGCCGCACGCCGATCTCGTTGTCGTCGAACGGCGAGCGGATGAGGCTCGTCTGATCGGGATAACCCACGTCGATGCGGGAGAGCTCGAGCCGCATGTTGGTGCGCGGCGACAAGACGAAGCCCACGTTGAACCCGATGTCCAGACGCTTGCGCTCGTCGGTGAACGTGCCGAGCGTGCCGGAGCCCGTGTCGACGGTGCCCGGCCCCTGATCGGTGAGATTGTCGGGCAGCGCGGGATCGATCTCCGAGCGCAGCACGCTCTCCTTGCGGTAGTCGGTCTGGAACTCGATGTTCGAATGCTCGAACGCGTAGGCCGCGCTCGTGAGCAGGAACACGTCGTTGCTCTCGAGCGGCTGGTCGCGCGAATCGGCATAGGAGTCGGTGACGAACCGCGGCTCGATGTACGCCTCGCCGCGGTCGCCGAAGCTGCGCATCCGCAGGCGCGCGTCGAGCGCCGTGCGCGTGGACGACGGCTGGTCGGCCGGCACGAGCCGCGCGTTGTCGTCCACTTCCGTGGTCAACCCCACCGCGGGCACGAGATCCCACGCGGCGCGCGCGCCCCGCGTGGCGAGCAGAGCAGCGAGACCCATCAGCGCCGCTCCAAGGGCCGCCAAACGGTCTTCGTTCAAGAATTGCTTTCTCATCCGATCACCCCTTTGCCGCTAACGGCCACCCGCCCGCAGCTCGCCGAAACCGAAACGCATCGACAACGCCAGCGTGTCCACGTCGCCGCTTCGATAGTCCACGCCGAGCCCCAAGTCCTCGAAGAAATAGAAGCGCAAGCCGGCCGAGACCGCGGTGCCGGAGTCGAATCTCCGGTTCGTGAGATCCACTTCCCCCACGTCGGAGCCGCGCGCGGCGACGAAGAGCTCGAGCGAGTCGCTCGCCTTGAAGCGCAAGCCCACCTGAGCGGCCAGCGCCGAGTCCTCGACGTCGAAGTTCTCTCCCGCGAAGCTGCCGAAGTCGTAGGTGACCTTGTCGCGGCCGAGCTCGAAGAGGAGATCCAGGCGCCGGCCGATCGGCCGCACGTAGCCAAAGCCCACGCGCGTGACCACGTGGTCGAAATTGCCGCTGGTGCTCGCGACGGCGAGCGGGCTCTGGATCACCGCGTCCACGTCCACGACCGTGCTGTCGTAGGAGCCCGTGAGGTAGAACCGCTGACCCAGCGCGAGCGACCCCGCGACTGTGAGCCCGTCGCCCTTGTCCGTGGTGACGGTCACGGTCTGGCCCGGCGCGGGCGACTGCTGACCTGTCGCGTCGCTCTTCACGGCCAGCGCGCCGAAATCGACGAACGTGTAGCTCAAGTCGCTCGCGCCCGCGCGCGACGCCGCGAGCGATAGCGCGAGCGCGACCAGTTGTGTCCAATGCAATCTAGCGACGAGCTTGTTTCGCATGAAGCGACTCCTCCGCGCGCGCGGCGCGCAGCCGTGACAGCGAAGCCGCGAGCAGCAGCACGAGCAGCGGCGCACCCCCCGCGCCTCCGCCGCCGCCCTGCGCTGCCTCGTGCGCGTTGACGCGCACGTTGCGGCTCACGGGCGCGGCAGCGTTGCCCGCGCTGTCCATCGCGGTGTACGTGACCTGGTAGGTGCCGATCACTTGCGTATCGACATTGCTCGCAGCCGTCGGCTGCAGCGTGCCGTCGACGTCGTCGACGGCGGTGGCGCCCAAATCCTGATAGGCGGCCCCGATCTCGAGCGCCACGTCGGAAGTGCCCATGAGCGTGATCACGGGCGGCGCCGTGTCGCCCAACCCGAGATTGCCGCGGCCGTCGTTGAAGAACACGTCCACCGACGAGCTGCCCGCGGTGACGAGGTCCGCGCGCTTCTGCCTGCCCACGGGACCCAAGGCGGCCCGCGTGGCGCCCGGGCTCGAGAAGATCTGCGAATGCAGGCGGAAGTTGCCGTTGCCGTCCCCCAAGAACAGCTGCTCGACGCCCGTGGCGTTGATCGCGACCACGTCGTTCGTTCCGTCGCCGTCGACGTCGCCGGTGAGCACCGTCGCGGTGGGCGACGCGCCGAGCGCTTCCACGGACACGAAGCCGCCGGCGCCGTTGTTGAGGTACACCGGATTCGCGGGCAGCGCATTACCAGGCGCGCTCATGCGCGCGAGCACGAGATCGACGCGGTTGTCGCCGTTGAAGTCCGCGGCCGCCACGCCCACCGACGGACCGGCGTCGACGGTGACCGCGGGGCCGAACTTGCCGCCGCCCAAGTTCTCGTAGCGCACCGCCGCCCCACCCGCATTCACGAAGACGAGGTCGGGCAGCGGGCTGCCGGCGACGTCGGCGAGCGCCACGTCCACGGCGCCGCCGCTGGCCGCGGGCAGCGGCGACTGCGCGAAGCTCGCGCCGCTCGCGCTCGTATGGAGAGAGTTGCCGCCGGCGCTCGCGATCACCACGTCCGCGAAGCCGTCGCCGTTGACGTCGGCGACCGCGACCGCGCGGTCGTTGCGTGCCGGAGGGCCGAGCGTGGCGAGCAGGGTGAGCACGCCGTGCCCGTCGTTCGCGAATGCCGCGCTCGCGCTGCCCGGGCCGTTCGCGACGACGACGTCGAGATCGCCGTCGTTGTCGAGATCCGCGAGCGCGACGTCGGCGCCCGCCCCCGTGCTGCCGAACGTGAGCGGGATGCTCGCGAGCCCCCGGCGCTTCGCGCCGGCTTGCACGAGGCCGCCGTCGAGCGCCGTCGGGTCCGCGATGTCGAGCAACACGAACGGCTCGGCGCCCGCGGCGGCGGCCACGAGGTCCGCGAAACCGTCGCCGTCGAGATCGCCCAACGCTACGCCGGCGGCAGCGAGCGCGATGCGCTGCGCCGGCGCGGTCACGATCGCCTCGCCCACGTTCAGCGCCGCCGCGCCGCGATTGTTGTTCGCGGCGGGATCCAAGGGCACCGTCGTGGCGGCGGGAATCGCGGCCGTGACGAACACGTCTCCCGTCTGCGCGGCGGCGCCCGCGAGCTCGAGCGTTTGGGTGGCGCCGCTCTCGATCGGACCCGCGTTGCACGCGAGCTGCTGCCGGTTCGCGGCGGCCGTGAGGGTGCACGGATTCGACGAGAACGTGAACGGGTTGCCCGCGAACTCGAGATTCACGGGCACGGCGCCGCTCGGGCTCGGCCCGTGATTGCCGACGGTCACGGTCCATACGACGGCGTCGCCGCGGGCGGCGGGCGCGGGAGCGGCTGCGATCGCGCTCACGTACACGTCCGCGCGAGCCAGCGGCACGATCGTGAGGTCGAACGTGTCCGCGACGCTGCCGCCGCGGTTGTCGGCCGCCGTCACGGTCACTCGATACGGCGACGCCGCGAGCGCGCCCGTGGTCGCCGTGCCGGCGATCACCGAGCCCGCGAGCTGGAAGCCCGGCGGCAATCCGGCGGCCGCAAACGTGATCGGGTCGCCGTCCGCGTCGGTGAACAGGGGCGCGACGTCGAGGTTGAGCTGCGCGTTCTCGACGACGCTTTGGTCGGGGATGCCCGTTCCGACGACGGCCGGGGGCGCGTCGGGCGATACGGTGAGCGTGAACTGCGCGGCGACCGTGCCGCCGCGGCCGTCGTCCGCGGTCACCGTCACGAGGTAGGGCGAGAGCAGCGCGTCGCCCGCCGCGGGCGTGCCGGAGATCACGCGGTCCGTGAGCGTCAGCGTCGGCGGAAGCCCCGCCTGGCGGAGCACGAACGGATCGCCTTCGGGATCCGTGAACGTTGCGGAGAGGTCGAGCGTGAAGGCGCGCGCGACCGCGGCGGTCTGCGGCGGAATGCCGGGTGGGACGACGATCGGCGGTTGATTCGCGCCCACGCTGAGCAGGAAGCTCTGCTGCTCGCAGAGCGAGAACAACAGGGTGCGGCACAGATCGTCGTCGGCGATGAGCCCGATCTGCCAGACGGTGTTCGGGTCCGGCGGCGTGCCTGCGAGCGTGGCGGTGCCGTTGCCGGCATCCGTGAGCGTGAGCCACGGCGGCAGCGGCGTGGTGGCGATGATCCGAATCAGGCCCTGCCCGGTGACGGTGATCGGGTAGAGATACGGCTGCCCGGCCGTGGCATTCGTCACCGGCGTGCTCGTGAAGTGGGTCTGGGCGGCGGCTTCCGCCCCTGCGAGCAGCAGGACGAGGGCGAACAACCAACGCCAGAATCGCGCGCGCCGCAGAGTCGCCGGCACGCGCCTGCGCAGCGCCGCTGACACTCGGCGCAACGCAATCACGCGATGACCCCGCCGCCTCCAGCTCCGCGTTTGGCTCCAAGCCGCTCGATGCACGGTCCCCGTAGCACTTCTCCCGCCGTGAACGGGATGCCTTTTGCAATCGCCGTGCCACAGCCGGCGTTGCCGCGCTGAGGCGGGGATGGGATTCGCATGCGCGCTACGCCTGCCGCGGCCGGGCAGGCGGCGGATTGCAAACTTAGTAAGCACTTTACCGGAACGGGGAAGACCGGAACGCGCGCGAGGCGCGTCCTCGGCCGATCGAATGGTGGTGGCGCCAATAGTAGTTTGACGCCACCTATGCCTCGTGCTAAACGTGAGAGCGTCTCACGCGTGCCGTTGTAGCTTTACAACAACTATGGGAGGGGAAACCATGGCTATGCAGCGCCCGTTCGCGTCTCGGGACCGTCGACTCTCGCAAGCACTCACGCTCTCTGCCGTCGCCGCCGCCGTAGGGCTCGCACTCGCCGGCGCCGCGTACGCACAGGAATCGCAGAACGACGAGGTCATCGTCACCGGCTCGCGCATCGCCCGCACGAGCGGCTTCACCACCGCCGTGCCCGTCACCGCGGTCACGGCCAACGACCTCGCCGAATTCCAGCCCGGCCGAACGGTCGCGGATCAGCTCGATCAATTGCCGCAGTTCTTCGCCACGCAGAGCGCGCAGCGCGGCGGCGGCGCATTGTTCGGCCAAGCCGGCATCAGCACGATCAACATGCGCGCGATGGGACCGCAACGCACGCTCGTGCTGCTCGACGGCGCGCGCGTGGTGCCGGCCGATCGCGACGGCGCCGTCAACGTCGACAATTTCCCCACGGCGCTGCTGAGCCAAGTAGAAGTCGTCACCGGCGGAGCTTCGGCCGCCTACGGCGCCGACGCGCTCGCCGGCGTCTCCAATTTCCGGATCAACCACAACTACGAGGGCTTCGACCTCAACGTCGGCCTCGGCCGCACCGACGCGGGCTTCGGCGACCAGCAGGACTTGTCGGCCGCGTGGGGCACGAAGTTCGGCGACCGCTGGCATTTCGTGGGCTCGCTGGAGTCGCAGAACATCGACCCGATCGATCCTGACCCGAGCGAGCTCGGCGACTGGTTCCAGCGCTACGGCATCGTCGCGAATCCCGCATGGACCAGCGCCGCGAGCAACGCGACGCAGCCGCAAAGGCTCGTGTTGCCGGACGTGCACGCCACGATCCATACGCCGACGGGCAAAGTCGGCGCGGGCGCCAACGTCGCCGGCGGCACGGTACCGTTCACACTCAACGGGCTCAACTTCAACTATCCGGGCACGGCGCTCGTGCCGTTCGCGCCCGGCAACGTGGTGGGAACGGGGTCGTCCAACCAGTCCGGCGGGCCCGAGGCGGATATCGCGAACCTCGCATTCAACACGCCGATCTACGGCGCCGAAGTAGTGCGCCGCAACGTATTCGCCGGCTTCCAGTTCGACGCGAACGACACCACGCGCTTCTTGATCAACGCGTTCGCGGGCGAGACCGAGTCGAACGATCACCATCAGCGCGGCATCCCGCACCTGTCGGGCATCTGGAACGGCAGGCTCTACGTGACCAATCCGTACCTGCCCACGAGCGTGCGCCAGGCGATGATCGACCAGGGCGTCGACTCGTTCGTGTTCCAGAAACAGGGCACGGTGGAAGGGCAGCCCGGCAACTGGAACGACGACGAGGAGCGGCACAACGAGTTCGACACCTGGACGCTGCAGCTCGGTCTCGACAAGGAGATCGGCGACAAGTGGAACATGCAGATCCGGGCGCAGCGCGGCGAGACCGACCGCTACTCCACCGTCTACAACGAGGTCCGCGTCGACCGCGAGTTCCTCGCGATCGACGCCGTGGAGGTCTTCAAGGACCGCCGTGATTTGACCGGTGACAACGGCACCGGGCCGGCCGACGGCCGTCCCGATCTCGTGCCGCTCAACGCCACGGGCACCGGCGACATCATCTGCAACGTGCAGCGCTACAACCCCACGCCCGAGCAGCTCAGGTTGTCGGTGGCCGGCGTCCGCGTGCCCGCGCCGCAAGGCGACGACTCGCTCGGCGGACCCACCGACCTCGTGCCGATCCCCGGGCCCGTGGGACCGGACGCGATCCCGAACTGCGTGCCGATGAACGTGCTCGGACAAGGCAACGTGAGCCCCGCGGCGCACGCCTACGTGCAGTCGCAGAAGGAAGGCGTGGGCACGGTCACGCAAGAGTTCGCCGAAGTCGTGTTCTCCGGGCCCATCTGGAAGGGCTACGGTCCCGGCGAGTTCTCGATGGCCGGCGGCATGACCTACCGCGACCAGTCGTTCTGGCAGCGCGGATTGCCGCAGGCGCTGATGGCGTACGGACCGCCGCAAAACGTGCCGAGCCTCGGCATTCGCGGATTCTCGGGCGGCTTCACCGGCGGCAGCCCGAACCTGCACGAGTTCTCGACGGTGCCGGTGATCACGGGCGAGTACCACGTGATGGAGGCGTTCACGGAGTTCAACCTGCCGCTGTGGCAATCGAAGTCCGGCAATCAGCGCCTCGAGGTCGACATCGCGGGCCGCAACTCCGACTACTCGACGAGCGGCAACATCATCTCGCACAAGACCGGCATCAACTTCCAGATGACCGAGGCGTGGCGCTTGCGCGGAACCGTGTCGCGCGACGTTCGCGAGCCCACGTTCGCCGAGCGGTTCAATCTCCAGGGCGGCGGCGGTCAGGTCTTCGATCCTTTGCTGCCGCCGAACAGTCCGGCGACTCAGATCACGACGACGACGGGCGGCAATCCGGACCTGAATCCGGAGGAGGCCGATACGCAGACGATCGGCCTGGTGTTCGCGCCCTCGCGGATCGGCCTGCAGGTGTCGGCCGACTACTACGACATCGACATGAGCGGCGCCATCGGCACGGTGGGCGTGCAGAACATCGTGGACGCTTGCTACCGCCTCGGCCGACAAAACCAGTGCCAGTACATCACTCGGGATGCCTCCGGCACCATCACGCAGGTCCGCGACATTCAGCAGAACATCAACAAGGCGCGCGTGCGGGGCATCGACTACGAGCTCGTTTACAACACGGAGCCCAACTGGGCGAAGAACAAGAACGAGTCGCTGACGTTCCGCTTCCTGGCCGGGCGCCTGCTCGAGGACAGCAACACGCTGCTCGGCGGTGCGGCGGCCGACTATCGCGACATCGCAGGCCGTTGGTTCGAGCCGGACGTGAAGCTGCTCGCGAACGTGCGCTACGACATCGGGCCGTGGGGCATCAACCTCCAGGAGCGCTACATCCCGGAGACGCGGCTCGACGGCGGCCTCGCGCCCGTGCAGTCGGCGGGCGTGGACAACCCGAACTGGGTGCAGTGGGAGCCCGGCATGAACGTGGGCGCGCTGCCCACGGGGGTGTTCACGATCGACGACAACACGGTGCAATCGAAGGCCTACACGGACCTGATCCTCGCGTACCGTGCGGAGATGCGCACCGGTCACAACTGGGAAGCGTCGCTGTCGATCTCGAACATGTTCGACGCGGACCCGCCGATCATCCCGTCGTTCGACACGAGGTTCAGCTCGCAGACCGTCCTGCCGAACAACTTCGACGTTTACGGGCGCCGCTACATGGTCAACTTCCACTACAGCTTCTAGCGGGGCTACGGCACGCGACTCGAGCCCCGGCCGCGGCGCGGCCGGGGCTGTTTTCTGCGTGGCTCAAACGCCGACGTTGTAGCGGATCAGATGATCGGGATTGAGCTGCGGCTCCACGCCGAGCGAGATCACGCCGCGATCCTTGAGCTGGAACAGCTCGCGCTGCACGAGCACCGCGCCGCCCTCGCCGTCCTGCACGTACGTACCGTTGGTGCTGTGATCCTGGAGAAAGAACCGGCCCGACACGCATTCGATCGACGCGTGCCGGCGCGACACGAGCCGGTGGTCGACTTTGATACGGCAGTCCTCGTCGCGGCCGATGAGGCACGCGGCGGTCTGCGAGTCGACGACGTGCTCGGCCACGGCGTAACGCAGCCTGAGACGAATCAGCATCGTCTTGGTGTGCAGCGGCGGCCGGTAATCGGTAACACCGACGCGGCTGTTCGCGAGCAGATAGATGTTCATCGGCTCGGACTTACCCTTGACCGGCACCTTGCGGATCAGGCGCAGCGGCCAGCGCGACGCATCGGTGAGCAGCCCGTGAGCGCTCTCGGTGAGCACGATCTCGAATTTCTTCGCGATGTCGGCCATGCGCGCCGCGACGTTGACCGCGTCGCCGTAGAGCTGCTCGCTCTCGCGCAGCACCGGTCCCGCGTGCAGTCCCGCGTGCATCGAGAGCGGGTCGAGATACGGCAGATCGCGCATCGCAATCGCCGCGGTGAGCGCACCGTCGACGCTCGGGAACGTACAGAGCATTCCGTCGCCGCGCAGCTGGATGACCTCGCCGCCGCCCGACTTCGTCAACGCCGTCCACGTGTCGAGCGTGCGCGCCACGATCTCGCGCGCCTTCTCGTCACCGACGTCGACGTAGAGTTTCGTGCTGCCGCTCATGTCGGCAAAGAGCACCGCGCTCAATTCCTGGCGTTCGAGGGGCATGCCGTCTCTTTCCTGGGCCGGCGGCCGGACTAGGTCTTCGGGGCGGCGTAGTTGAGCCGAGAGCACACTTGCTCGAAGCCCGCGCGCCGAATGTTCTCGAGCGACGGATTCGGCTCGCCGGCGATGCTCTCGCCGGTTTCCGTGGCGAGCACCGTGCACCCGTGTGCAGCCGCGAGGTTGATCCGCTCCGCGAGCAGCGCGGTCTGGGCACCGCGGTTTCGAAACTCGGCGAGTGTGGCGCCGATGCCGATCCACGCGGTGGCACCGTCGACGAACACCGACCCGGTCGCGACCGCGCGGCCGGCCGTCTCGGCCAGTAGCACGTGCCAGCCGGGCCGCCCGATCAACGCACCGAACCAGGAACCGAGCGACGGCGGCATGCCGTAGGCCTTGCAGATGAGCTCGCCGAGCTGCGCTGCGTCGTTCGTGCTCGCCGCCCGCACCGTGAGATCCTTCGCCGGGGCATGGCGGGCATCGGGTCCTCGCAAGAACTTGGCCCACGTTCGCCGCGGCGGCTGCGCGAAACCGCGCGCCGCCAGCAAATCGCCTAGCTCGGCCGGACGAGCGGCCGGATTCAAATGGATCCACCAGTCGGCGACGCCGGCAGCCTTGAAGCGCGCCACGAGCGCGTCGACGTCGGCCTCCGTTGCCGGCGCTTGCACGCCGAGCCCGATCACGCGGTTGAAGTAGCTCACCGGGATTTTCGGGGCGAGCAGCGTGAGCGCGCCGCCCAAGTTCTCCACCCGCAACCCGAGCGCGGCGGGCGCCGCGGCGTACATGTCCGCGCAGGCGCGGGCTTCGATTGCATCGGCGAGGCGCAAGCGTTGGCTCGACCGAAGGTTTGCGCTCATCTGCCGGCCTCAGCTCGACGCCTCTACCGGGAACCCGCCGTCGCGCCACGCCTTCATACCGCCGTCGAGCGCCGCCGTGCGCAGGAAGCCGAGCTCGCGGAGCGTCGCCGCCGCGAGCGTGGAAATCTTGCCGAGCTCGCAGACCGTGACGATGCGCGCGGTCGGGTCCTTGAGCTCGTCGTTGATCTTGAGCTCGAGCTGGCCGCGCGGGATGTGCCGCGCGCCCGGCACGTGCCCGGTCAGATAGGCGTCCCTTTCGCGGACGTCGAGCACGACGAGGCCGCCATCCGCGCCCGCGCTCCGCGACGCCAGCTCCGCGAGCGACATGAACGGCGTCTTGGCCGCCGCGTCGGACAGGAGCTGCGCCACCGTCTTGCCGCCCGTCATATTGGTGCGCAGCGCCTCGGTGAGATGGGTTGGCGCGCTCAAGTTGAGCTCGCGCATCATCGCGACGAACTCGGCGCGGTCGCGTTTCTGCAGCCGCGGGTTGCTCTCGATCTCCGCGCCGATCGTCGTCGAGCTTCGGTTCTTGTAGTCGTGCGCAGGAAAGACTTTGAGCGCCGGATCGAGCCTGAGCAGCCGATTGAACAGGCTGTCGTACAGCGCCTCCGGATCGCCGCTGGGCAAGTCGGTGCGGCCCGTGGCGCCGATCAGCAGCGTGTCGCCCGTGAACACACGATCGCCGACGTGCAAGCACATCGAATCGCGCGTGTGCCCCGGAGTGTGCATGGCCTGCAAGCGCAGATTGCCGACGAGCAGCATGTCGCCGTCCTGCAACCGCAAATCGGCGAACGGTGCAGGGCTATCGCGATGCATGACCACCGGCACGTCGAGCAGCTCGGCGAGCCGATGCGCGGCCGAGAAGTGGTCGGCGTGGGTGTGCGTATCGACGATGTACCGGATGCGCAGACCGTCGCGCGCCGCGCTCGCCTGGTAGCGGTCGACCTGGCGCAATTCGGGGTCGATCAGCGCCCCGACACAGGTTTCGGGGCAGCCGATCAGGTACGACTGGCAACCTCCGGTGGCGATTTGCTCGAAGATCATTTTGTTCACTCTGCTCGGCGTGCCAGAGGCCACGCGGATTATACGGCCGTCAGGAAAAGCAGCATGTCCCAATTTATTTCGCGAAGAGCTCCTTGATGCCGCCGGCGATCAGCGCGGAGACGTCGAGCAGAATGCGCGGCAACGCGATGCCGCCCGGCGCGACGAGGTAGCGCGGCTCCCAGACCGGACGGAACTTCATCTTGTAGTGGCGCAGCCCTTCGAAATTGTAGAAGTGCTCGCCGTAGCGGAACACGAAGTTGCCCACGCGGTGCCACGCCGGCGCCAGCGGGTGCTCCTCGAGGCCTGCGAGCGGCGCCATTCCCAGATTGAACCACTGGTAGCCCTGCTGGCGGCCCCAGAGCATGAGCTCCACGAACAGGAAGTCCATCGCGCTGCGCGGGGCGTCCGGGCCGAAGCGCATCAGGTCCACCGACAGCTCCCGCCTGGTGCCGGCCTGCCAGAGGTTCGCAAAGGCCACGGGCTCACCCTCGCGGCGCACCAGCGCGACGTCGAAGCGCCGCATGTAGTCGTACGTGAACGCGCCCACCGAGAAGTGCTTCTCTGCCGTCGCCTTCTCCCGGAGCCACTGGTCGGAAATCCGCTCGAGCTTCGGCAGTAAATCCGGAACGTTTGCGGCGGGCACCACGTCGAAGGTGGCACCGTCGCGCAACGCACGGCGGTGATCCTGGCGCGGCTCGGCGCGCTCGCGGCCCTCGAGCGAAAAACCGGCGAGCGGCACGCGTGCCTCCTCGCCGAGCTTGAACGCGGCGAGGCCCAGGTCCACGTACTGCGCGAGCCGCTCGCGGCTCGCCTGGTAGAACACGGTCCAGCCGCCGTGCCGGTCCGACAGCTCGCGGAACCGCCACACGAGCTCCTCCGTGCGCGGCTCCGGGCCCACCGGATCGCCGAGCGCGATCCAGCTGCGGCCTGCGACCTGGTACATCACGAAGGCGCTGCCGTCCTCGTTGAACAGCAGCCGCTTGTCGCCGGTGAGCGCGGCGTTCGCGATCGTGTGATCGGAGTGGGCGATCGACGCGCGCGCCTTGTCGAGCTCGGCGGGCGTGGCGATCACGGGCTCGGGACGCGCCGGCCGGAGCAAATTGGTGAGCAGGAGCGTGGCGCCGCACACCGTGACCACGAGCGCGGCGCGCAACATGCGCGGCGCGTCGCCGTCGAACGCGAAGGTCCACCAGAGATCGTCGGAATAGTCCACGTTGCGATAGGCGATGAAGCCCACCCATACCGTGGCCGCGATCACGCCCACGATGCTCACCACCCACACCGGCGTGAAGCGCTCCGCGAAGATCGACGCGGGCCGATAGAACGCGCTGCGGCCGAGCCAGAGCACGGCGGCCACGAGCGCCAGCAGCAGCGCCTCCTCGATGTCGAGGCCCTTGAGAAGGGAGGCCGCGATGCCTGCGAGCAGGAGCCCGAGCGTGATGTGGTAAGCCTCGTAGACGCGGCGGCGCAACGCGCTCGCGAGCACCACGAGACCGAGTCCCACCACGCTGCCGATCAGATGCGACACCTCGAGGATCGCGAGCGGCAGGAGCCCCCGCAACGTGTCCACGCGCGCGTCGATGCCGGGCGTGGCGCCGGACAACAGCAGCACGCCGCCCGCGACGAAGGTGAGAGTGGCCGCGGCTTGCGGCACGATCGGCGCGATGTAGGCGGAGGCGATCGCCTGCGCGCGCCTCAAGTGCGCGCCTTGCGCACGCAGCTCCTCTCCGGCGAAGAGAAGGGCCGCGACCACGAGCGGGGCGATGTAGTAGACCACGCGATACGCGAGCAGCGAGCCGAGCAGCGTGTCCGACGGCACCTGCGGAAGCAGCAGCACGATCACGGCCTCGAACACGCCGAGGCCGCCGGGCACGTGGCTCACGAGGCCGGCCGCGATGGCCGCGGCGTAGAGACCCGCGAACGCGGGGAAGCTGATGTCGGCCTCCGGCGGCAGCAGCATCCAGAGCACGGAGCCGGCGAGCGCGAAGTCGGCGGCGCCGAGCAGGATCTGCGTTACGGCGATCGTGGGACCGGGCTCGCGCAGCGCCCAGCCGCGGATCTCGAGCGGCCGGCGGCCGAACGATCCCCACGCAACGTAAGCCGCCACGATGCACAGCAACACCGCTCCGAGCAGCAGCGGCAGCTCGTCCTCGAGGTGCAGCTTGCCGGCGATCTGCCCGGGCTCGAGCAGCAGCGACACGCCCGCGAGCGCACCGAGCCCGAGGAGCGCGGTGATCGAGCAGAAGCCCGACACCGTCGCGATCTCGATCGCCGTGAGCCCGGTGGAGGCGTAGAGCCGCAGCCGCACGGCGGCTCCGGTGAACCCCGCCAGCGTGAGATTGTGGCCGAACGCATAGGCGACGAACGCGGTGAACAGCGCCCGCGGATACGGCACCGCCTTGCGCGCGTACTTCAGCGCGAGCAGGTCGTAGCAGCCGAGCAGCCAGTAGCTCGCGCACGTGAGCAGCAGCGCCCGGCCCACGATCGAGGGCGGAATGCTGCCGAGATGCGCGAAGACCTCGCGCATGTGGAATTGCTCGAGCTCGCGGTGCAGCACGAGCGCCGCCACGCCGAACACGAGCAGCGCGGCGAGCGGCCGCAGCCATCTGAGCCGGTCGGTGGTGACCGCCGCCATCGCGGCTAGCGCACGATTCCGAGCGCGCGCAGCACGGCGGCGATCGACCCGTCGTCGCTCGTGCCGCGATGGCCGCCGGTGTGAGTCGCTACCTGCATGCCGGCAACCGGTTGCTCGCAGAACGAGTCATGCTCGCGCTCGCCGCGCACGCACACGAGCGGAATGCCGGTGAGCTTCTCGAGCTCCGGACGCGTCGGCACGTCGGTAGGCCGATGTACCTCGCGCACCAGATCGTCGAAGTGGAACTCGAAGCTCGCGTCCTCGCTGAGACCGATGAAGCCGATGCCGCGAACGCGCGCGCGCAGGTCGTCCGGCCAACGATTCACGATGAACGCTGCCATGTCGGCGCCGCGCGAGTAACCCACGATCACGAGGTCGTCGCGCTGCCAGTCGGCGAGGGCGCGGCGTACTGCCTTCTCGAGAGCCGCCGCAACTTCGTCCGGCTTGCGCGGCTCGGAGAGATAGCTCCGCGACTTCAAACCGAGCACCGGCGATCCTGCCGCGGCAGCCGCGGCGGCAAGGTTGCTCATGTACTCGACCCAGTCGCCGTCACCCGTCAACAGCAACAGCAGAGGCCCTTTGGGCGCAGCGGTCGCGGCAGCGACGCGCACGAGAGGCAGCTCCGCCGGCGTGTCGGCCAACGCCCCGGCGGCGGGCCCGATCGACAGCCCCGCGCAAATCAGCCATGAAAGTAATGCCACACGCATTCGCCGACCGTGCCAGAAGACAGGGCTGTGACCGAATCGTTCCTTATTATTGTGCAAAGTGTACCCCGCCGTGGGCCGCGTCTATCGAGCAAGAGGGTCAGGCAAGAGGTATCCTCTCGCGCCATGCGTCTACCAAACCTTTGCCCCACGCGTGCGCTCAGCGCCGCGGCGCTGCTGCTCGCGGCCTTGCCGGCTTTCGGCCAGTCGTCCTCGGCCGACTGGGCGGCGCGCGCCGCGAACAACTACCAGATCGCGGCCAACGTCACGTATCTCACCGCGAACAACTACGAGTCGAAGCTCGACGTCTACTCGCGCCGCGGCGCCACGACGCCGCAGCCCACGGTCGTCTACTTCCACGGCGGCTTCTGGGCGGCCGGCTCGAAGGAAGGCGCGCTGATGTCGTTGATTCCCTGGCTCGAGATGGGCTGGAACGTCGTCAACGTCGAGTACCGGCTCGCGCGTGTGGCGCCCGCGCCGGCCGCCGTCGAGGACAGCCTGTGCGCGCTGCGGTTCCTGGCCGCGCAGGCCAAGACCTACAACATCGACCTCGCGCGGCTCGTCGTGACGGGCGAGTCCGCGGGCGGGCACCTCACGCTGGCGAGCGCCATGATCCCGGAGAGCGCGGGACTCGACCGGCAATGTGCGGGCAGTGTGCCCGTGCCGAAGGTCGCCGCGGCCATCAACTGGTTCGGCATCACCGACGTGGCCGACGTGATCGACGGCCCGCACAAAGCCAATCTCGCGGTGACGTGGCTCGGCAGCCTGCCGAACAAGGACGAGATCGCGAAGCGCGTGTCGCCGCTGACCTACGTGCGCAAGGACTTGCCGCCGATCCTCACGATCCACGGCGACAAGGACCCGCTCGTGCCGTACGACCACGCCGTGCGGCTGCACGACGCGCTCACCAAGGCCGGCGCGCCGAACAAGCTGCTCACGATCCCGGGCGGCGGGCACGGCGGGTTCACGCCCGAGCAGCGCGCCACGATCTTCCGCACGATTCGCGAGTTCCTCGCCGCGAACGACATACCGCCGTTGAACCCCTGAAGTCGTAGCCGCTCAAGCGGCGACAGCGAAACCGAGCACACCATGGGAAGAATCTTCGAAGTCCGCAAGCACACGATGTTCGCGCGCTGGGACCGCATGTCCAAGGCGTTCTCGCGCATCAACAAGGAAATCGTCGTGGCCGTGAGGGCCGGCGGCTCCGACCCGCACTCGAACCCGGCGCTGCGCCGCGTGATCCAGAACGCGCGCCAGGTCAACATGCCGAAGGACAAGGTCGAGGCCGCGATCAAGCGCGCGTCGGGCAAGGACGCCACCAACTACGAGCAGATCATCTACGA
>DASUFK010000226.1:0-19043 GCA_036274615.1 Gammaproteobacteria bacterium | reverse complement strand
CCCGCGGCCCCGTCGGTGGCCCTGGCCTCCGTATGGCCCGAGGACGTGAAGCAGGGCGAGATGCTGATCGAGGTTCGCGGCCCGGGCACGCTCGAGCCGCGAGCGATTCGCTGGATCGGCGCGCAGGCCGAGGGCCGCGTCGACCGCGTGATCTTCCGGCCCGGCGCGATCGTCGAGGCCGACACCGTGATCGTGGAGATGTCGAACCCCGACCTCATGCAGGCCGCCGACGAGGCTCGCTACGAGGTCGAGTCCGCGAAGGCCGCCTATGCGGATCTCGAGCTCCAGCTGCGCAACAAGCAGCTCGACCAGGAAGCCACGGTCGCGTCGGCCGCCGCGGAATACGAGGCGAAGCGGCTCGAGGCCGTGGCCTATCGGGAGGCCGGCAACGCCGTGTCGATCATCAAGACGCAACAGGCCGAGCTCGTCACGCAGCAGCTCAAGGTGAAGCTCGACACCGAGCGCGAGCGCCTCGCGCAGTTCTCGAAGTCGATGGACGCGCAGCTGGCCGTGCCACGGACGAAGGTCACGCAATCGCAGCACGCGCTCGAGCGCAAGCTCGCGCAGGTCGACTCGCTGATGGTCCGCGCCGGCGTCGCCGGCGTGGTCCAAGAGGTGCTCGTCGAGGAAGGCCAGCGCATCGCGCTCGGCGCCAACATCGCGCGCGTCACCAATCCGCAGGAGCTCCAGGCCGAGCTCAAGGTGCCGGAGACGCAGGCGCGCGACGTGCTGCTCGGGCAGCTCGTGCGGGTCGACACGCGCGGCGGCATCGTCGAAGGCAAAGTGAGCCGCATCGATCCGGCGGCCACGAGCGGCACCGTGCAAGTGGACGTGGAGCTCATGGGCCCGCTGCCGCGCGGCGCGCGGCCGGCGCTGTCGGTGGACGGCACGATCGAGATCAAGCGCCTGAACAACGTGGTGTACACGGGCCGGCCGACCATCGGCCAGCCGAACACCACCGTGAAGCTGTTCAAGATCGTCGAGGGGAATTACGCGGTGAAGGTACCCGTCGAGCTCGGCCTCACGTCCGTCAACGCCGTGGAGATCCTGAAAGGCCTTCAGCCCGGCGACCGCGTGATCCTGTCCGACATGTCCGCTTGGGACGACTACGAGCGAATCCGGCTGAACTGACGCGCGAATGTTGTCGCACCTGCTCAACGACGTTCGCTATAGCCTGCGCGGGTTCGCGCGCAGACCGGCGTTTGCGGCGGTCGTCGTCGTTACGCTCGCGCTCGCCATCGGGTTGAACGTGGCCGTGTTCTCGATCTTCGATCAGCTGATGCTGCGCACGTTGCCGGTGGCCGATCCGGCGGGCTTGGTGAACTTCGTCGGCGCCGGCGAGCGCCCCGGTGCTCAGCTCGGCGGCCCCCAAGGCGATGACGACGAGATCTTCAGCTACCCGATGTTCCTCGATCTCGAGCGTGCCATTGCCGCAGGCAGCGGCCCGCTAACCGGGATCGCCGCGAGCCGCTTGGCGGGAACGAGCCTCGGGTTCGCGCAGCGTACGGCGCCGGGGCAGGTGCTGCTCGTCTCCGGCCGCTACTTCTCGCTGCTCGGCGTCGGTCCCGCGCTGGGCCGCATGCTCGGGCCGCAAGACATAGGCGAGCCGGGCACGGCAGCCGCCGCGGTGCTCAGCTACGACTACTGGCAGAGCACGCTCGGCGCGCCGGCCGACGTGATCGGCAAGACTCTGAACGTCGGCGGCACTGCATTGGAGATCGTCGGCGTAGCGCCCCGCGGCTTCGAAGGCACGACTCCGGGCCGACGACCCAGCGCCTTCGTGCCGATCACGTTCGAATGGTTCAAGGTGCCCGGCATACCGCCGCTGCATCCGCAGCGTTCATCGTATTGGGTCTACATCTTCGGCCGGCTCGCGCCCGGAGCCACGCTCGAGGAGGCGCAAGCTTCGATCAACGTGCCTTATCGCGCTGCGATCAACGAGATCGAGGCGCCCGCGACAAGGCTCGAAGGAGACAGGCTCGAGAAGTTCCGAGCAAAAGTCATCGACCTCGAGCAGGGGGCGCAAGGCCAGAGCATGGCGCCGCGGATGGCACGCGCGCCCCTCGCGATCTTGTTCGCCGCGACGGCCACCATTCTGCTGATCGGGTGCATGAATCTCGCGAGCTTGATGCTCGCTCGCGGCGCCGGACGAATCGCCGAGATGGCCGTGCGCGCGTCGCTCGGCGCCGGACGACGGAGGCTCGTTGTGCTGCTCACCGTGGAAGCGCTGCTGCTCGCGGGCGTCGCCGCGGTAGCGAGCCTGCCGATCGAGCTGGCCGTCCTCCACGGCGTTGCGGCTTGGGCGCCGGCCGGCACGATCGTGGTGCCGGATCTGTCGCTGAGCCTGCGCTCGCTCGCCGCCGCGTTCGCCATCGCGGGGGGCGCTATCATCCTGTTTGCGCTCGTGCCATTGCTCAAGCTCACGCGCACCGATCCAGGCGTCGTGCTTCAAGCAAGCGGTGCGGGACGCTCGTTCGGCGCCAAGGGTACCGGCAAGCTGCGCTTTGCGCTGTCGACGGCGCAGATCTCGATGTCGATGCTGCTGCTCGTGCTCGCGGCACTGTTCGCGCAGAGCCTCGCGAACGTCGCGCGCGTCGACCTGGGCATCCGCACCGAGTTGCTCGTGGCATTCACCGTGGCGCCGTCCCTGAACGGCTATCCGCCCGCGCGCACGGAGCAACTGTTCGATCGCATCGAGCAGGAGCTCCGGGTCCAGCCCGGCGTAACCGATGTGACGTCTTCGATGATCACGCTGTTGGCGGACCAATCGTTCGGCGCGACCGATCTCAGAGTGGAAGGCTATGAGGGCCCCGAGGTCCGCACGAATTTCAACGTCGTCGGCGGCGACTACCTGCGCACGCTCGGCGTGCCGTTGCTCGCCGGCAGGGAGCTCACCGAGGCGGACACGGCGGGCGCGCCGAAAGTCGCGATCGTGAACGAGGCGTTCGCGCGACAGTACGGCCTCGGCCCGAATCCGCTCGGCAAGCGCGTCGGCATCGATACTCGCGTGCCGCCGAACATCGAGATCGTCGGCCTCTTCAAGGACACGGCGTACAACCGCGTGAAGGACGCGTTCAAGGCGCAGTTGGTCATGCCGCGCCGGCAGGATTCGCAGTTCGGCTCACGGCAGATGACGTTCTACGCGCGCGCGGCGCAAACCCCCGAGCCGCTGTTGGCGGCGATCCCGCGCATGGTGGCCGCCATCGATCCGGACGTGGCGATTACCGACGTACGCACGCTGGATTCGCAAGCGCGCCAGAACGTGCGTACCGACTGGCTGCTCATGGCGCTTGCAGGTACGCTCGCCGCCGTCGCCACGCTGCTCGCGGCGCTCGGCCTGTACGGCGTGCTGTCCTATGGCGTTGCGCAACGTACGCGCGAGATCGGCTTGCGGTTGGCGCTCGGTGCCGCGCCGGCGCGGGTCCGCCGCATGGTCCTCGGGCAGGTGGCGTGGATGGCGGGCATCGGCGTGCCGCTCGGCCTCGTTGGCGCGCTGCTCGTGGGGCGGCTCGCGGCGGCGCTACTGTTCGGACTCGCGCCCACCGATCCGCTCGCGTTCGGAGCCGCCGGCGTGCTGCTGGCCGCGGTGGTGCTCGGCGCGAGTTATGTTCCCGCTCGCAGGGCATCGCGCGTCGACCCCATGGTCGCGTTGCGAACCGAGTAATCGACGACTCAGGGGGACGAGGATGCTGTCGAATCTGGTCGCCGACGTCCGCTACAGCCTGCGCAGCCTCGCGCGCCGTCCCGGGTTCGCGGCGGTGATCGTGCTCACGCTTGCGGGCGGCATCGCGATCAACGTGGCGATCTACTCGATGTTCGAGCAGATACTGCTGCGGCCGTTGCCGGTGGTCGAGCCCGAGCGGCTCGTGAATCTGAGCTCGCCCGGCCTCAAGCGAGGCGGCACGTCCTGCAACGACGCCGGCAGCTGCGACACGATCTTCAGCTACCCGATGTTCCGCGATCTCGAAGGGCTCGACGGGCCGTTCGCGGGCGTGGCCGCACATCGCGCCCAGAACGCGAACTTCGCCTTCGGCGGGCAATCGTCCTTCGGCAAAGTGATGCTCGTGTCCGGGAGCTACTTCCCGTTGCTCGGCGTGCAGCCGGCGCTCGGCCGCTTGCTCGGCCCGGGCGACGACGCCGTCGACGGCGAGGCAAGCGCCGCGGTTCTGAGCCATGGGTACTGGAACGACGCGCTCGGGGCCGATCCCGCGGTGCTCGGTAAGACGCTCGTAGTCAACGGCAAGCCGTTCACGGTGGTCGGAGTTGCGCCGCCGGAGTTTCGCGGCACCACGATCGGGCTCACGGCACAGGTGTTCGTGCCGATCACGTTCATCTGGTCCAATCAACCGGCTCGCACTCCGATCCACCAGGACCGCAACTACTATTGGACCTACTTGTTCGCGCGGCTGAAACCGGGTGTAACGCTCGAAGAGGCATCCGCGGCGATCAATCCGCCGTATCACGCGATCATCAACGACGTCGAAGCGCCGCGTCTAACCGGGGTGAGCGCGAAAGACCTCGCCGCGTTTCGCGCGAAGGTCGTCGTGCTGGAGCCTGGCGCGCGCGGTCAGAGCAGCGTGCGCGCGAATGCACGAGCACCGCTCACGGTGCTTGCCCTCGCCACCACGCTCGTGCTCCTGATCGCCTGCGTGAACGTGGCAAACCTCATGCTCGCGCGCGGCGCCGATCGAGGAGGCGAGGTCGCGATCAGGACGTCGCTCGGAGCGGCTCCGCTGCGCATCGCGGGCTTGCTCGTGGTCGAGGCGGTGCTGCTCGCGCTGGCGGCAGGCCTCGTCAGCGTGCCGCTCGAGCTCGCCACGGCGCGCGGTATCGTGGCGCTGTTGCCGCGCTTCGCTTCGGCCACATTCGCGCCGGGCCTCGACAGCGTTACGCTGGCGCTCACCGCAGCGCTCGCGCTCGGGTCGGCCCTGGCCTTCGGGTTGTCGCCGGCATTCAAGCTCGCGCGCACGCCGCCCGGGCGGGTACTGCAAGCTCAAACCGCGCGCTCGACCGGCGGCAAGACAGCGAAGAGCTTCCGCGCCGTGCTCACCACGGCGCAGATCGGCCTGTCGATGACGCTGCTCGTGCTCGCGGGCTGGTTCGCGCAGAGCCTCGCGAACGCGTTCAACGTGGACGTCGGCTTCCGCACGGACTCGCTCGTCACGTTCACCGTCTCCCCCGAGCGGAACGGCTACGACCAAGTGCGCACCGACGCGTTTTTCGACCGGCTCGAAGCCGAGCTCGGCGCGCTCGCGGGCGTGAGCTCGGTGACCTCGTCGATGGTCAACCTGCTCGGCAGCTCGACGTGGGGAACCAACGTCGCGGTCGAAGGCTTCGATTCGGCGTCCGCACCCGATTTCGACATCCTCAGGAATTCCGTCGGTCCGGACTTCTTCGGTACGCTGGAGATGCCGCTCGTCGCCGGCAGGAGCTTCACGGCGGCCGACAGCCGCGACCGGCCGAAAGTCGCGGTCGTGAATCAACGGTTCGTCGAGCTCTTCGGATTGGGCAGCAGCGCGCTCGGCAAGCACATGTCGACGGGGCAGGGTGGTCCGCTCGACATCGAAATCGTGGGCGTAGTGCACGACGCGAAATACGATGAGGTCAAGGCGCCGATCGTCGCGCAGCTATTCCTGCCGCGGCTGCAGAGCGCCGCGGTGGGCACGCTCACCTTCTACGTTCGCAGCGCGTCGGACCCTGTCGCGCTTCGCCAAGCGATTCAGCAGGTGCTCGCGCGTCTCGATCCGACCCTGCCCATTATGGACCTGCGCACGATGCGCGACGTGGTGCGCGAGAACCTGTTCGTGGACCGCACGATGAGCGTGCTCGGCGGATCGCTCGCGGTGCTCGCCACGCTGCTCGCGTCGCTCGGCCTGTACGGCGTGCTGTCGTACAACCTCGCGCAGCGCACGCGTGAGATCGGCTTGCGGCTCGCACTCGGCGCGGCGCCTGCACGGCTCCGGAGCATGGTGCTGCGCGAAGTCGCGACGATGGCCGCGATCGGCGGCGTCGCGGGGCTAGCCGTGGCATTGCTGCTCGGCCAGCTTGCGCGATCGCTGCTGTACGGCCTTGCACCCACCGATCCGGCCGTCCCGGCGATTGCCGTGGCCGTGCTGGCGGTGACCGCGGGGGCGGCCGGCTACTTGCCCGCGCGGCGGGCGTCGCGAGTCGACCCGATGGTCGCGCTGCGCACCGAGTAACCAAATGCCGCGACGGATGCTCTAATCGTGCACAGGGAATGCTCTTGGGACCTTTCGCCGACGCCCGCTACCGCACCCGCCCACGCGGGCGGCGGCGTTCGTCGCACCTTTTCGTTGTCTTGCTCGGCGCGTGCCGGGCTTCGCGTGCTCAACCTATGGCGGCTTTGCGGCCGGAATGAACCGGCTTGCGTACAAACGAGGTCAATGCAATGAACGCTGTCTCTCCCACTCCTGCGCCGGTCTCGCAGCAGTTGATCACGCTCGACGACCTGAAGAAGGTGTTCTACACCGACGAGGTCGAGACGCACGCGTTGTCGGGGGTGCACTTCGACATCAACAAGGGCGACTACTTGTCGATCGCCGGACCCTCGGGCTGCGGCAAGTCGACGCTGCTGTCCATCCTCGGGCTTCTCGACACGCCGAGCGGCGGCCGCTATCTCCTGAACGGCACGCCGGTCGAGAACCTCGACAACTCGCAGCGTGCGCACATCCGCAACAAGGAGATCGGCTTCATCTTCCAGGCGTTCAACTTGATCGGCGATCTCACGGTGTTCGAGAACGTGGAGCTGCCGCTCACCTATCGCGCCGGCATGGGCGCGAAGGAGCGCAAGGAGCGCGTGATCGCGGCGCTCGAGCGCGTGCGAATGGCGCACCGCTTGCGGCACTACCCGTCGCAACTCTCCGGCGGTCAACAGCAGCGCGTCGCGGTGGCGCGGGCGCTCGTGGGCAGCCCGTCGATCCTGCTCGCGGACGAGCCCACGGGTAACCTGGACTCGAAGAACGGCGAGGCTGTCATGGGGCTCTTGAGCGAGCTGCACTCCGAAGGCGCGACGATCTGCATCGTCACGCACGACCCGCGCTACGCGGACTACGCGGACCGCAAGATCCACATGTTCGACGGCCGTGTGGTCGACGAGGAAACGCTGCACCGGCTCCGCGAGGAAGAGGACCGGCGCATCGCCGAGCAGGCGCGCCGCGGACGGCCGACGATCGTCGAAGACTGAGCCCGCGATGCGGGCTCGAGTGCGCAACACCCGCTTTTGGCGAGCCCTCGACGGGCTCGCGCTCGATCTCCGTTACGCGCTTCGTAGCCTCGCAAAAAGCCCCGGCTTCGCCCTCGGCGTTTGCGCGGTCTTGGCGCTCGCGGTAGCCGCGAACATCGCCGTGTTCTCCGTCGTCGACGCGGTGCTGCTGAAGCCGCTTCCGTATCCGGACGCCGATCGCATCGTCACTCTCGAGAATTTGTGGACGAACACCGGCGTCGTCAGCCAGGACGTGTCGGGCCCCGACTACCTCGACTGGCGGGAACGGAGCGACGCCTTCGACGCCACGGCGGTGGTGTACGGCAACGACGACGAGGCGACGGTGGTGGGCGAGCACGCCGTGTTCGCCAACGCTCGCTACGTGTCGTCGGGCTTCTTCACGGTGTTCGGCCAATCCGCCGCCGCGGGCCGCTTGCTCACCGAGCAGGACGTTCCCGCTCGTCAGGAGCCTCCCGCGGTAGCCGTTGTCGCGTCCGCTTGGGCGGCGGCGCATTTCGGCAGCGCGGAAGCAGCCCTCGGCCAGCAAATCAGCGCGTACGGCACCGCGCTCACGATCGTCGGCGTCGCGGCTTCGCAGTTCCGCTACCCCGATGGAGCGGACATCTGGGTGCCCTGGCGCACCGAGGACCGCGCGGCTCAGCGCGGCAATCACAACTACCACGCCGTGGCCAAGCTCGGTGCGCAGGTTCCGTTGTCCCGCGCTCGAGCGCAAATGCGTGCGATCGCCGCCGCGCTCGCAGAGCAGTACCCCGACAACCGCCTGAAGTCCGTGGTCGTCGTACCCTTGCAGCAGCGGCTCACCGCGCGTCTTCGCGGAACGCTGTGGCTGCTCGTGGCGGCGAGCGGCGCGGTGCTGCTCGTGGCATGCGCGAACGTTGCCGGCCTCTTGCTGGCGCGCGCAGCGGAACGAGCGCGCGAGATCGCCGTGCGTGCCGCGCTCGGCGCGGGTCGCGCGCGCGTCGCCCGGCAATTTCTGATCGAGGGCGGCCTGATCGCCGCCGCGAGCGGGATAGCCGGCCTGCTGCTCGCGCTTCTGTTGACTCGCACGCTGCTCACCCTCGCGCCGCAGGCGCCGCTTCCGGCAGACGTGAGCGTCCTCGGCGCGCGGGCGCTCTGGTTCGCGCTCGGCATCTCGCTGCTGGCGTTGCTCTCGTTCGGCGCGGGGCCCGCGCTGCGCGCGTCGGCGCTCGATCTCATGAACGGTTTGCGCGGCGGCTCGAAGCTCGTGGCGGCGGCCGGCGGAGCGCGGTTGCGCTCGACACTCGTGATCGCCGAAGTCGCGCTGTCGCTGGTGCTGCTGATCACCGGCGGGTTGCTGCTCAAGTCGTTCCTGCTGCTCCAGCAGGTGGACTTGGGCTTCACGACCGACCGGCTGGTCTTTGCCTACATGCAGCACGTGGGCGATACCGATGAAGAGATGCGCGCGCGCAGGGCGTTCTATGCGGAGCTACTGGCGCGCTTGCGCCGCGTGCCGGGCGTGAGCGCAGCCGCGGGCATCACTTCCGTGCCGTTGGGCGACGGCGACGCCAGGACGCGCGACATCCTGGTCGACGGGCGCCCGCCGCAGCAGCTCGGCGAACGCCCTCGCGCCGACTTCTACGCGGTCACCCCGGAGTACTTCGCGACGCTCGCGATCCCGCTGCATGCCGGACGCGACTTCACCGAAGGCGACACGCTCGAACGCCCGATGGTGGCCGTCGTCAACGAGGCGTTCGCGCGCACCGTGCTCAACGCTGAGCAGCCGCTCGGCCAGCGCGTGCGCTGGAACGAGCGGGTGCCGTGGCTAGAGATCGTGGGCGTGGTGGGAGACACGCGCTGGCAGGATCCGAGTCACCCGCCGCCCCCCACGCTGTACGTATCGTCGTGGCAAGGCTGGGGCACGTCGCTGTCGATTGCCGCGCGAACGTCGCTCGACGCGGATGCCGTAGGAAGGGAGATCGGCGCCGTCGTCCGCGAGCTCGATCCGGCAGTGCCCGTGCGCCTCGAAAGCGTCGATGATCGCTTCGCGTCGGCGGTTGCGAAGCCGCGCTTTCTCGCGCTCGTCGTGGGTGCGTTCGCGGCGCTCGCGATGCTGCTCGCGGCCGTGGGCCTTTTCAGCGTGCTTGCCTACACGGTAAGCCAACGCCATCGCGAGCTCGCCGTGCGCCGCGCGCTCGGCGCCCAAGTGCACGACATCTTGAAGACGGTCGCGGCGCAGGGGCTGCAACTGGCCGCAGCGGGGTTAGCGATAGGAGTCGTCGCCGCCTCGGCGGCAACGCGGCTGCTGCGCGGCCTCCTCTTCGAAGTGAGCGCGTGGGACCCGGCTACCTACGCCGGCGGGGCCGCCGTGCTCGGCATCGCCGCCGTCTTCGCGACGTTCGTACCGGCGCTCAGGGCGGCACGCATCGAGCCCCAGGCGGCACTGAAGGATGAATAGGGTGGATACATGAGCACAATCGCGCGCCTCTTTCGCCAGCCCCTCCGCGGGCTCGCGAAGTCACCAAGCTTCGCGGCCACCGCGCTCGTGACGCTCGCGATCGGCATCGGCGCGAGCACCGCGGTGTTCAGCGTGATCAACGGCGTGCTACTCCGGCCGTTGGCGTATCCCGACGCGGACCGGCTCGTCTCGATCAAGCACGTGGCACCGGGGGCGCCCGGCATCGCCTCGAGCTCCGGCGAATTGCTGCCCAGCTTGTCGATGTTCTTCACCTACGCCGAGCAAAACCGCACCTTCGAGACGATGGGCCTCTGGGGCGTGGGCAACGCCACCATTACGGGTCTCGAAAAGCCGGAGCAGGTGCGTGCGATCGGCGTCGCCGACGGATTCTTCGCCACCTTCGGCGTGCCGCCCGCGGCCGGGCGCACGTTCACGAAGGATGAGTTCCTGCCCGGTCAGCCGGCACCGGTGATGCTCTCCTATGAGTATTGGCAAGGGCGCTTCGGCGGCGAGACTTCCGCGATCGGCCGAACCATCACGGTGAACTCTCGGCCGGCCGAGATAGTCGGCGTGATGCCGCGGGGCTTTCGCGTCGCCGACGTGGCCACCGACTTGTTCCTCCCGGCACAGATCGACCGCACGCAATTGACCCTGCCGCCGTTCTGCTGCCAGGTGGTCGGACGGCTCAAGCCTGGCGCGACGCTCGCCAATGCCAACGCCGACGTCGCCCGCATGCTTCCCATCTGGCTCGACGCCTGGCCGTTCGGCGGCGACGCACATGCAACCTACGAGCGGGGTTGGCGAATCACGCCCGCGCTCCGGCCGCTCAAGCAGGACGTCGTCGGCAATATCGCCGACGTGCTCTGGGTGGTCATGGGCACGATCGGAGTCGTGCTGCTGATTGCCTGCGCGAACGTCACCAATCTGCTGCTCGTGCGCGCCGAGGCGCGGCGGCGCGAGCTCGCGGTGAGGGCCGCGCTCGGCGCGGCCACGTGGCAGCTCGGCCGCACTCTGCTGCTCGAGACGGTCGGACTCGCGCTCGCGGGAGGGGTGCTCGGCTTGGCCGTGGCATACGGGGCGGTCCGCGCCTTGATCTCCATGGGACCGGCCGCGTTGCCGCGGCTCAGCGAAATTTCGCTCGACGGCGCCGCGGTCGCGTTCGCGCTCGCGGTGTCGCTGCTCGTGGGCCTCGTGCTGGGCGTCGTGCCTGCGCTCAGGTACGCCGGGCCCAAGATCGGCGCCGCCTTGCACTCCGGCGGCGGCCGCGGCTCGAGCCTCGGCCGGGAGCGGCACCGCGCGCAAGGCGCGCTCGTGGTGACGCAGGTGGCGCTCGCGCTCGTGCTGCTCGTGAGCTCGGGGCTCATGATCCGCACGTTCCAGGCTCTGAGCACGGTCGACCCCGGCTTCACGGCACCGTCGCAGATTCAAACGCTGCGCGTCGGAATTCCGCAGGGAGCGGTCGCCGAGCCCGAGCGCGTCCTGCGCATGCAGAACGACATCGTCGACGCGCTGGCCGCAATTCCGGGCGTGGAGTCCGCGGCATACGGCAGCTCGATGCCGCTCGAGGGTCTGTTCGGAGGTTGGGACGGCATCGAGGTCGACGGCCGCGACAACGGTTCCCCGGGCGAGCGCGCCATGCGCACGTTCAAGTTCGTGTCGCCGGGATTCTTTGCTACCGCCGGCACTCGCATCGTGGCGGGACGCGAGCTCGAGTGGAACGAAATCTATTCCGACGTGCCCGTCGCGCTCGTCTCGGAGAATCTTGCGCGCGAGCTCTGGGGCGAACCGTCGGCGGCGGTTGGCAAGCACATCCGCTTGGGGGCGCCGTCGCCGTGGCGCGAAGTGGTTGGAGTAGTGCAGGACGTACGCGACGCCAACCTGAGCCAAGCGCCGCCGAAGGTCGTCTACTGGCCGACGCTGATGAAGCAGTTCTACAGGCCGGGGCCCGCGGATCCCACGGGCGACTTTCTCCAGCGGCAGGTCACCGTGGTGATTCGCAGCCAGCTGGCAGGCACCGCCGCATTCATGCGGCAAGTCGAGCAGGCCGTGTGGTCGGTGAATCCGAGCTTGCCGGTAACGAGCGCGCAAACGATGCAAGACGTCTACGCGCGCTCGCTGGCGCAGACGTCGTTCGTCCTCGTGCTGCTCGCGGTGGCCGGTGTGGCCGCGCTCGTACTCGGCATCGTTGGGCTCTACGGCGTGCTCGCGTACGTGGTTGCGCAGCGGCGCCGAGAAATCGCCATTCGGCTCGCGCTCGGCGCGCAGCAGCGCGCGGTCACGCGGATCTTCGTGCGGTACGGCGTAGCGCTGGCCGCCGTAGGCGTCGCGATCGGACTCGCGGTCGCGGCCGGCGTCACGCGGCTCATGGCCTCGCTGCTGTTCGACGTGCGTCCGGTTGACGCGTGGACGTACGCAGTCGTTGCAGCGGCGCTCACGGCGGTCGCCGCAGTGGCGAGCTATCTGCCGGCGCGAAAGGCAGCGGGAGTCGATCCGGCCGAGGCGCTCGCCGCGGAATAATGGCGAGCGGCGCAGAGGGCAGGCGGTGTCCCGCCCGCGAGACGCGGGGCGCGAAGTCGGGACGCGGCGCCTGGCGCGACGTCCGCTCGATTCCCGCGAAATCAACGCGTTCGGTGCGGCAGCGCCGCTGGCATGTCGATTGCTTATAGACGAGCGTCGGTCGCTGCGTAGCGGAAGGAAGGCATGCGCAAACGAGCAGTCGCGCGATGAGATTCTTCGAGAGCCTCGGCTCCGACGTGCGCTACGCGCTCCGCACGCTTTGGCGCAGCCCGCTGTTCACGGTCGTGGCACTGCTCACGCTCACGATCGGCATCGGCGCGACGGTGGCCGTGTTCAGCGTCGTGAACAGCGTGCTCTTGAATCCCTTGCGATACCCCGACGCCGATCGCCTCGTCGCCGTCTGGCACGACGCCCCCGGCGCCGAGGGTTTCTTCGGCGGCAGGGTAAGAACCTCGGCCTCGATGTACTTCACGTACGCCGAAGAGAACCGGACGTTCGACAGCATCGGTGTGTGGACGGACGCCACGGCCACGGTCACCGGGCTCGCGGAGCCCGAGCAAGTGCCGGCGGCGATCGTGAGCGACGGGCTGCTGCAGGCGCTCGCCGTTCCGCCCGCGCTCGGGCGCTGGCTCACGGCCGCCGACCAGCAACCCGGCGCCGCGGCGGCGATCGTCATCGGCTACGGTTACTGGCAGCGCCGCTTCGGCGGCCGGCCCGACGTGCTCGGCCGCTCGATCACGGTGAATTCCGCGCCCGTCGAGATCGTGGGCGTGATGCCGCGGGGCTTCCGCATCGCCAACTGGAGTCCCGACCTGATCGCGCCGTTCCGCTTCGATCGGAGCCGGCTGCGGCTGCCGACGTTCGACTATTCGGCGGTCGCGCGGCTCAAGCCCGGCGCCACGCTCGCCGACGCCAACGCCGACATTGCGCGGATGCTGCCGATCTGGCAGTCCTCATGGCAGCCGTTCCCGGGCGGCGCACCTGCCAGCTTCTACTCCGACGTATGGCGGATGGCGCCTGCCGCGCGCGCCCTCAAGGACGAAGTCGTGGGCAGCGTCGGCGACGTGCTGTGGGTGGTCATGGGCACGGTCGCGATCGTGCTGCTCGTCGCCTGCGCCAACGTCACCAATCTGTTGCTCGTGCGCGCGGAAGGACGGCAGCGCGAGCTCGCGGTGCGGGCCGCCCTCGGCGCGGGAGTTTGGCGCATCGGCCGCGTGCCGCTGTTGGAGAGCGCTCTGCTCGGACTCGCCGGGGGCGCGCTCGGTCTAGCGCTCGCGTCCGGCGGGCTCGACGTCCTGGTCGCCATCGCGCCGCGCGCGTTGCCTCGAGTCCCTGACATTGCGCTCGACGGCCGAGCGGTCGGATTCGCGGTGCTCGTCGCGCTGCTGGCGGGCCTGGTGCCGGGCGTCGTGCCTGCGCTGAAGCACGCGGCGGCACGGACGTCGACGGGCTTGCAGTCGGGATCTCGCGGCGGCGGGCTCACCAGGGAGACCCGGCGCACGCAAAGCATCCTCGTCATCGCGCAGGTGGCGCTCGCGCTCGTCCTGCTCGTGAATGCCGGGCTCATGATCCGCACGTTCGAGGCTCTGCAGACGGTGGAGCCCGGTTTCACCGCACCGGGGCAACTGCAGGCGATGCGGATCTCCATCCCGGCGCTGCTCGTGCCGGAGCCCGCGCGAGTCACGCGCATGCAAAACGACATCATCGACGCGCTCGCGCGCATTCCGGGCGCCGAGTCGGCCGGGTTCACGAGCCAGATGCCGCTGGAAGACATCTTCCGGTCCGCCGATGGCGTGGCGGTGCAGGGGAAGCCGCGCCCACCGGGCGATTGGCCGGTGCGCCGCTTCGCGTACGTGTCGCCGGGTATTTTGAAGACGGCCGGCACGAAGCTCCTCGCGGGCCGCGACCTCACCTGGGACGATCTTTATGGGCTCCGCGGCGCGGTATTGATCTCGGAGAATTTCGCGCACGAGGTCTGGGGCACACCCGAGGCGGCGCTGGGCGGGCGCCTCGGAGGGGTCGGAGAGATCGTGGGCGTAGTGCAGAACGTGCGCGAGGATGGCCTCACCGCGCCGGCGCCGGCGCTCATATATCGACCGGCCTTGCGCGACGAAGGGGTGCTTCGCTCAGCGACGTTCGTCGTGCGCAGCCCGCGCGCCGGCACCGAAGCCTTCGTCCGCGAGGTGCAGCAGGCGGTCTGGTCCGTCAATCCGAATTTGCCGGTGTCGCGGCTGCGGACCATGCAGGACGTCTACGACGGCTCGCTCACGCGCACCACGTTGACGCTCGGGCTGCTCGCCGTCGCGAGCGGCGTCGCGCTCGTGCTCGGCGTCATCGGCCTCTACGGCGTGCTCGCATACGCGGTCGCGCGCCGCCGCCGCGAGATCGCGATCCGGCTCGCGCTCGGCGCTCAGCAGCGCGCGGTCACGCGTAGCGTCGTGCGCCAGGGCGTTGCGCTCGCGGGAATCGGCATCGCGCTCGGCCTCGTCGCGGCGCTGGCCGTCACGCGGCTCCTGGCCTCGCTGCTGTACGGGGTGCAGCCCACCGACGCGATGACCTACGCGAGCGTGGCGCTCGTTCTGACCGCGGTGGCCGCCCTCGCGAGCTGGTTGCCGGCGCGGCGGGCGGCGGCCGTGGATCCGGCCGAGGCGCTGGCCGCGGAGTAGGGGCGAGATGGATTTCTTGAGGTCATTCGCCAGCGACTTTCGTTACGCGCTTCGCACGTTGCGCGCGAGCCCGGGGGTCACCGCTGCAGCGGTCGTCGCGATCGCCGCCGGCGTCGGCATCAACACCGGAATTTTCTCCGTGCTGAATGGCCTCGCGCTCCGCGACATGCCGGCGCCGGACGCGCACGAGCTCGTGACGATCAGTCAGCTCGTCGACGACGGGAACACGCGCAACACGCACGGCACGAACACCATGGTATCGACGGCGGAGTACCGCCGCTATCGCGACAGCTCGCGAACCCTCGAGGGCCTCATGGGCTACACGTTGCCCGAAACCGTCACGCTCGGCGGCGACGCGCCGCGCGAGGTGCAGGGCAGCCTGGTCACCTGCAATTACTTCGACGTGCTCCAGGTGCGCCCGGTGCTCGGACGCGGCTTCGCGAGCGACGCCTGCGACACGCGCCAAACGCTGCCCGAGATCGTGCTCGGTCACGAGCTCTGGATGAACGTGTTCGCCGCGGATCCGGCAATCGTAGGACGCACCGTCGTCCTGAACCGCAACGCGTTTACGATCGCCGGCGTCGCACCGGAAGGTTTCGCGGGCGTCGAATTCATGAAGGCCTCGTTCTTCGTGCCCATCGGCACGCAGACGCTGCTGCGCCCGGACCGCGCCTGGGCCGACGAGCCCAACACGGGTTGGCTCGCGCTGGTGGGCCGCCGGCACGGGGTGGAACTCGAGCGCATTCGCGCGGAGCTCGCGGTGATCGCCGCGCAGATCGACGGGGAACAGCCGGGCCGCCATACCTCGCTCCTCGTGAACCGGGCGACCCCGCTCGCGTTCCCGGAAGTCCGGCCGCTGATCTTCGGCGCCGGGGGCGTCGTGATGGCGGGATTCGGGCTGGTGCTGCTGATTGCGTGCGCGAACGTCGCAAACCTGCTGCTCGCGCGCGCGGCGGCGCGCGGCCGCGAGATCGCGCTGCGCCGTTCGCTCGGCGCGTCGCGCGGCCGCCTGGTGCGGCAGCTGCTCACGGAGAGCGTGCTGATGGCCGCGGCGGGCGGCGTGCTCGGGTCGGTGCTCGCGTTCTGGTCGTCTCAAGGCCTGGTGACGTTCATCTTGTCGTCGCTGCCCGCGGGGGCGCCGCCGATGCAGATCGATCCGCGGCCCGACTTCACCGTGTTCGCCTACGCGATCGGCCTCACGTTCGCGACCGGACTCTTGTTCGGCCTCGCGCCGGCGGTTCACGCATCGAATCCGCAGCTGTACACGGCGCTCAAGCACGGCACCTCGCCGGGCGCTTCCGGCATGGGAAGAGGCCGGACGCGCGCCATCCTGGTCGGCGGCCAGGTTGCGATGTGCCTCGTGCTCACCATCTCGGCCAGCCTGCTCCTGCGCGGCCTGTATGCAGCGCAAACCGTAGACCCCGGCTTCGAATACCGTGACGTGGCCGTCGCTTCCTTCGACCTGCGTGGCTCGGGCTTCGACGCGGACAAGGCAACCGCGTTCAACCGGCGGCTCGCGGAGCAGTTGGCCGCTCTGCCCGGCGTGACGGAAGTGGCGCAGGCCACCGAAGCGCCGCTTGCTCCGGGACGATCGGAGACCGTGGTCCGCTTGCCGGGGCAAGACCAGCGTCACCGCATCCAGACCAACAACGTGTCGCCGGAGTACTTTCCGCTCCTCGGCATGTCGCTGCTGCGCGGACGCGCCTTCTCGCCGACGGACGCGAGCGAGACGTCGACTTCGATCATCGTCACGGAAGCCACGGCCCGGCGCTTCTGGCCCGGCAAGGAGCCGCTCGGCGAGACGCTGCTGCTCGACGTCGCCCCGGACCGGACGATCACGCTGGAGGTGGTGGGCGTGGCGCGCGACGCTTATCTCAAGAGCATCGGCAAGCTCGAAGACAACTACGTGTACTTTCCAGCCGTGCCGCGGGCTCAGCCCGAGATCCAAACGCTCGTAAAGACGCGCGCCGACCTTGCTGCCACCATGGACGCAATTCGCGAAGCCGCGCGCGCCGTCGATCCGGCGATGGTCGCGCGTGTGACTCCGCTCGAGGACAACCTCGAGTTCTGGCGCACTTGGTCGCGGCTGGTCGCGGGATTGGCGGGCGCGCTCGGCGCGCTCGCGCTCGTGCTCGCGTCGATCGGCGTGTATGCGCTCGTCTCGTACGCCGTGAACCTGCGGATCCGCGAAGTGGGAATCCGGATCGCTCTCGGCGCGAGCGCCGGGCAAGTGCTCGCTCTCGTGCTCCGGCAGAACGGCCGGCCGGTGCTCGTGGGCGCCGCGGCCGGCGTGCTCGGCTGCGTGCTCGTGGCGCAGCTCCTGTCTGGGCTCCTGTTCGGCGTGAGCACACTCGACCCGATCGCGCTCGGCGGCGCGACGGCTTTCGTGCTCGGAGTGGCCCTGGTTGCGGCGCTGCTGCCGGCGCGCCGCGCGATGCGCGTCGATCCGATGACTACGCTGCGCTATGAGTAGCAGCTTCGCTAGGAGCCTAGGGCCTCGTGCAGCGTTGGCGCCGTCAGCAGCCGTTCGGCGATCACGTTCAGCTCGGCGAGCGAGGCCTCGGCGATCCGAGCTTGCGCTTCCTCGGGCAGTGCGCCGAAGCGGAGCGTCAATTGACGCATGATCACTTCCGCGTGACCTGCGGCGCGTCCTTCGGCTCGTCCCTCGGCGACGTAACGTTTGGCGAAATCGCTTTGATACTCGTACTTCGCTGGATCCATAGTCTGCAACTCCCGGCGTGCGGCATCGCTCAGCGAGCTCATGACGAGGTCAAAATACAACCGCGACCGATCCTCGTCGAGTTCCAAGCTCGCCGTCTGCGCGGCGAACGCGATGCGGGCCGCCTTCGCGCTATCGAGATCACGTCCATGGGCCATCGCGGACAGCACAGCGAGCTCCGGCTCGCCTCGCGCGTGCGCGTGGTCGGCGATTTCGGGTACGGCCGACGGCCGAAGAACGAGGGGTGCGAAGAAATTGCCGCCGCCGAGATCGACGGCCTTCGCCGCCCAACGAGCGACGGCGTCGTCGGCCGCGACCACGAGAAGCAGCACGGGACGCTTGATACGGCTACGCAGGTTCGCGACATAAGCGGGCCAAACGAAGCGTTTGCGCTCGTCGGGCGACACCTGCACCTCGACGACGATGCCGAGCGCCGGGGCCTCTCTATGCAACAGCACGACCAGATCGGCGCGGTACTCGGCCGGCTGAATCTCGGCGAGATCGGCGGAGTCGACACGGGCCTCGAAATACTGCGGCAGAGGAACGTGCAGCGCCGCACGCAACAGCTCGGGCGCGAGCGCCGGCCTGCTGCGAAACAGAAACACCAACGCTTCGTGCAACTGCGACGGCACGTAGGGAAGACTAATCCGCGGCTCCTCGGGAGCCGCCTCTCATATACAGCCAGTGCGCGCAGTAATGCACGCCAGCAGGGGAGTTACCGATGCGAACGTTGCTGACGAGCGCCCGCCACATTTTCCGCGCGCTCGCGAAGCGCCCCGTGTACACCGTGATCTCGGTGGCGGTGCTCGCGATCGCGATCGGCGCCAACGCCACGGTGTTCAGCGTGCTCGACGCGTTCCTGCTGCGGCCGCTGCCGTATCCCGACGGCGGCCGGCTCGTCACGGTCTACGACTCGTACCCCAAGGTGGGCCTCGACTTCGCCGGCACGGCGATCCCCGACTACCTCGAGCGCCGCGCGCAGGCGCCGTCCCTCGAGGACCTCGGGATCATGGCCACCGGCGCGCGCACGTTCGGCAGGGAAGGCGGCGCGCCCGAGCAGCTCACGGTGGCGCGCGCATCGCCGTCGCTGTTCAACGTGCTGCGCGCCGCGCCGCTGCTCGGCCGGGTGTTCGACGACAACGAGGCGACCGTCGGCAACGACAAGGTCGCGGTGCTCAGCTACGGGCTCTGGAGCACGCGCTTCGGCTCGCGGCCGGACGTCGTCGGCCGCGACATCCGCCTCGACGGCGAGACGCTGCGCATCATCGGCGTGATGCCGGAGGGCTTCACGCTGCTCGGACAGGTCGCCGTGTGGGTGCCGTTCGCCTTCACGCCGCAGCAGATGAGCAACGCCGAGCGGGGAAAGCAGTTCTCGTTCGCCGTCGGCCGGCTCGAGCCGGGCGCGACCGTCGAAGGCTTGAACGCCGAGCTCCAGGCGATCGTGCAGCGCAACCTCGCCGCGGGAAACATCTCGAGCGACGC
>DASUFK010000225.1:0-14603 GCA_036274615.1 Gammaproteobacteria bacterium | reverse complement strand
CGCGGCCATCGCCGCCGGCACGCAGGTCGACGTGCGCCTCGCCCGCGGCACCTTCGCCGCCACCGTCGACGACATCACTCCGCACCGCGATTCCTAGCCCTCCTCCGGTGTCAGACACCAGCGGTGTCTGACACTAGCGGTGTCTGACACCCGGAGTGCCAGAGAGCATCAGCGGACGGGGCGAACTGCGAGCTCGATCCCGAGCGCGTCGTGCGCCTTCGCGTCGGCGACGCGCGGGTTGAACCAGTGCGGATAGGGCTGCGTGGGCTTCGTGGCCGCATCGAGCTGCGCGAGATCGGCCGGATCGAGCCGCAGGTCCGCCGCGCCGAGATTGTCCGCGAGCTGCTCGGGCCGCGACGCGCCGATCAGCACGCAGGCCACCGCCGGCCGCGACAGCACCCACGCGAGCGCCACCTGCGCCGGAGTGGCGCCGCGCTTCGCGCCGATCGCCCGGAGCAAATCCACGAGCTCGAAGCCGCGCGCGCGGTCGTACGGCAGGAAGTCGAAGCCGCCGAGCCGGTCGCCGCTCTCCCCCTTCGGCTTGTCGCGAGTGTACTTGCCGCTCAAGAACCCGCCCGCGAGCGGGCTCCACGCCATCACGCCGATACCCGCGTCGAGGCAGAACGGCACCACGTCGTGCTCGAGGTCGCGGCCCACGAGCGAGTAGTACATCTCGGCCGCGCGGAACCGGCTGAAACCGCGCTCGCGCTGCACGCCCACGGCCTTGGCCGCGAGCCACGCCGGCCAGTTCGAGAAGCCGAGGTAACGCACCTTGCCCTGCCGCACGATGTCCTCGAGCGCCTCGAGGGTCTCCTCGGCCGGCGTGAGCGTGTCGATCTTGTGCGGCAGATACACGTCGATGTAGTCGGTGCCGAGCCGCGCGAGGCTCGCGTCCACGGCCGCGAGCACGTTGCGGCGCGACAGGCCCGAGTCGACGAGCGCGTCGCTCATCCGGTTGCCGAGCTTGGTGGCGATCACTACCTGGTGGCGCTTCGCTCCGAGCGCCTTGCCGAGGATCCGCTCCGACTCGCCGCCCGCATACACGTCGGCGGAGTTGAAGAAGTTGACGCCGCCGTCGATCGCGCGCGCGACGAGCTCGTTGGCGGCGGATTGGTCCACCTTGTACACCGAGGCGAACGGGCCGCTGCCGCCGCTGCCGAACGTCATGCTGCCGAACGAGAGACGAGAAACGATCAATCCGGTGTCGCCCAGTCGCGCGTATTGCATTTACCGCTCCGTTATCCGCGCGCGAAAATTCGCGCGCGGAACCCATGGTAGCCCGTCGGCACCCGGAAGCGAGAACACGCACGTTAGACCGCCTGAGAATTCTTGAGAGCACGCCGACGCATCCGCATCAACAATCGCGCCCCGGGGGGGAGCTATCGACCATGGAGGGGTGATGACCAAACGGCGCGTGCTCGTCGTGGGTTACCCGAAGAGCGGCAACACTTGGCTCACGCGGCTCACCGCGGAGCTTCTCGGATCTCCGGTAAAAGGTTTCTGGAAAGAGCCCCGCAACAACGACGTGGCAATCGAAGGCCACGGGCGCGAGTCCGACATCGAGGTGTTCAAGGGACACCACTCCTACGGAGCGATGCGGCGCGACTTCAGCCTGGCCGATGTCGTCTACGTCGTGCGCGACGTGCGCGACGTCGCAATCTCGGGCGCGAGGTTCTTCTCCTTCAAGCCGCCGTCGTGGCTCGGCAAGGTCACGCACAGCACTCGTAGGCTGTTGCCGGCGGTGCGCCGGGAGTGGCTCGAAAGCGTGCGCACGTGCCGGATGATCCTCACGCTGGCCGACGGCAACCGCGACGTGAGCCCCTGGTGCGCGCAAGCCTGGGACGAGCACATCTACGCGTATCTCGACGCGGGCGCCTGCGTGATCCGATATGAGGACCTGCTCGCTTCGCCCGAGCGCGAGTGCCGGAAGCTGCTCGCACATTTCGGCGTCGAGCGTTCGGCGGCCCAGATTCGGCACGCGATCGCGAATCAGAGCTTCAAGGCAGCGAAGCAACGGTTTGTCGAGCAGGGCGACGAGCGGCGCGCGGCGTTCCTCCGCGAGGGCCGTGCGGGCGCGTGGTGGCACGAGCTCAGCGCCGCGCAGCAGCAGTTCTGCCGGGAGCGGTTTGGCGAGATGCTCGGGCGGTTGGGCTATCCCACCGGCGCCGACGTCCCCGTCGCCGTGGCCACGAGCCGACTGGCGGCGAGCGCAGCGGACTAGGCGAAGAACTTCGCGATCAGCGGCCGGTAGTGATCCATGTCCACGAGGAACGAGTCGTGGCCCTGGAGCGAGTCGAGCTCGACGAACTCCACATCGCGTCCCGGGCTCTCGAGCCCTTCCGCGAGCTCGCGCTGTTGATGAATGGGGAACAGGAAGTCGGTGCTCACGCCGATGATGAGCGCGCGCTTGACCTTGACCTTGCCGAGGCCCGCTTCGATCGTCGCGCCGTGGTTGGCCACGTCGAACAGATCGCTCGCGCGCGACAGGTACAGGTAGCAATTCGGATCGAACTGCCCCGTGAACTTGTTGGCGTGGTGCTCGAGGTAATTCTCGATCTCGAAGAACTGGCCGAACTGATCGCCGCTCGTGTGGGCATGGTCCGCTCGCTCGCGGCCGAAGCGTAAGCGCCACTCCTCGGCCGAGCGGTAGGTGATCATGCCGAGCTTGCGGGCGAGCCGCATGCCGGTGAGCGGCACTCGATCGCGAGGATAGTTGCCGCCGTTCCAGTCGGGATCCTTGCGGATGATCTCGCGCTGCAGCGAGCGCAATGCGATCGAGAACGGCAACGAGTGCATGCCCGACGACATGCTGATGAAGCCGTCCGACATGCCCGGGAACAGGATCTCGAAACCGAGCGCGCTCATGCCGCCCATCGACGGGCCGACGGTCGCCTTCAGTCGCTCGACGCCGAGGTGCTTGAGGAGCTCATAGCCGCCACGCGCGACGTCCTCGAGAGAGAGCACCGGGAACGACAGGCGGTAGATCTCGCCGGTGCGCGGGTCGACGGACGCTGGGCCGGTCGAGCCGAAGCAGCTGCCGAGCGAGTTCACACAGATCACGTAGTAACGGCGGGTGTCGATCGGCTTGCCCTGTCCGATCATGTCCTCCCACCAGCCCGGCGTGGGGTCCTCGACGCTCGAGGCCGCGTGCGCCGACGGCGACATGCCGGTGAAGATCAGAATCGCGTTATCGCGGGCGCGCGACAGCTTGCCCCAGGTCTCGTAAGCGATCGTCGGGCTCAGGATCGAGCCCCCTCGGTGCATCGGAAACTCGCCCGTGAGAACAACCGTTCGGCGTGCCTTCGCCACCGCCTACCCCTTCGGCGACAAGTCGAGCCCGCAGTCTAGAACCCGATCGAAGCACCGGTCCCGAACCTTTGGTTATGACAATAGGTCGCGATAGGCATTAGTTGACGTCGGGTCGCGCCTTCACTTTTGGCCGACGCGATACTCCTGACAGCGGCGGCCGCACCTCACACGTACGGGTGTTGCCTGTGCCGCGGCGATAGCGACCGCCGAGCCACAGCGCCGAGAGCCGCTGGAGCCCGGCCGCGTAGCGGCCGGGTGCTCGCCGAGAGGCGAGCATCCGGAACCGCGGCGGCACTGACTTCTCTACTTGCGTAACTAGTGAACGACCGCGGGCCGGACCCCGGCGAACGCGCCGTGGCGAGGGAACCGGCCGAAGGCCGGCGAAGTCGCGTGCCGCGGCACAGGCAATACACGTACTTGTTAGGTGCGGCCGCCGCCTGCGATAAAGCCGAACCAGCCAAAGTGAAGGCGCGACCCGACGTCAACTAATCCCGGTGCTTGAAGCGCAGGGCGCGGCGTTTGTTCTTCGCCTGGCGCGGGGTCAGGACGTTGCGCTTGCCGGCGTAGGGGTTGTCACCGGTGCGCAGCTCGATGCGCACGGGCGTGCCGCGCAGGCGCAGCGCCTCGCGGAACGAGTTCTCGAGGTAGCGCTTGTAGTGCGCGGGCAGCCGCTCCGCCTGGTTGCCGTAGACCACGATCAGCGGCGGATAGCGGCCGCCCTGGTGCGCGTAACGCAGACGCACCTGCCGGCCGCGGACCACCGGGGGCGGGTTCGCGGCGAGCGCGTCCTTGAGCACCTGATTCAGGCGCGGCGTCTTGATCTCGGCACCGGCCGACGCGTAGGCCACGAGCGCCGAGCTCACGAGCTCCGCGATCCCGCTGCCGTGCAGCGCCGACACGTAGTGGATGCTCGCGTAAGGGACGAAGTCGAGCCTGCGGTCGATCTCGCGTTCCACCGCGCGGCGCTCACCGCTCGTGAGGCCGTCCCACTTGTTGATGCCCACCACGAGCGCGCGGCCGCGCTCGGCCGCGATGCCGATCAAGTGCGTGTCCTGATCCGTGATTCCGGCGCGGGCGTCGAGCAGCGCGATCACCGAGCCCGCGTCCTCCACCGCCTGGAGGGTCTGCACGATGCTGTACTTCTCTACGGCCTCGCTCACGCGTGCGCGGCGCCGGACTCCGGCCGTGTCGACGAGCACGAACCGCTCGCCGCCGCGCTCGCACTGCACGTGCACGCTGTCCCGCGTCGTGCCGGGCTCGGGCGAGGTGACGAGCCGGTTGCTCCCCACGAGCCGATTGATCAGCGTCGACTTGCCCACGTTGGGACGGCCGATCACCGCGACCTTGGGCCCCTCGAGCTCCGCCGACGAGTCGGAAGGCGCGGCGAGCGGCTCCACCACGGTCTCGACGAGCTTGTCGATGCCGTGCCCGTGCAGCGCGGCAATGCCGATCGGACTGCCGAGACCCAGCGCGTGGAATTCCGCCTCCGCGATCTCTCCGGCCACGCCCTCCGCTTTGTTCACGGCCACGGCCACGATCTTCGCCTTGCGCCGCAGCAGCTCGGCGATTCGCGCGTCCTCGGGCGTGAGACCGGCCTTGTGGTCCACGACGAGCACCACGGCGCTCGCCTCTTCGATCGCGATGTCCACCTGTTCCGCGACGAGCGCAGCGATTTGCGTGGAGCCCTCGACCGCGAGGCCGCCCGTATCGATCACGATGAAGCTGCGCTCGCCGATCGTAGCGACGCCGTAGCGGCGATCGCGCGTGAGGCCGGGGAAATCGGCCACGAGCGCCGCGCGCGTTCCGGTGAGCCGGTTGAACAGGGTCGACTTGCCGACGTTCGGCCGGCCGACGAGCGCCACGGCGGGCAGCATGTGGTTGGCCTGGGAGCTAAGCTCCGGTGTCGGCGCCCGGCTCGGCGCTCTTGTCGGATTTCTTCTCGCGCACGGTATACCCGGTGACGCTGCCGTCGTCGGACTGCACGTAGACGTTCTCGCCCACGACCAGCGGCGCCCCGGAGATGCGCGCCTTCGCCGCGTGCTCGCGCGCGACGAAGTGCCCGTCGGCGGGGTCGAGCCAGTGCACGTAGCCTTCGTAGTCGCCGACCACCAGCGTGTTCTCGTAACGCGTGGGCGCGGTGACGTCGCGCAACCGCAGCGCATCGTTGCGCCAGAGTGAGGCGCCTCGGCGCCGGTCGAGTGCGATCACGGAATCGAAGTCGCTCGTGACGTAGACGTTGTCGACGTCGGTGCCCAAGCCCGCGTACGACGACATGTCCTGCTGCCACAGCACGACGCCGGTCTGCAGATCGATGCCGACCGCCCGGCCTTGATAACCGACCACGTAAACGTCGTTACCGACCACCGACAGACCGGAGCCCACGTCGACGAGCCGGTCGAGCTCGGTGCGGCCGGCCGGGTTTGCGATCGCCACTTCCCACGCGGCCTCGCCGGTGTTGAGGTTGTACGCGCCCACGCGGCCGTTGTTGAAGCCGCTCACGACGAATCCGCCGGCGACGCGCGGCACCGTGTTGCCGCGGAGCGTGAGGGCGGGCAGGTTCTGCTCCACCGACCAGAGCGCGGAGCCATCGCGGCTCGAAAAGCCGCGCAGGCGGCCGTCCAACGTGCGGAGCACCACCACGTTGGAGGAGATGACGGGCGCGGCGAGCACCTCGCTGCCGACCTGCACGCGCCAGCGCTCCACGCCCGTGTTCGCGTCGAGCGCGACGAGATCGCCGTCGGTGCTGCCAAGCACGACCAGATCCTCGCCGTAGGCGGGGCCCGCCGAGAGCGGCAGCTTGGTCTTGACCGACCAGGCCTTCTTGCCGGTCTGCGCGTCGAACGAGATGACCAGGCCGTCGTGCGAGCCCGCGAAGATCCGCGCGCCGTCGGTGGCGGGGCGCAGCCCGAGCCGCAGCCGTTCGACCTTGCCGCCCACCTTGTTGCTCCAGACCTTGCGGATGTCGAGCGTTTGGTCGATGTCGGTGAGCTTGGCCGGCGGCTCCGCGCGGTCGTTGTGCACGCAACCCACCGCGGCGAAGGCCAGAGGCAGCAACGCGAGTGCGAGACGGATCTTCACGCGCCCTCTCCGGGTTTCGCGGCGGACTGTTGCTCGGGAGCGGGCACAACCGGCGCCCCGGCCGCGGGCTCGCTCGGCGCAGAGCTCTCGGCCGCGGTGCTCGCGAGGTCGTTGAGCTTCATCTGCAGAAAGCTGCGGTCGAGCAGCTCGGAGCCGTCGGAAACGAGCGCCGCGAGATACGCCGCGCGCGCTTCGTCGACGTGGCCGAGCGCCGCATGGATGTCGCCCTTCACTTCGTTGAAGCGGCCGGCGAACTGGCCCGGGTCGTTCACCGACAGCACCGCGAGCGCTTCGTCGTACTTCTCGCGGTAGACGAGCACGCGCGCAAGCCGCAACCGCGCGACGAGCGCGAGATCCGGGTCCTTGCTGTGGTCCATCACGAAGCGCAGCTCGTCGGCCGCGCGATCGGGCGCGGACGCCAGCACGAATTTGGCGATGAGCAAACCGGCCTGCTGCGTGTACGCATTGCCGGGGAAGTCGGCGCGCAGCTTGGCGAGCGCCGAATCGGCGTCACCGGGCTTGTTGTCGTCCACGGCCGTCTTCAGGGTTTGGTACAGCGCCGCAGCTTGCTCGGACTGGCTGACCTGATAGCCCTGGTATTGCCGATAGCCGTAAAAAGCCAGCAGCGCGATGGCCGCGCCGCCGATCAGGAACCAGCCGTTCTCTTTCCACCACTGCCTGATGCGCTCGATTTGTTCTTTGTCTGAGAGATACTCGTCCACGCCATCCTCCGGCCGGAGCCAAGCCCGCTATTCTATGCCGAGCGCGGGCACGCGCCGAGCAGCCGCACGCAATCGTCGATCGTCATGAGCTCCTGGGGGCTCTCCTCCCGCAGCGGCTTGACGCCGATCCGATCGGCCGCGACCTCGGCATCGCCCAGGATCAATGCATAGCGCGCACCGCTCTTGTCGGCGCGGCGCATTTGCGCCTTGAAGCCGGCCGCGGGCGAACCGATCGAGAGCCTTAGTCCGGGCAAGCGGTCGCGCAGTTCCTCGACGATCCTGAAGGCGCTGCGCCGGGCCGCGTCGCCCGCAGCGACCAGGAAGGCGTCGGGCGGCGGCTCCGAGGCGTCCGCCCCCTCGGCGCGCAGGAGCTCGACGATCCGCTCGATGCCGAGCGCCCAACCCACGGCGGGCGTATCGCGGCCGCCGAGCTGCGCCACGAGCCCGTCGTAGCGCCCGCCGCCGCAAACGGCGCTCTGCGCGCCGAGCTTGTCGGTGAGCCACTCGAACACCGTGTGCGAGTAATAGTCGAGGCCGCGGACCAGCCGCGGATTCAACGTGAAGCGCACGCCGACGTCCCCGAGCAGCCGCTGCACGCGCTCGAAGCGCGCACGCGACTCCTCGTCGAGATACCCGGACAGCAAAGGCGCTTCGGCGATGATGCCGGCCAGCGCCGGATTCTTGCTGTCGAGGATCCTGAGCGGATTGTGCTCGAGCCGCCGCAGGCTGTCCTCGTCGAGCGCGGCGCGATGGCGGCCGAAATATTCGACCAGCGCCTGCCTGAAGCCGAGCCGCGACGCCGGCGTGCCGAGCGAGTTCATCGAGAGCGTCACGCTCGAGATCCCGAGCTGCTTCCAGAGGCGAGCCGTCACGGCGATGAGCTCCGCGTCGATCTCGGGCTCGGCGTAGCCGAGCGCCTCGACGCTGAGCTGATGGAATTGCCGGTAGCGGCCCTTTTGCGGCTTTTCGTAGCGGAACATCGGCCCGCTGCACCAGAGCTTCTGCTGCTGGTTGTGCAGCAGACCGTTGCTCAGTCCGGCGCGCACCACCCCGGCGGTCGCTTCGGGGCGCATCGTGACACTCTCGCCGTTGCGGTCCTCGAACGTGTACATCTCCTTGGCGACGACGTCGGTCTCTTCGCCGATGGAGCGGCTGAAGAGCTCGGTGCGCTCGAGCACGGGAATTCGAATGCGACGATAACCGTACGCCGCGAACAGCTCCGCCGCGGTCGACTCGAGACGGTCCCAGAGCGGCGCCTCGTCGGGCAGCACGTCGTTCATCCCGCGAACGGGTTGGATGAGCTCGGCCACGGTGTTTGACTCAATCTTCGTTGACGTCGATGGAGAAGCGCGCGAAGTTTCCCTGCTTGGGCCGCGGGATGTCGTAGTCGGCGCCTTCGATCTTGATACGGACGCCGTCAGCGTTGCCGAGCACCACCGCGAGCGGCGGCTCGCCGCGCAGTGTCGCACGCCGGCCCGCCGAGCCCAATCCGTAGTAGAGCCGTTCGCCGCGCGCGTCGGTGATCTCGGCCCAGCTGTCCTGCTCGAAGGCGACGTCGACGTCGACCGCGAATGCGAGCGGACGAAGCGCGGCGCCGGCCCGCGTATCGCTCGGGGGAGGAACCCCCGCCTCGGGCGCGACGGCGCCGTCCGGCGCGGGCGCCGCGGTGGGCTGCTCCGCCGGCGGCGCGAGCGCCGGGTCAGCCGCGGCCGGCGGCGCTTCGACCTGAACGCGGTCTGCCGCTGCGTCCTGCGCCCGTTCGGCCGGAGCCGGCAGAGCCGCGGCCGGCACTGCCGCGGGCACGCTGCGCCCGAACGAGGGCGCTATGCCATTGAACCCTTCACCGTTGAGCCACCAGAGCGCGAGCGCCCCGACGATCGCGAGGAGCACGAGCAGAGCCACCAACCAGCCGGAGACCCGCGGTTGGTCGCGCACCGTGATCGGGCGGCTCGGACGAATGTCGATGTCCTCGAGCTTGCCCTGCTTGTAGTACGCGGCGAGCAAGTCGCTCGTGTCGAGGCCGAGGCGTGTGCCGTACTGCTTGATGTAGCCCTTGACGAACACCGGCACGCCGATGCGCTCGAAGCGGTTCTGCTCGAGCGCAACGAGTTGCCGAGCCTCGATGCGCAGCTCCGCGGCGAGCTGCTCTACGGAGAGGTCTTGCGCTATCCGGGCTTGGGCGAGGAGCTCGCCGACGGTGCCGGCCCGCGGCGCGTCATCGCGGCGCGGTCCGTCCTCGCCGCCGTCGCCGCCGTCGCCGCTGCCGGCGTTCGGCGCGTCGTCAGCGCGGTGCTTTGGCGATTCGTCGCGGCGGCCCTTTGGACCGGTCCCGGCCGAGCTTCGCTGCTCGCTATCCGCCATTGCTCTGCTGCAAGGCCTGCAATTGCTGGACTTCGGGCGAGGTGGGGAAACCCGATCTGAGCTGCGTGGCGCACTTGTCGGAGGCCGCGCGATTCGCGAGCTCGCGCTCCACGTTTACACAGAGTAGGAGCACCTGCGCGTTCAAAGGTTGCGAATCGAGATAGCGCTGCACGAACGCTCGCGCCTGCAGATAATTCTTTTGCTGATAGGAGAGATCCATCATGCCGCGGAGCGCGTTCGGATAGGTCTTGTTGCGCGTGAGCGCCTCGCGGTAGTAGTCGGCCGCCTTCGCGGGATCGCCGTTGTCGACCGCGCAGTTGCCGGCATTGGTGAGCGCGAGCTCGGGCGTGCGGTAGCTGCGGCTGTCGGCCGCGCGCCTGAAGTAAGGCTCCGAGTCCTTCCACCGCTGATGACGGCAGAGGAACACCGCGTACGCGTTCGCTGATAGCCCGTTGTCCGGCTCGAGCTGGACCGCCCGCTTGTAGTGGGTCTCCGCGTCATCGATGACGCCCTGTTGGTCGTAGGCGAGCGCGATCGTGCTGTGCGCCACCGCGTTTCGTGGGTTTTGCTCGAGAGCGCGCGTCAAACGCTCGATCGCAAGCTCCGTGTTGCCCTGCTTCAAGTAGCCGGCGCCCAGGTTCGTGTTCGCATCTGCCGCTTCCGATTCGGAGGGCACGCTGCTGCCGCTCTTGCTCGCCGTCACGCACGCTTGGAACACCACCAGAGAGGCACAAAGCACGATCACGCGAAACGCGTTCATGAGTGACTCGCTCCTATTAGCTTGTCCCCGAGACGCACGCGCTGACGGTCGCGCACGCGTCCAGCCAATTGCCCGCAGGCGGCGGCGATGTCGTCGCCGCGCGGCCTACGAATCGTTGCGATGAGGCCGCCGTCCCGCAGCGTCTTCCAGAACTCGTCGATTGCACGCGGCTTCGAGCAGCGGAACTCGGACTGCGGAAAGGCGTTGAATGGAATCAGATTGATCTTGGCCGGACGCCCGCTGAGCAGCTTCAGCAGCTGGCGAGCGTCGGCCGGCGAGTCGTTGACCTCGTCGAGCAGCACGTACTCGAACGTGATCGAGCGGCTCGCCTGATTCTCGGCGTAGCGCCAACAGGCGTCGAGCAGCTCTGCAATCGGATGCACCTTGTTGATCGGCACGAGCCGGTCGCGCAGCGCGTCATTCGGCGCATGCAGCGACACGGCGAGCGCCACGTTGCAGTCTTCGGCGAGCTTGTAGATCTGCGGCACGAGCCCCGCGGTGCTGATCGTCACGCGGCGGCGCGACAGGCCGAACGCCTGGTCGTCGACGAGCAGCTTCACGACCGGCAGCACGTTGCGATAGTTCGCGAGCGGCTCGCCCATGCCCATGAACACGATGTTGGTGACTTGCGTCGGCGCGAGCTCGCGCGCCGCGAGCACCACTTGTCCCAGGATCTCCGCGGCCGTGAGGTTGCGGTTGAAGCCTTGATGACCCGTGGCGCAGAACGCGCAGTCGAGCGCGCAGCCCGCCTGCGACGAGATGCAGAGCGTGCCGCGGTTCGCCTCGGGGATGAACACGGTCTCGACCGCTTGATTGGCGCCGACATCGAGCAACCACTTGCGCGTGCCGTCGGCCGAGTGCTCGCGTGTGAGCACGCTCGGGATCCCGAGCTCGGCCACCTCGCCCAGCTGCTTGCGGAGCGCGGCGGAAAGGTCCGTCATCGCGCCGAAATCGGTGACGTGCTGCTGGTAGAGCCAGCGCATGACTTGGCGCGCGCGATAGGGCTTCTCGTCGAGCGATTCGAAGAACTCGACGAGATTGGGGCCGGGCAGCCCGAGCAAGTTGAGCTTGCCGGGCTCCTTGCGAAGCAGGTTTAGCGCGTCCGCGGACAAAGCTCCGCCTCGCTGAAGAAGAAGCTGATCTCCACCGGCGCAGTGGCGGGACCGTCCGAGCCGTGCACCACGTTTTCCTCGATCGACGCGGCGAAGTCGGCGCGAATGGTGCCGGGCGCGGCGTTCTTCGGGTTGGTGGCTCCCATGAGGTCGCGATTGACCTTGATCGCATTCTCGCCCTCGAGCACCTGCACCATCACCGGGCCGGACGTCATGTAGCGCACGAGGTCGGCGTAGAACGGCCGCTCCTTGTGCACGGCGTAGAAGCCTTCGGCCTGATCCTTACGCAACAGCAGCATCTTCGACGCGATGATCTTGAGACCCGCCTTCTCGAAGCGGCGATAGACCTCACCGATCAAGTTCTTGGCTACGCCGTCGGGTTTGACGATGGAGAAAGTACGCTCGAGAGCCATTGTTCACCTATCAAAGGAATGGGGTCCAACCCCACTCGTTGTCACTGCCAATTGTCGACACACGCACGGGGTCGGCCCCCATGCTTCAACCTCAAACGCTGAAGCTCTCGCCGCAGCCGCATTCGCCCTTGACGTTCGGGTTACGGAACTTGAACGCCTCGTTCAAGCCGTCCTTCACGAAGTCCACCTCCGTGCCGTCGATGAGCCCCAAGCTCTCCGGATCGACGATCACCTTCACGCCCGCGTCGTCGAAGACCACGTCGTCGGGCTCGAGCGCATCCGCATAGTCGATCGTATACGCCCAACCGTTACAGCCGCTGCGACGCACGCCGATCCTTAGACCCACGCCACGACCGCGCTTCTCGAGGAAGCTGCGCACGCGCGTCGCCGCGCTGCTCGTCAACGAAATCGCCATAAGTCGAAATCCTCTCTACGTCCTTGTCGCCGTGCCGCTCACGCACGCGGCCGCTGCGTCCTCGATCTTGAGCAGCTTGCCGAGCTTCTCGATCGGCACCTCGAGCTCACGCATGAGCTCCTTCGCGTCCACTCGCCGCGCGGCGTTCACGGGCTGACCCTCGAGCCGCTCGGCAGTGAGGTCCGCCGCCGCCACCGTATGCGGGCAGCCGAACGCCTCGAACCGAACCGTTTGGATGACGCCGTCCTGCACCTGCAATTCGAAACGCACCCAGACTTGCAGCGAGCGGTCTTCCGCCTCGCCCGACGACAGACCGGGCGTGGCGCGCGGCAGTTCCCCGACTCTGCGAGGGGCGTCGCAGCGCCGCACGACCTCGGAGCTGTATTCCATATACGGCTCAACAGTTTAGCGCAATTCTAGGCGAACGGGCTCAAACCGAGCACCAGCGGGGCGCGGATTTTGCGACTTCGCGCAAGCGGGGGACCTCCACCGCTACCCGGCCGGCGGCCGCGGCGATCTCGTCCTCGGTGGTGAACCTGCCGACGCTGAAGCGCAAGGAGCTCGCGGCCAGCGGGTCGCTGAGACCCAGCCCGCGCAGCACGTGCGACGCCTCGGGGCTGTCCGCCGCGCAGGCCGAGCCTGCCGAGATCGCGAGGTCCCGCAGCGCGAGCCGCAGGCTCTCGCCCTCCACACCGGGGAACGTAACGTTCAAGACATGCGGCGACCGATGCTCCGCCGCGCCGTTCAGGCGAGCGCCCGGCACCGCACGAAGAGCGTCCCAGAGCCTATCCCGAAGCGCCGCGAGCCGCGGCGCCTCGGCGGCCGGGTCGGCGAGCTCGTACGCCGCGCCCATGCCCACGATCTGGTGGGTGGCGAGCGTGCCGGCCCGGAGTCCCCGCTCCTGCTCGCCGCCGTGAATCTGCGGCGCAAGGAGCACGCCGCCGGCGACGTATAGCGCGCCGATGCCTTTCGGCCCGCAGAGCTTGTGGGCGGTGAGCGAGCAGAGATCGATCGCGGCATCGCCGAGCGCCAGCGGCACTTTGCCGGCGCTCTGGGCGGCATCGACGTGAAACCACACGCCCCGCTCGCGGCAGATGGCGCCGATGGCGGCGACGTCCTGGATCACGCCGGTCTCGTTATTCACGTGCATGATCGACACGAGCGCCGTTTCGGGACCGATGGCGGCGGCGACGTCGTGCGGATTCACGCGGCCGCCGGCGTCGCAGTCCACGTAGCTCACCGCCACGCCGGCCGCCTCGAGCGCGCGCGCAGTGTCCAGAACGGACTTGTGCTCGATCCGCGACGTCACGAGGTGCGGGCGTGCGCGGCCGCCGCGAAGCACGCCTTGCAGCGCGAGATTGTTCGACTCGGTGGCGCCCGACGTGAAGAAGATGCGCCCGGCCGGCGCGCCGACGCGCGCCGCGACTTGCGCGCGGGCGTTCTCGACGAGCCGGCGCGCGCGCCGGCCGGGGTCGTGCACCGAGGACGGGTTCGCGAACTCGCGCGTCATGCAGTCGGTCATCGCCGCCGCGACCGCGGGATCGAGCGGCGCGGTGGCCGCGTAGTCGAGATAGATCTCGCGCCGGCGCATCGCGTTCACGAGCCGCGGGCGGCGCGCTTCGCGGGATCGAGCGCCGTGAGCACGCCGCGCAGAATCGCGAGCTCGTTCTCGTCCACGGTGGCGCGTTGGAAGATTCGCCGGAGCTTGAGCTTGATCTGGCGCTGATGCTCCGGATGGAGGAAACCCGCGTCGGTGAGCAACCGTTCGAGGTGCTCGTGAAAGCCGTCGAGCTCCTCGGCCGTGGCGAGCCTCGCGTCGCTCGCCGGGCCTTGCGCACGCTCGGCGCCTATCGCCGCCATCCGCAGCTCGTAGCAGAGCACCTGCACGGCCATCGCCAGGTTCAACGAGCCGTAGCCGGGCGCCGTGGGGATGTTCACGAGCACGCGGCAGCGCGCGAGGTCCTCGTTGGTGAGCCCGGACTGCTCGGGGCCGAAGAGGAGCGCCACGCGATTGCCGGAAAGCTTCTCGAGCACCGCGGCCGCGCACTCGCGCGGATCGACGACGGGCACCGTGACGGTGCGCAGGCGCGCGCTCGCGCCCACCACCCAGCCGCAGTCCGCGATGGCGGCGCCTAAGTCGTCGACGACCCGCGCGCCCGCAAGGATGTCGTCCGCGCCCGCGGCACGTGCCGTGGCCTCGTCGCTCGGGAACTGCCGGGGTCGCACGAGCACGAGCTCGCCGAGCCCCATGGTCTTCATGGCGCGCGCGCTCGCGCCGATGTTGCCCGGGTGGGACGTGTCGACGAGGACGATGCGGACTGGAATGTGCACTTGCGTAGTCAGGGACAGGCACCCCGAATTGGGGACGGGTTACTTTTTCGCGCTCCGGCGCCGTGCCTACGTCGTGCGCCGCGCGGCGCGAAAAAGTAACCC
>DASUFK010000224.1:0-16204 GCA_036274615.1 Gammaproteobacteria bacterium | reverse complement strand
CGAGACACGACTCCACCCCGTCCCCGCGCGGTTGAACTGGTGCAGGTGGAAAAAGGTGGACATGCTGCTTTTTCGGCAGGGCACAGCAGTTGCCCTCCGGCGCCTCCGGAAAAAGCAGCATGTCCCTATTTTTCGCGGCGGGCGCCCGGTTGAACTGGTGCGGAAACTCGGGATTAATACGTTGATTCACTGGCGGCTCCAGGAGACCGGCATGCGCGGCGCAAAGATCACAACGTTGGCGAGCGGCGTTCTCGCGGCAGGCGCCGCGTTCGCCCATCACGGCTTCGGCAACTTCGACACCCAGAAGGAGGTGTCGCTCTCCGGCACGATCACGCGCGTCGACTTCGTGAATCCGCACGCGTACGTCTACTTCGACGTCGTTGGCGAGAACGGCGCCAAGGTGCCGCACCGCTGCGAGATGCGCGCGGCCACCGTGCTGCGCCGCTCGGGCTGGTCGGCCGACATGTTCAAGGTCGGCGAGCCGATCGCGATCACCGGTGCGCCCGACCGCTTCGACGTCAACTCCTGCTACGTGAATACCGTGGTGTTCGCGGACGGCACCTCGGCCGACCGCTACGCGCAGCTCACCAAGCCCGGCGCGGCCGGCGCCACGGCGGCGTCCGCTGCGCCGCGGCCGGCGCGACTCCCGAGCGGCGAGCCGAACTTGAACGGCGACTGGGCGCCCGAGCAGGTCGTGATGACCGACCCGAAAGGCAAGGCCGGCGCGCTCGTGCCGGTGAGCCAAGTCGGCAACTTCAAGCCCGGCGAGCGGCCGACGCCGCCGGCCGGCGGCCCGCCGCCCGGAGCCGGTCGTCCGCGCGTGGAGTACACCGAAGCGGGCCAGAAGGCCGCCGCGGCGTTCCGCAACTTCAACCAGGAAGACAACCCGCGGATGCGCTGCGAGACCACGAGCATCCTGTTCGACTGGACCTTCGACGGTCCCGTCAACCGCATCACGCAGAACGAGGAGGAGATCACGCTGCAGTACGGCCAGCTCGGCTTCACGCGCACGATTCACATGCAGCCCATGCATCCGGCGAACATCGCGCCGAGCCGCGCGGGCCACTCGATCGGCAAGTGGGAGAACGACGTGCTCGTGGTCGACACGATCGGCTTCGCGCCCGGTGTGCTCAATCCGCCGATCATGAACAGCGACCGGCTGCACACGGTGGAACGTTTCACCTTCGACCCGGCCGCGATGAAGATCACGCGCAGCTACACCGCCACCGATCCCGTCTACTACACGAACGAGTACACGGGTCAGGACACGATCGGCGTGGCCGACCTGCCGTATGCGCCCGACGCGTGCCGCGAGCACGCCTTCGAGGACTTCTCGAACGACGGCACGGCGCCACCGCCGGCCGCAGGCGCCGCCGGGGCGCCCGCCGGGCGCGGCGCGGCACCGGCCGGCGCACCGCCGGCAGCGCCGCCCGAGGCGCCGAAGCCGGCCAAGCCGTGGTGGAAGTTCTGGGAATAAAAATCGAAACGTAAAGCGGCCCGCACTTGCGGGCCGCGTCATTTGGGGGGAATCACAATGAATCGCTCAGCACGCCTCCTGGCCCTTGGCCGCAAAGCGCGTCCTGCAATTGCGGCACTCGGGCCATCCCTGGCCCTTGCGGCCGGTGTGGCCGCCGCGTTGTCCGCGTACGCCGCCGACGACAAGCCGTTCGTGCCGGTCACCGACAAGATGCTCCAGAACCCGGACCCGGGCGATTGGCTCATGTGGCGCCGCACGCTCGACAGCTGGGGCTACAGCCCGCTCGTTGAGATCAACAAGCGCAACGTCAAAGGCCTGAAGCAGGCGTGGGCCCAGCCGATCGGCAAGGAAGGCACGCAGGAGGCCACGCCGCTCGTCTACGCCGGCCACATGTACATCCCGAACTCGGGCGACTACATCCAGGCGTTCGACGCCAAGAGCGGCGCGTCGTTGTGGGAATACAAGCGCCAGTATCCGGAAGGCGTGCGCGGCGGCACCAACCGCACGATGGCGATCTGGGGCACCACGCTCATCGACGCGGGCGCCGACAACTCGATGTACGCGGTGGACGCGCGCACGGGCAAGCTCGTGTGGGAGACGCAGGTGCTCGACGCGAAGTTGCCCGCGCGCGCGAGCGCCGGCCCGATCATCGCCAACGGCAAGGTCATCACCGGCCGCCAGTGCCAGCCGCAAGCGACGATGGACTCGTGCGTCGTCACCGCGCACGACGCGAAGACCGGCAAGGAGCTCTGGCGCACGCGCACGATCCCGAAGGTCGGCGAGCCCGGCGGCGACACCTGGGGCGACGTCCCGAACGAGCAGCGCTGGCACGTAGGCACCTGGATGGTGCCGAGCTACGACCCGGTGCTCGACCGGATCTTCGTGGGCACTTCCGTAACCATTCCCGCGCCGAAGTTCATCTTGGGCGGCGCGGACAAGCAGCACCTCTACAACAACTCGACGCTCTCGCTGAACCCGCAGACCGGCAAGATCGAGTGGTACTACCAGCATCTCGTCGACAACTGGGACCTCGACCATCCGTTCGAGCGGCTGCTCGTGGACACCGCGGTGGCGCCCGATCCGAGCCAGGTGGCGTGGATCAACCCGAACGTGCGCCCCGGCGAGCGCCGCAAGGTGATCACCGGTATCCCGGGCAAGACCGGCATCGTCTACACGCTCGACCGGCAAACCGGCGAGTTCCTGTGGGCGCGGCCCACCGTGATGCAGAACGTCGTGAAGAGCATCGACGGCAAGGGCAAGGTCACCGAGAACCCCGACGTGATCTGGACGCACAAGGGCCAGACGTTGATGGTTTGCCCGGGCACGAACGGCGGCAAGAACTGGCCCGCCGGCGCGTACAGCCCGAAGACCAACACGATGTACATGCCCATGCAGAACATGTGCATGAACGCCACGGTCAACACCGACCAACGCGACCCGACGAAGGTCTACGGCTTCGACACGGAGTACATCGCGGCGCCCGGCGCGAAGGACGTGGGCGTCGTCTGGGCGATCAACGCGGAGAAGGGCACCACGGCGTGGAAGCACGAGCAGCGCACCGGCATGCTGTCGCTCGTCGCCACCGGCGGCGGCCTCGTGTTCGGCGGTGACGTCGAGGGCAAGTTCAAGGCCATGGACGACACCACCGGCGAGGTGCTCTGGGAGACCGACCTCGGCGCCGCGGTGAGCGGCTATCCCGTGTCGTACGCGGTCGACGGCAAGCAGTACGTCGCGGTGACCACGGGTCCCTCGCTGGTCGCGAACGCGGCACGGCGAGTCACGCCGGAGCTCACGGGCTCGAGCTCGGCGCCGCAGGTGTACGTGTTCGCGCTGCCGTAGAGGAGTAGAGCCATGAAGATCGCACGCGCCGCCGCATGGTCGGCGTTCGGGGCGGTGCTCGTAGCCGCCGGTGCGCGGGCGCAGGCGCCCGCGGCGAGCGCCGACGTCGAGCGGCACGTCGCGGCCGGCCGCGCAGCAGCGGGCAGCGAGCACACGGTGCTGTTCGATCTCTTGTGCAAGCCCGTGGGCCCGGGGTTCGCCGCGGCGGCGCCTCGGCCGGCGGGCGCAGCGCCGCCGCCCGCGCCGCGCGATCCGCCGCGCGACTCGTGGCACGCCGAGCCCGCGAAGGTCTTCGACAACTTCTACTTCGTGGGGATGACGGACTACACCGCGTGGGCGATTCCCACCTCGGCCGGCATCATCGTGATCGATCCGGTGTTCGACTACTCGGTCGAGGACGAGGTGGTGCAGGGTTTGACGAAGCTCGGCCTGAAGCCGGCGGACATCAAGTACGTGCTGATCAGCCACGGCCATCTGGATCACGCCGGCGGCGCCAAGCTGCTGCAGGAGCGCTACGGCGCGCGCGTGCTCATGAGCGCCGCCGACTGGGACATGGTCGAGCGCGACAATCCGCGCTGGAAGCCGAAGCGCGACCTCGAGATCACCGACGGCCAGAAGCTCACGCTCGGCGACACCACGCTCACGCTGTATCTCACGCCCGGCCACACGCCGGGCACGGTGTCCACCATCATCCCGCTGCGCGACGGCTCCGCGCGGCACGTGGCGGCGCTCTGGGGTGGCACGGCGTTCAACTTCGGTCCGGACAAGCCGCGCATCCAGGCTTACGCCGCGTCGGCGGCGCGCTTCCGCGACGTCGCCGCGGCCGCGGGCGCCGACGTGATCCTCTCGAACCACAGCGACTACGACGGCACCAAGGTCAAGCTGCCGGCCCTCGCGCGCCGCGCTGCCGGGACGCCGAACCCGTACGTCACGGGGCCGGACGTCGTGCGCCGCTATCTCACGGTGGCGAACGAGTGCGCGCAGGCGGCGGTGGCGGGGTTACCGTAGGGCTCATTGCCGTAGAACGATCGCGCCGACACACTTCACGCGCTCGCGAGCAGCGCAGCCAATGGAGAACAACATGTCTAGATCGATCTGGATCGGAGCCGCCGCCCTCGGTGCTGCCTTCGCCATGCAGAGCACCTCGGCGCAGGCGCCGCCCGACATCGGCGTGGCCGCGGTCAAGCTGCGCGACGCGCCGTACACGTTCGATACGGCCGAGCAGCACGGCATCAAGGTGTCGGTGGTCGTGCGGGGTATCCCGCATCCGTTCAGTCTCGCGTTCCTGCCGAACGGCGACGCGCTCGTCGCGGAGCGGGGCGGCCGCCTGCGGATGGTGCGGCACGCCGCCGACGCGTCGCAGAAGGCCCAGCTCGAGACCGGCGCGATCAGCGCCACGCCGGCGCCGAGCTCGGTACGCGGCTTCGGCCTGCTCGACGTGGTGCTGCACCCGAAGTTCGCCGACAACAAGCTCGTGTACTTCACGTATGCGAAGGAAGGCGAGCCCGTGCCGAACGCGACTCCGCCGCGCAAGTATGCGGCCATCGCGCTCGGCCGCGGCAAGCTCGAAGGCATGACGCTGAGCGGCGTGAAGGAGCTGTTCGCGGGCGAGTGGTCCACGGGCTCGAGCGGCTCGCGGCTCGCGTTCGGCAACGACGGGCTGCTCTACATGACCACCGGCGCGCCGTTCGACCAGTCCTCGCAGGACCCGAAGAGCGTGCTCGGCAAGGTGCTGCGCCTGAAGGACGACGGCACGGCGCCGGCCGACAATCCGTTCGTGAAGACCGCGGGCGCGCGGCCCGAGGTGTTCACGATCGGCCACCGCGATCAGCTCGGCTTGACCGTGCATCCCGCCACCGGCGCGGTGCTCGCGGCCGAGCACGGCCCGAACGGCGGCGACGAGATCAATCTGATCCAGGCCGGCAAGAACTACGGTTGGCCAAAGTGGAGCTTCGGGCGCAACTACGACGGCCCGCGAATCTCGTCAACGCCGCTCGGCGACGGCATCGAGCAGCCGCAAATCCTTTACGTGCCGTCGATCGCGCCCACGGGGCTCGCGTTCTACACGGGCGACAAATTCCCGCAGTGGAAGGGCAACCTGTTCATCGGCAGCGCGCGCGTCGGCGAGATCCCGCGCACCGGCGGTCTCGAGCGCGTGGTGCTGAACGAGAAGCTCGAGGACTTGCGCCGCGAGCGGCTCCTCGGCGACTTGCACCAGCGGATTCGCGACGTGCGGCAAGGCCCCGACGGACTGCTCTACGTGATCACCGACGAGGACGACGGCGCGTTGATCCGGATCGAGCCCGCGACGCTCTGATCTGCAGAAACGACAAGGCCCCGGTCCGGCGCGCGAGCGCCGGCCGGGGCCTTCTCATTCAACGGAGCGAGGCTATTGTTCCGGACGCTCGTCCGGCGCGCCCGTGCCGCTCGAGCCGACGAACAGCTTGCGTCCGTCCTCGAACGTGATGTCGCGGCCGTTGGCGCGGTAAGAGCCGTCCTTCGCCTGGAAGCCCTGCACCTTGATCTTGGTGCCGGCCGGCAGCGAGTTCTTGTTCCAACCGCGGCGGAGCAGCGCGTTCGGGGCGCCGCCTTCGACCATCCACTTCTGGACCTCGCCGCCCGGCGACGTGACGTCGATGTGGATCCACGAGTGCGGATTGATCCAATCCATCTTGGTGACGACGCCTTCGAGCGTTACCGGTTTATTCGCGTCGAACTCGGCCGCGAACGAGTGGTGAGCGAGCGCGGGGATCGCGGCTGCGGCGAGCGCAATACCGGCAATGCCGCCTAAGAGTTTCATTCGCATCGCGATAGTCTCCGTGTGTCCTATCAGATCTAAAGTTTACTCTTGGATTCTCTGGCTCAGGGGGTTTTCTTGGTCAGGTCCCCGTACAGCAACTCTTCCGAGAACTCCACGCACTTGAACTCGAGCAGCTGCGCGTTCGGCTCGATGCGCTTGTAGAGCGGCATCGAAATCTTCCACGGCCGCGAGAACGTCTCCGGATCCTCGATCGTGGCCTCGTACTGGAGGTGATCCTCACCCTTGAGCGTGTAGCGCTCCGTGACCTTGAGCATGCTGCCGTGATGGTTGCCGGCGCGGTCGAACCAGGTGTCGCCGTTGTTGCCGGTGACCTCGATCACGAGCGTGTCGCCTTCCCAATGGCCGTTGGACCAGCCCATCCAGCTGTCCACCGGCGGCTCCTCGTGCTTCGACATGTGCACGATGCGATTGGCGCTCGCGAACTCGTAGACGAACAGGATGTCGCCGTCGCCCTGCACGATGCGGAACGGGTAGGGCATGTAGGTCGCCCGCGGAATGCCCGGCATGTAGCACTTGGCCTCCGGGTCGGTCTTCGGCCAGCCCGCGCGGTTCTCGTCGCGTTTGGCGAGCGCAGCCGGCAGGTACGGAATCTTGCCGTCGCCGTCGACGACCGTTTGCCCGGCGGGAATCGCCGCGATCGCGCCGAGCTGCCAGAACTGGCTCAGCCCCGAGGCGGAATGGTCCTCGAGGTTCCAGTAGGCCGAGTTGATCGCCTGCCAGACCCCGTTCATGTTCGGGTGGCCGGAGATCTTGGCCGGATTGGCGTTCCTCTGCTGCGCCTCGCTCGGCACGAGCCAGGCGGCCGCGAGGGCCGCGAGCGCGAGCGCTGCAGAGATACCCGTGGCCGCGCGCCGACTCACGAGCCGGCTCCGAGTGGTCGGCGTCATTGGTTGCTCCCGCCTTTCAGTGGTTGTCGATAGGCCGCCGTGAACTTCCGCTTCATCGCAGTCCCCCTTTGAATTTCTTGATCTTGGGCCGTCTGCGACGCTCGCAGCTCCCTTCCCCCCGCGGCCGTTCTATTTCAACACGTAAACGCTGTCAAATCAGCACTTCGGAGATTTTCCGCCGGCGGCACGCGCTACCTCGGTGGATCGATCCGCTTTATAGTCTTTTGCGTTCCATTGGGGGGAGTCGGGACCATGACCATCCGTTCGCCGCTCGTCAGCTTGCTCGCAATGGCCGTGGGTCTTGCCCTGGCCGGCGCGGCCGGTGCGCAGACCGCTCCGAAGAACTGGAAGGCGCCGCGCACGTCGTGGGGCGATCCCGATCTCAACGGTATCTACTCGAACGACGACGAGACCGGCACGCCGATGGAGCGTCCCGCCGAGTACGACGGCCTCACGGCCGAGCAGCTCACGCCGGAGAAGATCAAGGAGATCAGCGACAAGCGCGCACAGGCGTTCCGCGAGCTCACCGAAGGCCCGCGCTGGGCGAACAGCATCAGCCCGCCGCCGTACCTGATCTTCGACACGTTCGACCGCAACAACCGCCGCCCCTGGCTCGTGGTGGATCCGGCCGACGGCAAGATCCCGCCGCTGGTCGACGCCGCCAAGGGACGGCGCCAGGGCCGCGGCACGAGCACCAACGCGAACGCGAACGGGCCGTTCAACAGCTATCTCGACATGGGGCTCTACGACCGCTGCATCACGCGCGGCATCCCGAGCTCGATGATGCCGGCGGGCTATGGCAGCCGTTACGAGATCCTGCAGTCGCCCGACTCTGTGGCGATCCGCTACGAGATGATTCACGAGACGCGCGTGGTTCCAATCGATCGGGGGCTCGACCGGCGCCCGCACGTGTCGCAGGACTTGAAGCAGTATCTGGGCGACGCACGCGGCCATTGGGAGGGCGACACGCTGGTCGTCGAGACCACCAACTTCCGCGCCGACAGCGCGCCGCAGCGCGCCAGCGAGAGCGTGAAGATGATCGAGCGCTTCAAGCGCACGGCGCCCGACAGCGTGGAGTGGACGGTGACCTTCGAGGACCCGAACACCTGGACCCGGCCGTGGACGTATGCGATGCCGCTGATGCAGGTGGACCCGTCGCAGCAGATCTACGAGTACGCGTGCCACGAGGGCAACCTCGCGATGCGCAACATCTTGAGCGGGGCGCGGGCGAAGGAAGCGGCCGCGAAGGCCGGCGAGCCGGCCGCGGCGCCGCCCAATCAGGCGCGTTGACTAAGCCGCGGCCTCGGCTCGCTGAGCGAGGCCGTCGACCTCGATCCTGAGCGTGAGGCGGAGCTCGGCGCAGAGCGCGAGCAGGGCGGGCGTCATCTCGAGCTGAAACCGTTCCGCTCCCACGATTTGGACGAGGCAGTCGATCGTTCCACCTTGAGCCACGAACTCCTGCCAGAACGCGGCGGTCCGCTTCATCTTGTAGAGCGTGAGATAGAGCTCGGCGCTCACCGGCGGGGCCATTTGGAGCTGCGTGCCGACGGCGCGCGGCGCGAAGCGGGCGATCCTCTCCACGAGCTCCGAGAGCGGCGACGCTCCCGACAGCACGGCCACCCAGCAGCTCTCGCGGTACGCGGCCGTCTGGAGAACGTCGGCGCTCTCCTCGTCGCCGGCGTCCACACGGCGCGGCTCGCCGGCGCGCCAGGCATATTGCGGTGTGATCCCGAGCCGGTGGGTGATCTCCCGAGGGTCCACGTTCGGATGACGCAGACGCAATACCACGGAGTGCTCGGAGCTCATTGCGTGACCTCGGCGCGGCGTGCGGGGGCGCCATTATGCTCACGGCGCTGAACGCTTTGCCAGGCACTTCGGGCCTTCCTATGATCGGCCGGATGAGAACAGCACGGGATTTCCCATGAGCAGCCGTTTCGGCGAGCCGCTGGCGGCGGGGACGATGGACAGCCCCGCGGCGGAGCGCAACAAGCAACCGATCCTCGACGTGCTCACGCGCGTACTGCCGGCCCGCGGCACCGTGCTCGAGGTTGCGAGCGGCACCGGCCAACACGCCGTCCATTTCGCTCGCGCGCTCGGCACGCTGACCTGGCAGCCCACCGAGCTCGATACCGGCCTCCGTGCCGCGTTGGCGACACGCGTCGCGGCGGTGGGCCTCGCAAATCTCCGTGCCCCGGAGCCGTTCGACGTATTGGACGAGGCCGCGCCCGCCGTGACGCCCGCGGCGATCGTCTGCATCAACATGATCCACATCGCGCCGTGGGCGGCCACCGAAGCGCTGTTTCGCCACGCCGCACGCCTGTTGAGCGCCGGCGCGCCGTTGATCCTCTACGGACCGTACAAGCTCGACGGCCGCCACACGGCGCCGAGCAACGAGGCGTTCGACGCGAGTCTCCGCTCGCGCGATGCCCGCTGGGGCGTGCGCGACTTGAGCGAGGTCCGCGCGGTCGCCGCCGAACACGGATTCGACTTTCAAGAGCTCGTGCCGATGCCGGCGAACAACTTCGTCGTGGTCTTCGTGCGAACGGCTGCGGGCCGCGGCGAGATCAGCTGACCCGGTCGAGCAGCAGCGGCACCACGAGGTCCTCCTCGTCCGCCAAATGGCGCGCGAGCAGCGCGCCGAAGCCGCCGCTCGCGACGCCGTAGCGCTCGGCGGCGCGGCGCGCTCCGTCCAGGGCCTCCTCTTCTGCTGCCGCCGCCACCAAGCTTTCGAGTGCTGCCAGCGCCGCGGCGCCGTGCTCCCGCAGCACGCCGTGATCGCGCTCGAGCGCGTCGAACCCTCGCTCGAGGCGCGGGTCCGCTCGGCGCAGCGCGGGGAAGTACTCGAAGTCTTCGACTTGATGGTGGCCGTGCAGCCGCGCGAGCAGGCCGCGCAGGCGCGGCGTCGAGAGCACGCCGAGCTCGAGCGGCGTGATCCTCGCCGACCGGTGACGGTCCGCGATGGCCCCGAGCGCGCTCACCTCGCGGCGGAAGCCGTCATGGATCTCGAGCCAGAACGCTGCGTCGGCTGCGCCATGACTGCCCCAGCCGACGCGCGGATGGCGTTCGAGCAGCACCTTGAGGTCCGCGGGCCAACCCGCGCGTTGATCGAGATCGAGGCTCAAGCCTTCATTCTAGACGGGCTTGGCGCGCGCGCGAGGGAGAGGGTAGTGGGCAGAAGCGGTCGCGCAGCTGTGAAATCGAAGGGGGGCGCGATTTGTGCGGCTGGCGCGACCGACCCTGCCCGAACGTCTATTAGCAATCGCCGTGCCAACCCCGAGAACGAGCATCGGTGCGGAGGTGCGGCCGCGGCCCGCTCCGAATAGCACCGTTTCGGGGCGGACGAGCGGCCGTTCTGCACCGTGGTGCCGCAAGCTGCGGTGCCTTAGATGGCTCAGAGGTTCTGCCAGGCGATGAGTCCCCAGGTCACGAGCACGAGCGCGAGGCTCACGAATACCGCAGCGGATCCCAAGTCCTTGGCGTGTCCGGAGAGCTCGTGGTAGTCGGTGCCCACGCGGTCCACGACGAACTCGACTGCGCTGTTGAGCAGCTCCACGATCAGCACCAGCAAACACGAGCCGATCAACAGCACTCGCTCGACGGCGTTGGCGCCGAGCCATACGCCGAGCGGAATCATCACGATCGCGAGGACGCACTCCTGGCGAAAGGCGGCTTCGCTGCGCCACGCCGTGCGCAGGCCGGCCAACGAGAAAAACGTCGCGTTCACGATCCGGCGAACGCCGGTATTTCCCGCCTTGGCCATGCTGGTTCGACTCGACCGCCCCGGAACTGCGGTTGGGCAAACGCCGCAAATGGTAACAGGATTCGCGCGGCCGCCGGTCTTCGCCGAGCTCTACCGTGAGCGTCTCTTTGTAGCGCTCGTCACGCCGCCGGGGCGGCGTGACCCAAATCTCAATTCGCTGCCGCAGTCGACGCTCGTTCGCTTCGCAGCAACGGACGGTCGAACGGAAACACTTCGTCGCGCACGCGCGGATCGACGAGCCCCTTCTCGAGAAACTCGCGCAGGTCGCTCTCGTCGATGCGGCTCATGTTGAACGTGTAGAGCCCGAAGCCCGGAATGCCGTCGCGCTCCGGTAGCGCCGGCGCCGTCACGTAGAACGCGATCGCGGCGCCGAGCGTCGCGAGCTCGCCCGTGTGCATGAACCGCGGCTTGAGCGCGGCGTTGCGCAAGGTCGGCACCTTCATCTCGCCGGCATCTTCGGGATCGTGCGTGACGTTCTCTCGTCCGCGATCGAAGTCGGCGCGGCGCACGCCGATTTGGAAGAACTCGTTGCTCGTGAAGAGCGGCGGCTTGTGGCATGCGTCGCAGTGGAAGTCCTGGAACGCGCGCCAGCCGTACACCGCGCGCGCGTCGAGCGCGCTCGCGTCGCCGGCCATGTAGCGGTCCCACGCCGTTGCGTCGCTCACGAGCGTTCGTTCGTAGGTCGCGAGCGCGAACGCGATGCGCACGGGCGTGATGGCTTGGTCGCCGAAGGCCGCGGCGAACAGCTCGGGATAGCGGTGTCCGGAGACCGCTGCGGCGACGTCCGCCGGCAGCCGCGTCGCGAGCTTGAGCGGCTCGACGCGCGCGAGCTTGGCCGCGAGCTCGTCCCAGCGGCGTCCCGGCTCCGCCATCTCCACGGCGCTGCCGAGCGCCACGAGCGCCGCGTTCTCGAGAGCGCCGCCGTGCGCGATCGCGGTGGCGCCGGTGAGCGGGTCCTCGAGCCGCGTGCCGGCGCGGCCGTCCCAGAAGAGCTCGTCGGCCCACAGCGCGCCGAAGTAGGAGGGCGCGACCCGGGGCGTTACCTGCGGCTCGGTCCCGAACACCGGATGGGCCACGCGGCGCCCCTTGTTGTCGAGGCTCACGATGCCCGGCGAGCCGCGGACGTCGTCGATCGTTCCCTTGTCGACGCCGGGATACCGGCCGGCGCGCGGGTCGGCGCCGCCGTACGCGGGCCGATGGCACGTGCCGCACGCGACGCTGTCGTCGGCGGACATCTGCTCGTCCCAGAAGAGAATCTTGCCGAGCACTCGCTTCTCTTCGGTGATCGGATTCTCCGCCGGCACCGGCACGGGGGGCACCGCCGCGCGCGCCGAGCCTGCAAAGCTCACCGCAAGCAGCAGACAACCAAGAGGGCCGGGGGAGAAACACATGGGCGCATTCTAGCGGCCTCGCGGCGCCACGCTCGGCGACGGGGACCTGTGAGCCTGGTACCGGCGCTACGCGGATCGACGGGCTCCAACTGTTTGGGGCCACGTGCTCCTGTAGACTATCGCCCCCCGTCGAGGCCCCGGCCCCGATTGATCCAAGGAAAGTTCGAATGTCCGAGCTCAACGCTCTGCGCAGCACCGATCGCGAGATCCACGACCTCATTCGCCTGGAAGAGAAGCGCCAGGCCGAGTTCATCCGCCTGATCCCGTCCGAGAACTACGCCTCGGCCGCCGTGATGGAGGCCACCGGCTCGGTGCTCAACAACAAATACTCGGAGGGGTATCCCGGCAAGCGCTATTACGAAGGCCAGGACTACATCGATCGAGTGGAGACGCTCGCGATCGAGCGCGCCAAGGCCTTGTTCGGAGTGGAGCACGCGAACGTGCAGCCGTACTCCGGCTCGCCCGCGAACCAGGCCGTCTACCTCGCGCTGGTGAAGCCCGGCGAGAGCGTCATGGGGTTGGGCCTGCCGTTCGGCGGTCACCTCACGCACGGCTGGGGCGTGAACTTCTCCGGCATTCAATACAAGGCGGTGCAGTACGACGTGGATGCGGAAACCCATCGCGTCGACTTGAACCGTGTCGCCGATCTCGCCCGCAGCGCGCGGCCGAAGGTGATCTTCTGCGGCGGCACGGCGTATCCACGCATTTGGGACTACGCCGGGTTCGCGCAGATCGCCAGCGACGTGGGTGCCACGCTCGTGGCCGACATCGCGCACATCGCGGGATTGATCGTCGCGGGCGCGCATCCGCATCCGTATCCGCACGCGAAGGTCATCACCACCACCACGCACAAGACGTTGCGGGGGCCGCGCGGCGGCATGTTGCTGTCCGACGGCACGCACGCGAAGGAGCTCGACCGCGCCGTGTTCCCGGGCCTGCAGGGCGGGCCGCACAATCACACCACTGCCGCGATCGCGGTGGCGCTCAAGGAGGCGGCCACGCCGGAATTCCGCGCCTACGGCCAGCAGATCGTGAAGAACGCGAAGGTGCTTGCGGCGGCGTTGCAGGAGCGGGGCTTCCGGCTGATCTCCGGCGGCACCGACAATCACCTGATACTCATCGACGTCACCCCGCGCGGCATCACGGGCAAGCCGGCCGCGAAGGCGCTGCACGCGGCGGGCATCGAGTGCAACTACAACACGATCCCGTTCGACCCACGCAAGCCGTTCGATCCGAGCGGGGTGCGCATAGGCACGCCGTCGATCACGTCGCGCGGCATGCGCGAGGGCGACATGGCGAAGATCGCTGAATGGATCGATCGCGTGCTCGGCGTGGCCGACGACGAGCGGGCGCTGCACAGGATCCGCGCCGAGATCGCCGAGTTCTGCAAGGGCTTCCCGGCGCCCGGCATCCGCGTGTAGCCGCTGCGCCTGCCTGCGATCGATCCGGCGTGAGCTTCGACTGCCGCTGCCCGTAGGCGCCGTTTGGCGCACGCCGATTGTTGCCGGTTGATCAGTTATGATGAGGCCCGGTCTTCGAAAGGGCAGGGCGATCATGGGGTCCAACGTAAAGTCCGCCGCCGCTCTCATGCTTCTCGGCGCCTGGTCGCTCGTGCAAGCCGAGCCCGCGCTCGTCGACGCGGCGATGAACGGCGACATCAAGGCCGTGCGCGCGCTCGTCAAAACGGCGGACGTCAACGCAATCCAGGCCGACGGCATGACGGCGCTGCACTGGGCCGTGCAGCATGACGACGCGGACATGGTCGACGCGCTGCTCGTCGCCGGGGCCGACTTCCGCCTGACGAACCGCACCGGCGTGCGGCCGCTGTATCTCGCCACGGTCAACGGCAGCGCGGCAGTCATCGGCCGGTTGCTCGACGCGGGCGAGGACGCGAACGCGGTGCTGACCACGGAAGGCGAGACCGTGCTCATGCTCACGGCCCAAACCGGCAACCCTGCGGCCGTCAAAGTCCTGCTCGACCGCGGCGCCAATCCCAACGTGCAGCAATCCCACGGTCAGACGGCGTTGATGTGGGCTGCGGAGCAAGGCCATACCGAGGTCGTCAAGCTGCTGCTCTCGCGCGGCGCGAACGCGGCGCTCGCTTCCGTCGCGGCCACGAAGGCCGATCGGCGGCCGGCCGGCGGGCTCACGGCGCTGCTGTTTGCGGTCCGACAAGGTCACGTCGAGACCGCGCGCGCGTTGCTCGACGGCGGCGCGGACGTGAATCAGGTCGCTGCCGACGAGACCAGCCCGCTCCTGATCGCGGTCGTCAACGGCCACTACGAGCTCGCGTCGATGTTGCTGTCGCGCGGCGCCGATCCGAGCCTCGCCGATGCGAAGGGGCGTACCCCGTTGTTCGCGGCGATCGACCTGCGCAATCAGCAGTGGACGCAGGTGCCGGCGCCGGAGCTGCCGCAGTCCGTGCACCTCGCGATGATCAAGCAGTTGCTCGACGCGGGCGCCGACGTCGAGGCCAAGCTCAGCGGCAAGGTTCCGCACCGCGGGTCGTTCGACATGCGCTGGACCGACTTGAAGGGAGGCACGCCGTTCCTGCGCGCCGCGTGGAACGGCGACATCGAGGTCATGCGGCTCCTGCTCGCGCACGGCGCCGATCCCAAGGCCGTCACCGACAAAAACGAGACGGCATTGCTGCTGCTTGCGGGCGCCGGCTGGCCATTGGGGCAGGGCTACATTCGATCGGACCAGGAAATCTTCGCGGCGCTCGACTTGCTCACCGGCGAGCTCGGCATGGACGTGAACGCGGCCACGAGTGAGGGCATCACGCCGCTGATCTGCGCGGTGTTCAAGGGCACCAACAATGTCGTGCAATACCTCGTCGACCACGGCGCGAAGCTCGACGTGAAGGACAAGAAGGGACGCACGGTGTTGACGTGGGCGGCCGGCATCGCCGCGAACGACGGTCAACCGCCGCGTCCGCAGCCGGAGACGGAGAAACTGCTCCGCGAGCTCATCGCAAAGCAAAACGTGAAGATCGCGATGAACTGAATGGGTGTCAGACACCGCCGGTGTCTGACACCAGCGGTGTCTGACACCGAGAAACGAAGAGGGCCGTCACTTGCGTGACGGCCCTCTGTTTTTGCGCGAGACGCGAGATTACTGCTTCAGGTCGAGCTTGATCTCGACGCTGACGTCCTGCGACACCCAGCTCGTGTCGTTCCAGCCCTCGCCCACGTTGAAGTCGAAGCGATTGATGGCCATCGTGCCGGAGAACTGGGCGCCCTTCGCGCCGGAGACTTCGGCCGGGCTGAACGTGAACTTGAGGATGGCGGGCTTCGTGGTGCCCTTGAGCGTGAGCTGTCCGTTCGCCTGATAGGAGCCGTCCGCCGCTTTCTCGATCGTCTTCGACTCGAAGCGCGCCTCGGGGAATTCCTTGACGCTGAACCAATCTTTCTCGAGCAGCGCCGCGTCGCGGTCGTGGTCGCGCGTGTTCACCGATGCCGTCTGGACGGTGCCCACGATCGAGCCCTTGGTCGGATCGGCGGCGTCGAGATTGATGTTCGCGCTGAAGGTCTGGAACTTGCCGTTGAACCGCGTTCCTTGCTGAGCGCCGATGAAGCTCACGGTGCTCGTCTCCGGCACGACGGTCCACTTAGCGGCGAAGGCGCCACCCGAGCCGAGCAACGCGGCGGCGGCCAGCAACGGTTTCACATAGACGAGCTTGTTCATGGGGTGTTCCGGTGATCTCGAAGGAGTGATTGGTTGAAGCCATTTTATCGGCCGCCGGCGTGGCCGCAAAGCGCGGCGTCCCGACTTGACCTATCTAGAGACACCGGGGCTGGCCTAGAATCGCGTCAACCCTTTGTAACTGCCGAGATTCTTCGAATGCTTGCACGCCCGCGGAGCCCGGCGCTTCGAGCCGAGAAGCCCTGAAGTGCGACTCGCGGGCTTGATTGTGCGGTTGCTCCTGGCCGCCGCGGCATCGTTGCTGGCGACGGCGTCCGAACGGCTGGCGCCGCTGCAGGCCGAGCAGCCGTTCCCCGATCCGCCGGCGGCCATCGCCGCAACGCG
>DASUFK010000223.1:0-7466 GCA_036274615.1 Gammaproteobacteria bacterium | reverse complement strand
AAGGTGGCGGCTAGCGCTGCGCCGGTCGCGTTCCTCCCTTTGGCCGCGCGCTGCACGCGACGGCTGCGGTCGTACCTCGAACGGTCTTCCCGAGACCGTCGCCGCACAGGGATGTGCGGCGACGAGCCCCAGGGACGGTCTTCCGGCGTGTCTCGGGAGGGCCCTGTGAGGTGCGGCTGCCGCCTGGCACCGATGTCAAACCGGCCAAAGCGAGACGCGACTAGCGATTGCGGAGGCGCGTTCGTTGTTGAAGGTCATGGTGTGTCTCAAGCGCGTGGTGGACTACAACGTCCGCGTGCGCGTCAAGCCGGACGGCTCCGGCGTCGCCATCGAAGGGCTCAAGATGAGCATCAACCCCTTCGACGAGATCGCGCTCGAAGAAGCGCTGCGCCTCAAGGAGCGCGGCCAAGCCGCCGAGGTGCTCGCCGTCTCCATCGGCGCCGCCGACGCGCAGCAGCAGCTCCGCACCGGGCTCGCGATGGGCGCTGACCGCGCGATCCTCGTGGAGACGGCCGCGCCGCTCGAGCCCCTCGCGGCGGCTCGCACCCTGCTCGCGCTCGTCGAGCGCGAGCGTCCCGACCTCGTGCTGCTCGGCAAGCAGGCGATCGACGACGACCACGGCCAGACCGGCCAGATGCTGGCCGCGCTCTGGCAGCGCCCGCAGGCCACGTTCGCGTCGAAGCTCGCGATCGACGGCGAAGCCGCCACCGTCACGCGCGAGGTCGACGCGGGTCTCGAGGTGATCGCGGTCGACCTGCCGGCCGTCGTCACCACCGACCTGCGGCTCAATCAGCCACGCTACGTGAAGCTGCCCGAGATCCTCAAAGCCAAGACCAAGCCGCTCGCCGTGATTCCGCTCGCCACGCTCGGCGTCGAGCCGACGGCGCAGTTCGCGGTGCGCAAGACGGAACCGCCGCCGCAGCGCGCGCGAGGCGTGCGCGTGAAGGACGCGGCCGAGCTCGTCGCGGTGCTGCGGCAGCGGGGCGTGCTGTGAAGCCGCGCGTGCTCGTGATCGCGGAGCACTCGGGCGCCGTGCTCAACGCGAGCACGGCGAAGTGCGTGAGCTGCGCGCGCGAGCTCGGGCCCGAGAACGTGACGGTGGCGGTGCTCGGCGCGGCCGCCGGCGAGATTGCCGAGCAGGCCGCGCGGCTCGCGGGCGTGGACAAGGTGTTGCACGTGCGCGCGCCCGGGAGCCCTGCCCCGCTCGCCGCGACTTTGGCTCCGCAGATCGCCGCGCTCGCGCCGGGCTTCAGCCACGTGCTCGGGCCGTCGACCACCTTCGGCAAGGACTTGATGCCGCGCGTTGCGGCGCTGCTCGGCGTGGGCCAAGTGAGCGACGTGATGAGCGTGCTCGGCCCGTACTCGTTTCGCCGGCCGATCTACGCCGGCAACGCGATCGTGACGATCGAGGCGCGGCCCGAGCAGACGCTCGTCGCGACCGTGCGCACGGCGTCGTATCCCGCGGCCGGCGCGGCGCCGGCGGCCGCGCCGATCGAGGCCGTCGAGCTCGCGCTCGATCTGCCCACGCACACGCGCTTCGTCCGCGCCGAAACCGCGGCGGCGGAGCGGCCCGATCTGCAAACCGCCGCGCGCGTGGTCGCGGGCGGCCGCGCGCTCGGGAGCGCCGAAGGATTCAAGCTGGTCTACGAGCTTGCCGACGCGCTCGGGGCGGCGGTCGGCGCGTCGCGCGCGGCCGTGGACTCCGCGTTCGTCGCCAACGATCTGCAGGTGGGTCAGACGGGCAAGATCATCGCGCCCGAGCTCTACGTCGCCGTGGGCATCTCGGGCGCGATCCAGCACCTCACGGGCATCAAGGACGCGCGCACGATCGTGGCGATCAACAAGGACGCCGACGCGCCGATCTTCGAGATCGCCGACGTGGCCCTCATGGCCGATTTGTTCCGCGCCGTGCCCGAGCTGCTCGCGGCGCTGCGCGCGCGCGGTTAGCGCGCGCAGCGCGTTGACGAGCTCCCGTTACGCGAGCGTTTTGTACAGCGCTTCGAGCTTGCCCCACGCGCGCTCGGCGTCGGCCTTGTTGTAGATCGCCGTGCCGTCCGCGTTCTTCGGCATGTCGGGCACGCACCAGCCGTGCAGCGACGAGTACACCTCGATCTCGGCCGGCACGTTAGCGGCGGCGAATGCCGCCTTGAGCTTGTCCTTCGCATCGGGCTGGCGCATGTCGTCGTTCGACGCCACGCCGAAGTACATCCGCGCCTTGATCTTCGGCGCGAGCAGATGCGGGCTCGACGGCTGGTCGGTGACGAGCCCGCCGCCGTGAAACGACGCGCCGGCGCCGACTCGCCCGGGCACCGCGGCCGCCGTCTTCACGACCAGCGGGCCGCCCATGCAGTAGCCCTGCGTGCCGATCTTCTTGTTCTTGTCGACCTCTTTCTGCGCGTCGAGGAACGCGATGTACGCGACGGCGTCCTTCTCGGCGTTGCCCGGCTCGTTGACGGAGGCCATGAGCGGCTGCAGCTTGCCCCGCTCCTTCTGGAAGTCGACCGTCGACGCGTCGACGAACACCGGCGCCTTCGCGACGCGATAAAACGGATTGGGCACGAGCACGCTGTACCCTGCCGCCGCGATCCGCTTGGCCATGTCGCGCATCGACGGACGCAGGCCGAACGCGTCGGGCCAGATCAACACGCCGGGATGCGAGCCCGTGGCCGGATGGATGAACGCCGCGTCGCAGGTGCCGTCGGGCGTTTTCACCGAGACGTCTTTTTCGACCACCTGCGCTTGCGCCGCGGCGGGCCCGGCGGCCGCCATGACGCCGGCGGCTATCGACAGCGCCACGAAGTCGCGGCGCGAAAGGTCCTCGGCGGTCTTCGGATCGGGTTGTTCGTCGTTCATGGCGGGCACTCCCTTTGGTGTCGTGGTGGGGATGAGTGTCGCCGTAGTGTGGGCCGGCCATGCGAGCAAGTCGAGCCGGCTCAACGCGAGCACGCGGGCTCGCCGACGATCGGATGACCGTCGGGAATCGAATCGCGAGCGGAACGAAATTGCGCGAAGGCGGGGCGGCGCTTGCCGCCGCCCCTGGGGGTACGATCTAGAGCTGCTTGAGCGCGGCCTCCGCCGAGCTCACGCCGAACTCGCCCGGCGGCTCGAGGTTGAGCTGCTTGACGACGCCGTTGTCCACGATCACCGAGAAGCGCTTGCCGCGCTGGCCCATGCCGAACTTCGAGGCGTCGAGCTCGAGGCCGAGCGCACGCGCGTAGTCGCCGTTGCCGTCGGCGAGCATCACGACTTTGCCGTCCGCGTTGCCTGCCTTGCCCCAGGCGCTCATGACGAACACGTCGTTCACGGCCATGCAGGCCACCGTGTCCACCCCTTTCTTCTTGAACGCATCGGCGTTCTGCACGAAGCCCGGCAGGTGCTTGGCGTTGCAGGTCGGCGTGAACGCGCCCGGCACCGAGAACAGCACCACCTTCTTGCCCTTGAAGAGCTCGTCCGTGGTCATGGGCTCCGGGCCCTTTGCGCCCATGCGCGTGAACGTGCCGCTCGGCATCTTGTCGCCAACCTTGATGGTCATTCGTCTGCTCCTTCGTAGCTTCGATCGAGTGGTGAGCGCGCTCGACTGCGGTCGAGGCGCGTCGGGCGGCCAGTATGGTGGCTCCCGCCGCGGTGCGCCAGCTTGCGCCGCGGCGCGAAATCGGCGGTCTCGACCGGGCGACCACCGCGCGGGCTCCGGCCAAATATCGCGGACAAAATGCCGGTGAAATGTCTCGTGGTGACAGTGGATTACGCGCAAAAGCTCGCGTGCTTCATGGCGCCGGTGCGCCCGGCTCGCTCGGGCCGGCGGCAGGGCTGCGGGCGGGTCGAGCCTGCGCCGCTAATGCGTTGACACGTCTTGGTGTTTTCTAAGATCATGCGTGCTCCAATGAATCCTCAGACTGAGATGACAACGCGTCACGCACTGCCGGTAGTACATCGCCGAGACAGGTGCGGACGCGTGGCTTGACGACGAAGCCTCATTAAAGAGACCCCGCACCCGAAAGGCCTGCGGGGTTTTTTTTTCCCCATAGCGTGAATCGATAGAGGTAGTGCGATGCAGTTGTTCGTGGAAAAAGATGCGGACGCCAAGGCGCTAAGCGGTGACAAGATCGCGGTGCTCGGTTACGGCAGCCAGGGGCGTGCCCATGCGTTGAACTTGCGGGACTCGGGTTACGACGTGGTGATCGGCATTCGGCCCGACGGCAACACCACGCCGAAGGCGCAACGCGACGGCTTCACCGTCAAGGCTCCGGCCGAAGCGGTGAAGGACGCCGGTCTCGTCGCGTTCCTGTTGCCCGACACGGCCCAGGCGAAGCTCTACAAGGACATCGAGAGCTCGATCAAGAAGAACGCGACGCTGCTGTTCGCGCACGGCTTCAACATCCACTACAAGCAGATCGTGCCGCGCGCCGATCTCGACGTGGTATTGATCGCGCCGAAGGGCCCCGGCGACCTGGTGCGCCGGCAATACGAGCAAGGGCGCGGCGTGCCGTGCCTCATGGCCGTCGCCCAGGACGCCACCGGCAAGGCGAAGGCCCGCGCCCTCGCCTACGCTCACGGCATCGGCGGCACCCGCGGCGGCGTGCTCGCCACCACGTTCGGCGAGGAGACCGAAACGGATCTCTTCGGCGAGCAAGCCGTGCTCTGCGGCGGCGCCACCGAGCTCGTCGTGCGCGGCTATCAGACGCTCGTCGACGCGGGCTACCAGCCCGAGGTCGCCTATTTCGAGTGCATGCACGAGCTCAAGCTGATCGTCGACCTCTTGCACGAGGGGGGGCTCAAGAAGATGCACCAGTTCGTGAGCGAGACCGCCAAGTACGGCGACCTCACGCGCGGTCCGCGCATCATCGACGAGCACGTGCGCGAGAGCATGCGCAAGGTATTGAAAGAGGTGCAGGACGGCACCTTCGCGAAGCAGTGGATCGAGGAGAACAAGGCGGGCCAGCCGAACTACAAGCGGCTGCTCCAGGAGGATCTCGACCAGGGCATCGAGAAGGTCGGCAAGGCTCTGCGCGGCCGGATGAGCTGGCTCCAGGAGTGAGACAGCCGGCCCGGGATCAATAGCGGCCCTCGAATATAATCGCGGGCAATTGCTTCGGAATTTTTTTGCGGTGGGAGCGACGGATGCCTCTCAAGACGGTTAAGTTCATTTGGCACGAAGGCCGGCTGGTGCCGTGGGAACAGGCCACGACGCACGTGCTCACGCACGCGCTGCACTACGGCTCGTCCGTATTCGAAGGCATCCGCGTCTACAAGACTCCGCAAGGCGCAATGGGCTTCAGGCTCACCGACCACGTCGCTCGCCTGTACGACTCCGCGAAGATCTACCGGATCAAGATTCCGTACTCGCGCGAGCAGATCGGCGCAGCGTGCCGCGAGGTCGTGCGCGAGAACGACTTGCTCAAAGGCGCGTACATCCGGCCGATCGTCTACCGCGGCTACGGCGAGATGGGCGTGGCGGGTAACATCGACCAGCCCGCGAGCGTGTCGATCGCCGCGTGGGAATGGGGCTCGTATCTCGGCGAGGGCGCGCTCGAGCAAGGCGTCGACGCGTGCGTGTCGTCGTGGCAGCGCGTGGCGCCGAACACCGTGCCCGCGCTCGCGAAGGCCGGCGGCAATTATCTGTCGAGCGGCCTCGTCACGCTCGAGGCGCGCCGCCTCGGCTTCCACGAAGGCATCGCGCTCAACACGGCGGGCTTCGTGAGCGAAGGCGCCGGCGAGAACTTGTTCCTCGTGAAGAACGGCCGTCTGATGACGCCGCCGGTGGCCACGTCGATCCTGTCGGGCATCACGCGCGACACGCTGATGCGGCTCGCGGAGTCGGCGGGGCTCGAGGTCGTGGAGCAGAACATCCCGCGCGAGCTGCTCTACATCGCCGACGAGGTGTTCATGACCGGCACCGCGGCGGAGATCACGCCCGTGCGCTCGGTCGACAAGATCAGCGTCGGCGAAGGCAAGCGCGGCCCGATCACCGAGCGTTTGCAGAAGTTGTTCTTCGGCTTGTTCGACGGCACCACCGTCGACCGTTGGGGTTGGCTCGAGCCCATCCTCGATTCGAAGACAGTCGACGCGAAAGGCCGCATGGAGCGGCCCATCGCCGTTTAGTCATCAAGAGGGGCGCTTTGCCCCATCACGCGAAGAAGGCACATGCCAGCACAGTCGTTGTTCGAGAAAGTTTGGTCGTCGCACATCGTTGCGCCCGAGACCGATGACACGCCCGCGATCCTCTACGTCGATCTGCACTTGATCCACGAGGTCACGAGCCCGCAGGCGTTCGACCTGCTGCGCTCGCAAGGCCTCAAGGTGCGCCGCACGGACAAGTGCCTCGCCACGCTCGATCACTCGACGCCCACGGTGCCGGTGAAGACGCTCAAGGACCTCGAGATCGTGAGCGAGCCGGCCGCCGCGAAGCAGGTCCGGCAGATGGAGAAGAACTGCAAGGACTTCGGCATCGAGCTGCGCAGCTTCGGCAGCCCCGAGCGCGGCATCGTGCACGTGATGGCGCCGGAGCTCGGCGCGTCGCAGCCCGGCGAGACGATCGTTTGCGGCGACTCGCACACGAGCACGCACGGCGCGTTCGGCGCCCTCGCCTTCGGCATCGGCACCACCGAGGTCGGCCACGTGCTCGCGACGCAGTGCTTGCTGCAGCGTAAGCCGAAGACGATGGCGATCAACGTGAACGGCCAGCTTCAGCCCGGCGTCACGGCGAAGGACATCATCCTGCGGATCATCGGCGAGATCGGCGTCGGCGGCGGTACGGGCTACGTGCTCGAGTACCGCGGCAGCGCGATCTCCGCGCTCACGATGGAAGAGCGCATGACGGTCTGCAACATGTCGATCGAGGCCGGCGCGCGCGCCGGCATGATCGCGCCCGACGACACCACGTATCACTACGTGGCGGGCCGCCCGCTCGCGCCGAAGGGCGCCGCGTGGGACCAGGCGTTGAAGCGCTGGCGCTCGCTGCCGAGCGACGCGGGCGCGAAGTTCGACCGCGAGGTCACGATCGACGTGTCGAAGCTCACGCCGATGGTCACGTTCGGCACCAACCCCGGCATGGTGATTCCGATCGCCGCCGCGGTGCCGAGCGAGAACGATCCCGCGTTCCGCAAGGCGCTCGATTACATGCAGGTGGAGTCCGGCAAGTCGCTGCTCGGCAAGCCCGTGGACGTCGTGTTCATCGGCTCGTGCACCAACGGCCGGTTGAGCGACCTGCGTGCCGCGGCGAGCGTGCTGAAGGGCCGCCAGGTCTCGAAGCGCGTGCGGCTGCTCGTCGTGCCCGGATCGCAAGACGTGAAGCGCCAGGCCGAGGCCGAAGGTCTCGACGAGATCGTGCGCGCCGCCGGCGGCGAATGGCGCGAGCCCGGCTGCTCGATGTGCATCGCGATGAACGGCGACACCGTGCCCGCGGGCAAGCTCGCGGTGAGCACCAGCAACCGCAACTTCGAAGGCCGCCAAGGCAAGGGCGCGCGCAC
>DASUFK010000222.1:0-2539 GCA_036274615.1 Gammaproteobacteria bacterium | reverse complement strand
ATCCCCTTGCCGGCTTGCGCCGGATCTTCGGTTGGACCGGACTCTCGGAGCTCGCCAAATCGCTAGCCAAGTTCGCCGTGGTGGTGATGGCGGCGGGCGTGCTGTTCGCGAATCTCGCGCCGGATTTCCTCGCGCTCGGCTCGCTGACGCTGCAGGCGGCGCTCGCTCGCGCCACCTGGCTCGCCGGCGTGAGCTTCGCCGCGCTGTCCGCCACGCTGCTCTTGATCGCGGCGGCGGACGCGCCGTTCCAGTACTGGCAGCACCGTCGCCAGCTGCGGATGACGAAGCAGGAGGCGAAGGACGAGCAGAAGGAGACCGAGGGCCGCCCGGAAGTCCGCTCGCGCATCCGCCAGCTGCAGCGTGCGATCGCGACGCGCCGAATGATGGCCGACGTGCCGAAGGCCGATCTCGTGGCGATGAACCCCACCCACTACGCCGTGGCGCTGCGCTACGACGGGGGCAAGATGAGAGCGCCGCGCGTGGTCGCGAAGGGCCAGGACCTGATCGCGCTCAACATCCGCCGCGTGGCCGAGAAGCACGGCGTGCCGGTGTTCGAGCATCCCGAGTTCACCCGCGCGCTCTACTTCACGAGCGAAATCGGCGCGGAGATCTCGCCGCGGCTGTACGTGGCCGTGGCGCAGGTGCTCACCTACATCTACCAGCTCACGGGCAAGGCCGTGCCCGGAGCGAAAGGCCGCGCGCCTGCCGGCGGTGTGAAAGCGGCGCCGCCGAAGAAGCCGGTGCTCGACATCGCGGCCGACTTGCTCGCGCCGCAGCGCAAAGGCAGGGCGTCAGGCACCGGCGGTGTCAGACACCAAGACAAAGGCCAGGTGTCAGACACCTCCGGTGTCAGACACGTGGGTGACGCGTGACCGCCGCGGCACTGAGCCAACGGCTCGTCGACATCGGCCGTCTCGGCCTCGGCGTGCCGCTGCTCGTCGTGGCGTTGCTCGCGATGGTGGTGGTGCCGCTGCCGCCGCTGCTGCTCGACGCGTTCTTCACGTTCAACATCACGCTGTCGTTGATCATCATGCTCGCGGTGATCTACGTGTCACGGCCGGTCGACTTCGCCGTGTTCCCCACCGTGCTGCTCGGCGTCACGCTGCTCAGGCTCGCTCTCAACGTCGCCTCCACGCGCGTGGTGCTGCTCAACGGCCACACGGGGCCGGGCGCTGCGGGCCACGTGATCGAGGCATTCGGCAACTTCGTGGTCGGCGGCAACTACGCGGTCGGCATCGTGGTGTTCGCGATCCTCGTGGTGATCAACTTCGTGGTGGTCACCAAGGGTGCCGGCCGCGTGTCGGAAGTGAGCGCGCGGTTCACGTTGGACGCGATGCCCGGCAAGCAGATGGCGATCGACGCCGATTTGAACGCCGGCTTGATCACGCAGGAGCAGGCGGTTACGCGCCGGGCCGAGGTGACGCAAGAAGCGGACTTCTACGGCGCGATGGACGGCGCGAGCAAGTTCGTGCGCGGCGACGCCGTCGCGGGAATTCTGATCCTCATCGTGAACATCGTGGGCGGGCTCGTGATCGGCACGCTCGACCACGGCATGGCGTTCGGCGACGCGGGCCGCGTCTACACGCTGCTCACGATCGGCGACGGCTTGGTGGCCCAGATTCCGGCGCTCCTCGCGTCGACGGCGGTGGCGGTGATCGTCACGCGCATGTCGCGCGCCGCCACGCTGTCCGAGCAAGTCGTGAAGCAGCTGGTTCAGCATCCGCGCGTGCTCACGATCGCGGGCTCCGTGCTCGGCGTGCTGGGACTCTTGCCGGGCATGCCGAACGGCATCTTCCTCGCGCTCGCGGCGCTCACGATCGGCGGCGGTTACTGGCTCGAGAAGCGCGCGAAGGCGGTGCCGCCTCCCGCGCCGGTGGTTGCCGCGCCGGCCGAGCCCGCGCCGGCCGAGCGCGACCTCGGCTGGGACGACGTGGCCGCCGTCGACCTCATCGGCCTCGAGGTCGGCTACCGGCTGATCCCGCTCGTCGACCGCAATCAATCCGGGCCGCTGCTCGCTCGCATCAAGGCCGTGCGCCGCAAGCTTTCCGAGGAGCTCGGCTTCCTCGTTCAAGCGGTCCACATCCGCGACAACCTGGAGCTCAAGCCGAACGCCTACCGGATCTCGGTGCTCGGCGTGCCGGTGGGCGAGGGCGAGATCCAGACGGAGCGCGACCTCGCGATCAATCCGGGCGGGATCACGACGCAGATCGTGGGCGTACGGACCAAGGATCCGGCGTTCGGTCTCGACGCCTACTGGATCGAGCCCGCCGCCAAGGAGCACGCGCAGTCGCTCGGCTTCACGGTCGTCGACGCGAGCACCGTCGTGGCCACGCATTTGAGCGAGCTGCTGAAGCGGCACGCGCATCAGTTGCTGGGTCACGAGGAGGTTCAACAGCTCCTCGACCGGCTCGCGAAGAGCGCGCCGAAGCTCGTCGAGAATCTCACGCCGGGAGCGCTGCCGCTCGGCGTGGTAGCCAAGGTCATGCAGGAGCTCCTGCTCGACCGCGTGCCGGTGCGCAACGTACGCACGATCGCGCAA
>DASUFK010000221.1:0-10752 GCA_036274615.1 Gammaproteobacteria bacterium | reverse complement strand
GCAGTGCGCGGCGCTGTCGCGTGAGCGCTCGGTGGAGGGCTACTGCTCCGGCAGCTCGAACACCCAGATCGCCGCGCCGCGATCCGTGGGGCTCTTCAGCTCCGGCACGAGCGCCGCGTAGCTCGCCGCGTGGAATCCGCCTTGGCCGGTGACGATCGCGAGGTACTGCTTGTCGCCGATCGCGTACGTCATCGGGCTCGAGCTCGACACGTCGTTCAACCGCTGCTCCCACAGGATCGCGCCGTTCGCGTCGTCGTACGCGCGCAGATAGCGGTCGAACGATCCGGCGAACACCACGCCGCCGGCCGTCGCGAGCACGCCCGACGTTTGCGGTGCGCGCTGCCGCACCGTCCACACGATCTCGCGCTTCGCGAGGTTGATCGCTTGCAGGCGGCCCACCTTGTTGTCGCCGCCGGGCACGGGCCGGATTCCCCAGTTCACGCCGGACGACAGCGCGCCGCCGCCTCCGCCGCCTGGGATCGGGAACACGTCCATGCACGCCTCGTCGAGCGGCACCACGAGCACCTGCGTCGCCGCGTTGTACGACGCCGGCAGGAAGCTCTTCGCGCCGGCGCCGTGCGGGCACACGAGCTTGATCTTGCCGTCGCCGGGGATCGTGTCGGGGTTGATGGTCTTGGCGCCGGTCTCGGGATCGATGGCCGTGACGACGTTCTGCAACCCCATGTCGTACGCGAACACGAACTCGCCGGTCTCCGCGTCCACGGCTTCATAGATGCCGAGCTTGCCCGACGTGATGGCCACGGTGCGCGGCGCGCCGAACACCGGTAGCCGCACGAGCTGCCGCTCGAACGCCCAGTCGAGGTCGAGCTGGTCGTTCGGCATGTGTTGATGCGCCCACTTCACTGCGCCGGTGTCGGGCTCGATCGCGATCGTGGAGTTCGTGTAAAGCGCCGAGTTGGTGACGCCGGCGGCGGTGGACGGCGGCAGCAGCGGGCCCGTGTCGTAAGTATTGCCCGTGCCGAAGTAGGCGAGGCCGAGCGCAGGGTCGTAGCTGCCCGTGTTCCACACCGACGCACCGCTGCGCCGCTCGACCGGCACGCCGTTCCAGCTGTCGCCGCCGGGCGTGCCGGGCTGCGCGATCGTGTGCACGCGCCATTCAACTGCGCCGGTCTCGGCGTCGAGCCCCACGATTTGCGGGCCGCCGAGCGCGGCGCCCACGCCCGTGCCCGTGGTGCCGATCATCACGAGGCCGCGCGCGACCAGCGGGCCGGCGGACACGCTCTCGCGCCGCTTGAAGTCCGCGATCTCCGTGTCCCAGACGAGCTGGCCGGTCTTCGCGCTGACCGCGATCACGTGCGCGTCCGACGTCCCCATGTACACCTTGTCGCCGTAGAGCGCGATGCCGCGCTTGTGATTCGGCGCCGCGCCCTGCTCGAGTTGATGCGAGTAGGTCCAGAGCAAGTCGCCGGTGCGCGCATCGAGCGCTTGCAGCTTGTCGCCGAACGCGAACGCGAACAGCACGCCGTCGTGCACGAGTGGCACGGACTCGTTCGAGCCCGGCGGCAGCGACCACGTCCACGCCACGCGCAGGCGGCCCACGTTCTTCTTGTCGATCTGCTTGAGCGGGCTGAAGCCGTGCGCGTCGTAGGTGCGCCGCCATGCGAGCCAGTCCTGCGGCGGCGGGTTGGTCAGCAGCGCGTCGGTGACGGGCGACCAGCGATCGAGCGCGTTCGACTTGCTCGCCGCCGGTTTCGCCACGTACGGCGAGAACGTCATGATGCTGAAGCCGCCCGCCGGGATCAGCATCTTCGCGAGCTGCCCGAGCGACGTGGGCAGCTCCTGCTCGCCGGGCACGATGTCGTTCTGCTGGAGGATGTAAGCGACGAGGTCGGAGTAGGTGGCCGCGGGCAGCGAGCCTGGCGCCATCTGCGGCATCGTGGTGCTCGCCACGAGGTAGAGCGTGTCCGCCGTCTTGCCGCCGTACTTCTGGATGAACGGCGGCCCCTTGAGCGGCGCGCCGAGGGCGCCGTCGTTCAAGTTCTCGCCGTGACACGCCACGCAGCCTTCATCCATGTACGCCGTTCGGCCGCGCTCGGCCTGCGCGGCGGTGTAGGTGAGCGCGTTCTCTTGAGCGCGCGCGCCGAAGGTGCCACAGACCAGCAGCAAAACAGATAGTGCTCGATTCATCGTTGATCTTCTCGCGCCGCCGGAGAGCAGCGAACGCGCCATCACTTCGCAGCGGGCAGGTCGAACTTGACGTTGTTCTTTGCCAGAACCATTTTCACGAACTCGGCCCACTGGTCGCGCGGCACCCACACCTGCTCGAGTGCCGTGTAGGCTTCCGCCGGCGGCACGTGCTCGTTCACCACGCGATGCAAGAACGTGAACGCCGACGCGCGCATGTTCATCTGGCAGTGCACGAGCACCTTCTTGTCCTCGGCGCCGCTCATCACCGCGCTGAACATCTCGAAGTCCGCGTAGGTCGGCTTCTGCCAGTCCACGGGGATGTTCACGTAGGTTGCGCCGTGCTCGGACACGAGCTTGCCCTCGTTCGCGACGGCATCCTTGCTCGTGGGCGGTGCGAGATTCACGACCACCTGGAAACCCTTGTCGCCGAGCGTGGCGAGCGTGTCGGCGTTCGGCTGGCCGGCCGTGTGCAACCGGTCCGTGGCGGCGACATAGTTCACCGCGAGCGGCGGGTCGGCGGCGAGCGCCTTGTGCTGCGCCGCGGCGGCGGCGAGCAGGGTGAGCGAGATCGAGATCGGTCGACTGAGCCTGCGGACGACGAGCATCGAGCATCCCCCGAGAAAGACCGAGGCCATGCTAACTCGCGCGCGCGCCGGTCGCCATGAGCCCCGCCCGGCGGCTGCTCCGACGCGCTAGCTCGGCTACTTCTTGAGCCGGTATCCCGTCTTCAGCATCCACCACGCCGTCGAGAGGCACACCACCATGAACGTCATGGTCATGCCGAGGCTCACGGCCACGCGCACGTCGGAGATCTCGTAGAAGCTCCAGCGGAAGCCGCTCACGAGATAGACCACCGGGTTGAACAGCGTGATCGTCTGCCAGGTGGGCGGCAGCATGCTGATCGAGTAGAAGCTGCCGCCCAAGAACGTGAGCGGCGTGATGATCAAGAGCGGGATGATCTGCAGCTTCTCGAAGCTGTCGGCCCAGAGCCCGATGATGAAGCCGAACAGGCTGAACGTCGCCGACGTGAGCACGAGAAACGACAGCATCCACACCGGGTGCTTGATCTCGAGCGGCACGAACACGGCCGCGGTGGCGAGGATGATGAAGCCCAAGATCACCGACTTGCTCGCGGCCGCGCCCACGTAGCCGAGCAGCACCTCGGCGGCGGACACCGGCGCGGACAGCACCTCGTAGATCGTGCCGACGAACCGCGGGAAGTAGATGCCGAACGACGCGTTGCCGATGCTCTCGGTGAGCAGCGACAGCATCATGAGCCCGGGCACGATGAAGGCGCCGTAAGAGGTGCCCTCGACCTCCTGGATCCGCGAGCCGATCGCGGAGCCGAACACCACGAAGTAGAGCGACGTGGACAGCACCGGCGCCAGGATGCTCTGGCCGATCGTGCGCCAGGTGCGCGCCATCTCGAAGCCATAGATTGCGCGGACGGCGTACCAGTTCATGACGGCTTCTTCACGAGACTCACGAAGATCTCCTCGAGCGAGCTCTGCGTGGTGCTCACGTCGTGGAAGCGGATTCCGGCGTCCTGGAGGCGCGCGAGGAGGGCGTTGATGCCGGTGCGCGTCGCGAGGGCGTCGTACGTGTAGACGAGCTCCATACCGCCGTCCTTCAGCTCGAGCTGCTGATCCGCCGCGAGCACAACCGGCAGCCCTGCGAGCGGCTCGTGCAGATGCAGCGTGAGCTGCTTCTTGCCGAGCTTGCGCATGAGCTCGGCCTTCTCGTCCACCACGATGATCTCACCGTGGTTGATCACGGCGATCCGGTCCGCCATCTCCTCGGCTTCCTCGATGTAGTGGGTCGTGAGGATGATCGTGACGCCGGAGTCGCGCAGGCCGCGGACCACGTTCCACATGTCCTTGCGCAGCTCCACGTCGACGCCGGCCGTGGGCTCGTCGAGGAACAGGATCTGCGGGTCGTGGGCCAGCGCCTTCGCGATCATCACGCGGCGCTTCATGCCTCCGGACAGCTCCATGATCTTGCTGCTCTTCTTGTCCCAGAGCGACAGCGACTTCAGCACTTCCTCGACCCGCTTGGGGCTCTTCGGTTTGCCGAACAGACCGCGGCTGAACGACACGGTGTCCCACACCGTTTCGAACGCGTCGGTGGTGAGCTCCTGCGGCACGAGGCCGATCAGCGAGCGCGCCTTGCGCGCGTCCTTCACGTTGTCGTGGCCGTCCACCGTGACGCTGCCGGCCGTGGCATTGACGATGCCGCAGACGATGTTGATCAGCGTGGTTTTGCCGGCGCCGTTCGGCCCGAGCATGCCGAAGATCTCGCCGCGGCGGATCTCGAGGTTGGTGCCCTTGAGCGCCTGGAAACCGTTCGCGTAGGTTTTGGCGACGTCCTTGATCGAGATGACGGAGTCCATGCTCGCAGCGGTCCACGGCGCTCAATGGGAGCGCCTATCTTAGTGATCGATTGAGGTCTTACAACTGCCGCCGCGCGCTACTTCGCGGGCGAAATCCGGAGCAGCGAGTCGCCGCCGAACACGTAGAGCGCGCCGTCCGGCCCCTGCCGCACCTCGCGGATGCGCAGTGCGAGGTCGGTGAGCAGCCGCTCCTCGGCGACCACGCGCTCGCCGTCGAGCACGAGCCGCACGAGCGCCTGCCCGGCCATCGCGCCGACGAACAGATTCCCCTTCCACTCGGGGAACAGGTCGCCGGTGTAGAACGCCATGCCGGAGGGCGCGATCGACGGCACCCAGAAGTAGATCGGCTCGTCGACGCCGGGCTCCGATGTCTTGCCGCTGCCCACCGCCACGTTCTTGCGGCCGTCGGCTTGGCGCGCGTCGTATTGCACGCCGTACGACACCTCGGGCCAGCCGTAGTCGTGGCCCGGGCGGACGATGTCGATCTCGTCGCCGCCTTGCGGGCCGTGGTCGGTGATCCAGAGCTCGCCGGTCGCCGGATTCAACGCGGCGCCTTCGGGGTCCTTCAGGCCGTGCGCGTAGGTTTCGCGCGCGACGGTGGCGCGGCCGAGCCACGGGTTGTCCTTCGGGATCGTGCCGTCGGAGTTGATGCGGATCACGCGGCCCGTGAAGTTGCGGCGCACGTCCGGGTTGTCGGTGAACACGCGGCCCTCGATGCTGTCGAGGTCCGAGTCGTAGAAGCGGAACGCGTCGGCGCCGGTGACGAACATCGTTCCATCGCGGCCGAACACGATGCGGCGCTCCACGTGCGCCTGGATCAGGATGTCGAGGTTCTCGAGCCGCTTGTTGTCGGCCGACAGCTTGGCGCGGGCGACGGTCTCCTCGCCCAAGTTGAGCACGCGGCGCTCGGCGAGCGACTTGTTCCACACGTCGTTGTAGTAATGCTCGATCGGCCACTCCTTCGCGGCCTCGCCCTTCGGCGGCGCGAAGTAGGTGAAGTAGATGTAGCGGTTCTGCGCGAAATTGGGGTCGAGCACCACGTCGTGGAAGCTCTGCGCGGCCACCACTTTCACCGGCGGCACGCCCGCGATCGGCTCCGACACCTTGCCGTCGCGCGACACCGTGCGCAGGTTGCCGCGCCGCTCCGACACGAGGTAACTGCCGTCGGGCAGGAACGCGAGCGCCCACGGCCCCGTGAGGCCTTCGGTGATGGTCTCAACGCGGTACTTCGACGGCGTCTTCGGCGGCGGCGCCTTGGTCTGACCGGCGAACTTAGGTCTAGGCTGCGGCGGATTCGGCGTGGCCGGCGTCTGCGCGAGCGCGATGGACGAGGCGAGCAGGGCGACTGCGGCGAGCGAGGTCTTCATCGTGGGATCCCCCACCCCTTCGGGGTCTTTCGCCTAGACTAGCACCCCCGATGAAAGTACACCTCGTCGACGGCACCTACGAGCTGTTCCGCGCGTACTTCGGCGCTCCGTCGCGAACCACCGCCGCGGGCTTCGAGGTTGGTGCCGTGCACGGGCTCGTTCGCTCGTTGCTCGCGCTGCTCGGCGATCCCGGCGTCACGCACGTGGCCATCGCGTTCGACCACGTGATCGAGTCGTTCCGTAACGAGCTCTATCCGGGCTACAAGACGGGCGACGGCATCGATCCCAAGCTGTTCGCGCAGTTCTGGCCGGCCGAGGACGCGTGCCGCGCGCTCGGCGTCGTGGTCTGGCCGATGATCGAATTCGAATGCGACGACGCGCTTGCCACCGCCGCCGCGCGCTTCGCGAGCTCGCCCGAAGTGGAGCAGGTGGTGATCTGCTCGCCGGACAAGGACCTCGCGCAGTGTGTGCGCGGCACGCGCGTCGTGTGCCTCGATCGGATGCGCGGCAAGACGTTCGACGTCGACGGGGTGCGCGGTAAGTTCGGAGTGGCGCCGGAGTCCATTCCCGACTGGCTCGCCCTCGTCGGCGATGCGGCCGACGGCTATCCCGGCATTCCGCGTTGGGGCGCGAAGTCGGCGTCGGGCGTGCTGGCCGAATACCGGCGGCTCGAAGACGTTCCCGACGACGCCGCCGCCTGGACCGTGAAGGTTCGCGGCGCTGCGGCGCTCGCCGAGAGCCTGAGCGCGCATCGCGCGGACGCGCTGCTCTACCGGCGGCTCGCGACGCTGCGCGAAGACGCGCCGCTCGCCGAGACGCTGGCCGACCTTAAGTGGCGCGGGCCGGCGCCGGCCGCGCAACCGGCGGCCGTGCTCGAGCTCGAGCTCGACGGGGTGCTCGAGCGCGCGGCCGAGGTCGCGGCCCGCAAAGCGAACGGCTCGGCGACGCGGTAAGCTTTACCGATGAACGCCAATCCCAAGCAAGATCCGATCCTCAGAGTCTCGCCGCTCGGCTTCCCGTGGCCGACGCGCGACCCGTTCCTCACCTGCGTGCATCACGTGGACCTCTATCCGCAGGGCAACGACCGGCTCGGCCCGGCCGCGTCGCTCGCCGGCCGCAACATCGGCCAAGACTTCGCCGGCAAGGACGGCTGGCGCATGTATCACGGCCGCGAGATCCCCGGCTTCCCGCAGCATCCGCACCGGGGCTTCGAGACCGTGACGTTCGTGCGCAAGGGCTACATCGACCACTCCGACTCGCTCGGCGCCACCGCGCGCTTCGGCCGCGGCGACGTGCAGTGGCTCACGGCCGGCGCCGGCATCGTGCACTCGGAGATGTTTCCGCTGCTCGATCCCAGCGGGCCGAACACGCTCGAGCTGTTCCAGATCTGGTTGAACCTGCCGGCCAAGAACAAGATGGCGGATCCCTACTTCACGATGTTCTGGGACGAGAACGTGCCGCGCCAGCGCGTGACCGGCGCGAGCGGGGACGGCGCGGAGGTGACGATCGTCGCGGGCGCGCTGGCGGGCATCGAGCCGCCGGTCCCGCCGCCGCATTCGTGGGCCGCGAGCGCGGAGGGCGACGTGGCGATCTGGTCGATCGCGCTCGCGCCGGGCGCCTCGTGGACCCTGCCGCCCGCGCGCGACGCGCGCACCGTGCGCACGCTCTATCTCTTCTCGGGCCGCGGGCTGCGCGTGGGCGAGCGCGTGATCGGCGATCCGGCCGCGATCGAGGTGATCGCGGATCGCGAGTTGCAGATCGCGGCCAGCGGCGAGCGCGTCGAGATCCTCGTGCTCCAGGGCCGGCCGATCGCCGAGCCGGTTGCACAGTACGGCCCGTTCGTGATGAACACGCGCGCCGAGCTCGAGCAGGCGTTCAACGACTACCGGCGCACGCAGTTCGGCGGCTGGCCATACCGCGACGACGCGCCCGTGTTCGCGCGTGACCGTGGACGGTTCGCGAAGCACGCGGACGGCCGCGTCGAGGAAGCGGGCGGCAAGTAGGGGCGCATGCAGCGCACGCTGATCGTGGTGGGGCTTGCGATCGTGGTCGTGGGCATCGCCTGGCCGTTGATCGCGAAGCTCGGCCTCGGCCGGTTGCCCGGAGACATCCGGGTGCGCACCGAGCACGGCGGGTTCTACTTCCCGATCGTCACGTGCCTGGTGATCTCGGCGGTGTTGTCGCTCGTCCTGTGGTTGCTGCGCCGCTGACGCGGCCGGCCGGCGTTTCACGCTACCGGGAGCAACGCCTCGATTCCTGCTTCGACGAAGTGCGCATCGCTCGTGAGTGCTTGGTCGAGGCGCAACTCGCGCATCACGACGAAGCTGCTGCAGTCGGTGAACGAATAAGCGTGATCGGCATGCTTCCGGAAGAACGCTCGCGTTGCTTCGAACCGCTCCGGTCCAATCCATTCGACGCGAATGCCTCGGCTTCGCTCCACGAGCTCGAGCACTCGCTCGGCGACGATGGCTCCGCCGCGTACCTTCGCCTGGGTAACGGACTCGTCGATTACATAGTCCGGCAGGCCGCACGGCGCCCGGACGGCGCGCTTCGCCGTCAGTCGGCGGCCGCGGCGGCGGCTGCCGGCGGTGGGGACGAGCGCTTCGGCGGACGGATCATCAGCAGGAGCGGCACCGCGAGCACCGTGAGATACAGCATCAGCCGAAAGTCGTTGAGATAGGCGATCGTCACGGCCTGGCGCGTGACCATGCCGTCGAGAGCCGCTAGCCCGAGCTGCGAGTGCAGATCCCAAATATGTGGGATGCCGGGTCCGTTCAGCGTGCGACTGAACTGGTTGATGCTCTCGCCGAGCCCTGCGTGGCTGATCTGCGCCTCATGGCCCAAGAACGTCATGACGATTGAGATGCCGATGCTGCTGCCCACGTTGCGCACGAGGCTGAACATCGCGGTGCCCTCGTTGCGATAGCGCTGGTCGAGCGTGGCGAACGCCGCCGCCGACAGCGGCACGAAGATGAAGCCCAAGCCCACGCCCTGGATCACGCCGGTGTAGATGATCTCGTAGAGGCCGATGTCGGCGTTGAACTTGGTCATGTCCCAGAGCGACCAGGCCATGAGGCCGAGCCCGAACAGCACGAGCGCGCGCGTGTCCACCTTGCCCACGAGCCGTCCCACCACGAGCATCGCCACCATCGTGCCCATGCCCCGCGGCGCGAGCAGCAGCCCCGTGGTGATCACCGGGAAGCCGAGCAGGCTCTGGAGGAACGGCGGCAGGAGCGCCATCGTCGAGAACAGCATCACGCCGACCATGAAGATCAGCAACACGCCCGCCGCGAAATTGCGGTCCTTGAAGAGACCCGGCTCGATGAACGGGTGCTTCGCCGTGAACATGTGCACGAGGAAGAGATACGCCGCGAGCCCCGAGATCACGCACTCGACCACGATCTCGAGCGACGAGAACCAGTCGGCCGCGTTGCCGCGGTCGAGCATGAGCTGCAGCGCGCCCACGGCGATACTGAGCAGCGCGAAGCCGAAGAAGTCGAAGCCTCGGCCCTTGCTGCGCTCGGTCTCCGGCATGAACGCGAGCATGCCGAGGAGGGCGAGGATGCCGACCGGCACGTTGATGTAGAACGCCCAGCGCCATGACTGGTACTCGGTGAGATAGCCGCCGATCGTCGGGCCCAGGATCGGACCGACCATCACGCCCACGCCCCAGAGCGCCATCGCCGAGCCGTGCTTCTCGCGCGGGTTGATGTCGAGGATCACCGCTTGCGACAACGGCACGAGCGGCGCGCCGAACGCGCCTTGCAGCACGCGGAACAGCACGATCTCCGTGAGCGACGTGGCCATGCCGCAGAGCATCGACGCGATCGTGAAACCGACGACGGCGCCGATGAAGAGCCGCTTGCGCCCGAGGCGCATCGCGAGCACACCGGTGAGCGGCGTCATGATCGCGGCCGACACGATGTACGAGGTCAGCACCCACGAGATCTGGTCCTGGGTGGCCGACATGTTGCCCTGCATGTGGGGCAGGGCAACGTTGACGATCGTCATGTCGACGACCTGCATGATCGTCGCGAGCATGATCGAGACGGTGATCATGCCGCGGTTGAGCGGCGCGGCTGCGCCGCTCGCGGCGTTCATCGACCCACTCCCGCGGGCGCCGCCTCCGCGCGATCGGGACGCAGCCACGTGAGGAACGCGGGCGCGGGGCGCTCGTAGCCGGTGTCGATGTCCACCTCGGCGCTCATGCCGACGCGGAGCTCGGGGTCGGTGGCGCGCTTCTCGATGGCGATGCGCACCGGAATACGCTGCGTGACTTTCACCCAGTTGCCGGTGGCGTTCTGCGCGGGCAGCACCGAGAACTCGGCGCCCGTGGCTTTGGCGATGCTCTGCACCGTGCCGCGCCACTCGCGGCCGGGGTAGGTATCGATCTTGATCGTCACCGGCTGGCCCACCTCGACGTGCGTGAGGTCGGTCTCCTTGTAGTTCGCCTCGATCCAGGTCTCGTGCGAGGACACCACGCTCATGATCGGCGTGCCGGGCGCGACGTAGTTGCCCACCTGCGGCACCTTGCTCGCGATGCCGTCGAACGGCGCGCGCACCACGGCGTGCTCGAGGTCGAGCACGGCCGTGTCGCGGATGGACTTCACGGCGAGGAACGCGGCCATGTCGGTGAGCGGCTGGTCGGGGTTGCCGCCGAGCTGGGCGCGGATCTGCTCGAGCGAGCGCTCGGTCACGACGAGCGTCTGATTCGCGACGTCGCTCTTGTTGCGTGCCGTGTCGACGTTGATCTCGGACGTGAGCTTCTGCGCTGCCAGCGCCTGCACGCGGTCGAGCTCGCGCCTCGCGAACGCGGCGTTGGTCTTGTCGAGCTCGAGCTGCGCGAGC
>DASUFK010000220.1:0-11892 GCA_036274615.1 Gammaproteobacteria bacterium | reverse complement strand
GCGCCTGTCGTCGTTGCTCGTGGACCCCGCACATTCGCTGATCCGCCAGAGCACGAGCAGCCGCGAACGCGAGGAGCCGCTCAACGGCGACGGCTTCGGCGTGGGCTGGTACGCGCGCGAGCTCGCGCCCGAGCCGGCCGTATTCCGCTCGATAACGCCGGCGTGGAACAACCGCAACCTGCAAAACCTCGCGCGCGTCGTCGCAAGCGACTGCGTGCTCGCGCACGTGCGCGCGGCGACGCAGTCGAGCGGGGTCAACGAGGCGAACTGCCATCCGTTTCGCTGGCGCGAGTTCCTGTGCATGCACAACGGCGACATCGGCGATTTCCGGCTCGTGCGCCGCAAGCTGCTGGCATCGGTCGGCGACGAGGCGTTCGGCAACGTTTACGGCAGTACCGACTCCGAGCACTTCTTCGCGCTCTACATCGACTCGTGGCTCGCGAGCGACGACCCGGACCCCGCGCTGCGCATGGCGCGCTCGCTGAGCCGCGCGATCGCGCGCACGCTCGATCTCGTGCGCGATGCGGGCGCCGGTAGCCCGAGCTACTTGAACGTAGCGATCTCCGACGGCGAGCACGCCGTCGTCTCGCGCTTCACCGACGACGCGGAGAACGCGCCGGAGTCGCTCTACTATTTCAGCGGATCGCTATATCCATCGGTGACCGGCTCGCCGTCGGCTGCCGCACGCGCGTCCGTGACCGTGAGCTCGGAACGGCTGACCGCGGATGCGGGCTGGGAGGAAGTGCCGTCGGGACTGATCATCGTGCTCGGCCGCAACCGTGCGCCGCGGTTCGTCGACGCGGTTACCGGCCGGCTCCTTTCGGCCGAGAGCGGCGCGCGTGAAAAGACCTCACCTGCGCGCTGATTTGTCGCGCTAACAACTCGTTCTGTAGACTGTAATGTGCGGTTTGGCGATTGGGACGCGCCAAGCCGGCGGCCGCGGCCTCGGCAACGGCCGTGCACTCACGTCACTCACTGAAGGGGAAACAATCATGAAGAACCGTTGCAACGGCGGCGGCCAGTATTGGCGCGCCGGTCTCGCCCTGGGATTGGGAGCGCTCGCGTCGGGCGTTTCGCAGGTTTTAGCGCAGGAGACGGGGCCCGAGGAAATCGTGGTCACGGCGCGCTTCCGCACGGAGAGCCTCCAGCAGACGCCGCTCGCGATCAGCGCCTACTCCGGCGCCAACCTCGAGGTGAAGAACCTCACGGACGTCACTCAGCTCGACTCGTTCTCGCCGAACACGATCATTCAGCCGCTCGGCGCCGGCTGGGGCTCCACGGCGGCCGCGTTCATTCGCGGCGTGGGCCTCGGCGACAACTCGCTGTCGTTCGAGCCCGGCGTGCCGATTTACATCGACGACGTGTATCACGGCCGGCCGCAGGGCGCGATCATGGACCTGCTCGACCTCGAGCGCGTGGAGGTGCTGCGCGGCCCGCAGGGCACGCTGTTCGGCAAGAACTCGATCGGCGGCACGGTGCGGCTCGTGTCGCGCAAGCCGCAAGGCGACAACTCGGGCAGCGCCGAGGTGTCGTTCGGCAGCTTCAACCGGCTCGACGTGCGCGGCGCCTACGACATCGCGATCGTGCCCGACAAGTTGTTCGCGCGCTTCTCCGGCTCGTCGAAGCAGGCCGACGGCTACTTCGACATCCTCGACTACGAGTGCGTGAACGGCCCCGGCAGCCTCGGCGGCGGCGGCACCGGCATCCTGCCCGGCGCCACGCACACGACCTTCGGCATCCCGCTGCCGCTGCCGCCCACGGCGCCGATCGATCTCCACGGCCAGCTCGGCCCGCAGGACTCGCGTGCGGAGGACGGCTGCGTGGTGGACCACCTCGGCAACGAGAACGTCGCCTCGGGCCGCGCCGCGTTTCGCTGGATGACCGGCGAGAAGACCGAGGTGAACTTCATCTTCGATCTCACCGAGATGGATCAGGAAGGTCCGAGCGACAAGTACACGTACCTCGATCCGAACTTCAACTTCAACAAGCAGTACAGCGACAACGTGACGGTGCCGGTCTTCGGCCTGCCGTACGACACGCGCTTCCTCACGAACGACCCGTACACGAGCTATCACCGCTTCGGCCCCGACCCGCTGTTCAACCGCGACGTCGAGAACGTGAACCAGCTCGAGCACTGGGGGTTGTCGATGACGGTGGACTGGGACGTCACGGACAAGGTGCACTTCAAGTCGATCTCGGCCTACCGCGACTTCGAGAACACCTTCGGCCGCGACTCCGACGGCACCCCGCTACCCGTCGACACCACCTGGGACACGAGCAAGCACGACCAGACCACGCAGGAGCTCCGCATCACGGGCCTCGCGGCGAACGACAAGCTCGATTGGGCCACGGGCGTCTTCTACTACGACGCGAACGATTCGAACCAGGGCTGGAACTTCCTCTATCCGTTCATTCTCTCCACCAACAACCACAAGGACACGCAGACGACGCGAAGCGCGGCGGTGTTCTTCCACGCCACCTACAGCCTCACCGACGTGCTGAGCCTCGAGGCGGGCGTGCGCTACACCGACGACCAGAAGGACGTGAACGTCTACCGCCAGGACTTCCGCACGGGCGCCGTGATCATCCCGAACACGAAGGTCAGCGTGGACGCGCAGGAGACGTCGCCGAAGGTCGGTTTGAGCTGGCAGCTGAGCGACACGCTCATGACCTACGTGCAGTGGTCCACGGGCTTCCGCGGCGGCGGATTCGGTCCGCGGCCCGCCAACCCGCTCCAGGTGGCTGCGTTCGACGTGGAGGAGAACGACACGTACGAAGGCGGCGTGAAGACCACGCTCAACGACGGCAAGCTGCGCTTGAACAGCTCGATCTTCTTCAGCGAGGTCACGAACCAGCAGCAGGGAACGCAGGAGTTCGACGCGTCGGGCGCGATCTGGTTCAGGACGGTGAACACCGGCAAGTCGGAGTACAAGGGCCTCGAGCTCGAGGTGCTGTCGAATCCCGTGGACGCGTTGGAGCTCGAGGCGTCGGTGGGTTACCTGAACTACGACCGCGTCGACCCGGGCCGCTCGGGCCTGTGTCGAACCCTGCCCGACGGCTCGAAGTGCCCCGCGCCGCGCGCGCCCGAATGGACGGCCGCGCTCGGCGCGACGTACGACTGGACGCTCGGCAACGGCGGTGCGCTGAGCCTGCGCGGCGACGTGACTTACACGTCGAAGCTGTTTTTCGGCACCGATCCGATCCACGGCTTCCAGGATCCGCTCACGCTGCTCGACGCGCGGCTCACGTGGATGTCGCCGGACCGGGGTTGGTCGATCGCGCTGTTCGGCACCAACTTGACCGACGAGGTGTACTTCAACGGCATGCTGAGCTTGGTGACCGTGCTCGGCCGCGAGCAGGGCAACGTGGCTCCGCCGCGCCAGTGGGGGCTCGGCTTCAAGCGCTCGTTCTGAGGACTGCGGACGGTGTCAGGCACTTCGCGTGCCTGGCACCGCCCCGAAAAATAGGGACATGCTGATTTTCGTTCCCGTGCGCCGCGCGAATCGCAGGCGGGACGAAAATCAGCATGTCCCAATTTTTTCTAGACGGCGGTGCCGACCAGCGCGCCGATGCCGGCGGTTACCGCCATCGCGAGCGCGCTCCAGAACGTCACGCGCAGCGCCGCCGGCAACATGCGCGCGCCGCCCGCGCGTGCGGCCACGGCGCCGAGCGCGGCGAGGCACGCGAGCGACGTCACGGCCACCAGCGAGCGCAGGCTCGAGGACGGAGAGATCACCGCGACGAGCAGCGGCAGCGCCGCGCCCACGGCGAAGCTCGCGGCCGACGCGAGCGCTGCCTGCACGGGACGCGCTCGCGAGGCGCTCGAGATGCCGAGCTCGTCGCGCGCGTGCGCCCCGAGCGCGTCGTGCGCGGTGAGCTGGTCGGCTACGCGATGCGCGAGCTCCTCGTCGAGGCCGCGCTCGATGTAAATGCCGATGAGCTCGTTGCGCTCGCCCGCGGCGTCGGTGGCGAGCTCGCGCCGCTCGCGATCGAGGTCGGCGTGCTCGGCGTCGGCCTGCGAATGCACCGACACGTACTCGCCGGCGGCCATCGACATCGCGCCCGCGACCAGGCCGGCGATGCCGGCCACCAGGATCGCCGATTCATTCGCCTCCGCCGCCGCGACGCCCAACACGAGGCTCGCGGTGGAGACGATGCCGTCGTTCGCGCCGAGCACCGCCGCGCGCAGCCAGCCCACGCGTTGGGTCCGGTGTCGTTCCCAGTGACGATGCCGCACGATTCTTCCTTCGAGGCTTACGATACGCGGAGCGCGCGCGGCGCCTATGATGCCACGCGGCTCGACGGTATCTCACAGAGGAGACCAATACGTGGCGATCACTCCATATCTTCTCTACGAAGACGCTGGCGCGGCCATTGGCTGGCTGAAGAGGGCCTTCGGTACACGAACGGTCGGCCGGCCGATGAAGGATGCCGACGGCATCGTGCGGCACGCAAACTTGGCGCTCGACGGCAACGAGCTCATGCTCGGCGGCCCCGCCGCCGGCTACAAGAATCCCAAGAACTCGGGCGGCGCCACGCTGCTGCTCTACATCGACGTGCCCGACGTGCAGAAGGCGTTCGACCGCGCGGTGAAGGCGGGCGCCACGGTCATCGAGAGCCCCAGGCCGACGCCGTACGGCGCTCTGCGCTGCGCCGTTGCGGACCCCGAGGGCCACCAATGGTGGTTCGCCCAACCGCTCCCGAAGCGCAAGAAGAAGGCGAAGACGCGCACGGCGCGCAAGCGCAGGTGACGTCGGCCGCCGGTCTCACTTTGGCGGTGGCGTCGTGGTGGCTGCGGCCGCGCCTCGATGGGCCTTCCCGGGACCGCGAAAGATAGGGACATGCTGCTTTTTCGGCGCTGGCGTGGGGCGATTGCTGGCTCGCTCGTCTAAAAGAGCAGCATGTCCCTATTTTTCGTTTGGGAGGCCCAGGGATGGTCTGCCGCCGTGTCTCGGGAGGACCCATCGAGGTGCGGCCGCAGCTACCACGACCCTCAATGGCCCAAAGTGAGACAAGAGCTACAGCGGTACGCGCGCGAGCACCGTGCGCGTCTGTCCCGAGCCCGTCGTGTAGACGAACGTCTTGCCGTCCGGCGCGATCGCGAGCGCGCTGATGTCGCGCTCGTCGTACAGCGCCTCGACTGCTCCGTCGGCCGCGTTGCGAATGACGAGCGTGCCTGCGGGCGCGCCCGCGGTGACGCTCGCTTCCGGCGCCTCGTAGCTCAGCACGAAGCGGCCGGTAGGTGCGATCTCGACGAGCCGCAGGCGGATCTTGCCGGCGCTCGTCTTCGCGTCGATGGGCGTGACGAGCGGCGCCGACCACAACGCAGCGCCGGTGGTGAGGTTGCGGAGCTCGACGTTGCCGTCGTGCTCGAAGGCTGCGGCGAATTCGGTGCCGGGCAGCGCGCCGTGCGAGCGGCCGATCGCGTTCGTGCCGGGCACGTTGCTCGTGACGCGCCAGTCGGCGATCCGCCAGGCGCGCACGCCGAAGCGCTCGAGGTCGTCGAACGGAGTGACGATCGCCGCCAGCAACTTGCGGCCGTCGGCGGAGAAGCCGACGCGCGCGCGTGCCGCGCTCGCGTCGAGTTGCGCGACCGCTGCGCCGGTGCGCACGTCCACGACGTTCACCGAGCCCAGTCCGAGCCGCCGCTCCGGAAGGCCGCGCGCGCCTTGGAACGCGAGCAACGCGCCGTCGGGAGAGAACGCGACGGATGACACGGGCCCGCAGGCGCCGGTGCAGTCGTAGCGCGCGCTCTCGCGCCGTTCGTCCGCGGGTTGAAGCTCCACTTTGCCCACGCGGCCGACCGCGACGTCGCCGCTCTTCGAGACGGCGATCGAGTACACCGTCTCGTCGCTGAAGCCGGGCCACACCTTGCGCACGAAGACGCCGTCGCGCGCGCGCAGGATGCGCACGCCGCCGCCGTCGCCGATCGCCACCAGCTTGCCGTCGGTGGAGAACGCGTCGATCGCCCATGCCGAGATTTCGCCGTGCAGCCGCCGGCCCGGAACGCTCCAGATCACGGACAGGCCGACCGGCGCGTCGTCGGCGGCGTTCGGCGAAGCCACGGTGATTTGCGCCGCGACGGAGCCCGCTAGCGCGGAGGCGAGCGCGAGCGTTGTAGTTGTCGCGGCGGCCGGGCACGCCGCAAACCCGCGCCGCACGAAGCGGGAAATTCCGCTCGCGAAGCACGAGGCATTTCGAACTGGCGATTTGATCAAACGCACCGGGCACCGCACCGAAGGCGCGCCAGTTTACAACGGCAGTTCCGCCCCGCCGCGTTGCTTGGGATTACTTGTCGTGCGGCGCCGCGATCGGATCAGACACGCACGCCGGCGAGCAGCGCGCCCGCCGACAGCACCACGATCCCGATCACGGCCCAACGTACGAACGGCGCGCCGCGCTTCACGGCCATGCGCGCCGCGACCCATGCGCCGGTCGCCTGGCCGAGCGCCAGCAGCAGCCCGAGTTTCCAGTCGACCTGGTGGTTGATCACGAACACCACGAGCGCCGCGGCGGTGATCACGAGATTGACGAGATTCTTGAGTGCGTTCGCTCGCAGCACGTTGAAACCCGCGGCGAGCACGAGTCCCGCGATGAGGAAGATGCCCACGCCGGCCTGAATGAATCCGCCGTAGACGCCCACCGCGAACAACAGCGGCACCTCCACCCAGAGCCGCGCGGGTCGGCCCGTGGCGTGCTCGTCGAGCCAGCGCTCCGGTTTGAGCAGCATCACGAACAGCATCACGACCATCAGCACGCCGATGACTCGCCGCAGCAGCACCTCGTCCAGGTCGACCGCGAGGGCGGCGCCCACCATCGAGCCGACGACCGCGGGCGCCACGAGCTTCCACGCTCCGGCCACGTCGAGCACCCGGCTCTGACGGAAGGTGGCGACGGCCACGGCGTTCTGCAGCAGCACGCCGACGCGGTTCGTGCCGTTCGCTACGTTCGCCGGCAGCCCGAGCAAGATCAGGATCGGCAACGTGATCAGCGAGCCGCTGCCCGCGAGCGTGTTGATGAACCCGGCCGCGAAGCCCGTGATCGGGACGGCGGCGAGCAGGAGCTGGTGTGAATCCAAGTTGCGCAGCAGCCGGGGCGGAAAATAGGGACATGTTACTTTTTTCGGCGCACGCCCGGCGCGGGTTTCCACGGGCCCGAGCGCCGAAGAAAGTAACATGTCCCCATTTTCCGCGCGCGATGCGGAACGGCGCACAGTCTGCGGGCGGGGAGCTGAGAGACGCGTCCTTGCGGCGGTCAGCGCGGATCGGATGATCCGCGCTATGGCGCAGACGAGACCGGAGCAAGAGCAACGCGTGACGTTCCGCGTATCGGTGCGCAACGGCAGCGGCGTCGACGCGTGCGTGCTGCTCGCCGGCAAGAAGCTCGCGGCGACGGTCGGCGACATCAGCGCCGAGGGCATCTTCGTGAAGCTCGACCGCGGTCCGATCGCGGCGCTCAAGACCGACAGCAAAGTCGACGTCGAAGTCAGCTTCGACGGCGAGACGATGCTGCTGCACGGCGTGATTCGCTCCGAGCACGCGGGCGGCTACGGTATTCACTTCCCCGCGCGTGACCGCGCGGGCCGGGCCAACCCGATCGCCAAGTTCGAGCGGATCTCCGCGAGCCTCCAGCGCACGTCGCTCTCGCAGCGACTGAAAATCCTCAAGCTGCCCGACTAGCCCGGCGCACCTTCGCGCGGTCGACCGCCCGAAAACAGGCCTGTCCCTGATTTTCGCACCGTGAAAAAATCCAGCATGTCCCTAATTTTGGCGGCTCGGCTCGAGCACGATCCGCGACACGGTCGCGCCCGCGAGGAACGGCGTGGGTTTGCCTTCGACCCAGTCGTCCACGAGGTCGGCGAAGTTCGCCGACAGAAAGTGGCCGCTCTGGCCGCCGGCGAGCTCGAAGATTCCGTCCTCGGGATGCGCCGGCGACACGCTCATGCGCAGTAGCGCGCCGTAATTCGGAGTGGCTACACGCAGCGTCACCGGCGCGCCCGGCAGCGGCGCCGCGGGCAGCGTGAGCCAACGGCCGAGCACCGGTCCGATCACCGGCAATCCCGCGAACGGATGGGCGACGGCGAGGCGATTCACCTCGCCCCACGCCGCGTCGGCCTTGGGCCGCGCCGAGTCGGCCTCGAGGTCGCGCAGTGCGTCGAGCAGCACCTGGCGCAGGAACGTGGGCCAGTCCGCGAAGCCGCGCGTCAAGAGATGCGGCGGGCGCTCCTCGAGCAGGCGCCGCAACGGCTCGTCCACGAGCGGCCAGCGAAACACGAACTGTGGGTCGGCCGCGACGGCCTTCTCGAGCAACGGCGCAAGCGCGCGGGCGAGCAGCGCGCGGTAGTAGACGTGCAGGATGCGAAAGCCCGCCTGGTCGACATCCGCGCGGCCGTTCCACGCCAGCACCTGCGCGCGGGCGTGTGCGAGCAGCGGCTCCGCGTCGTCGCTCGGCACCACCTCGAGCACGATGTCGCGGATCCGGTCGTAGGCCGCCGCGCGCGTATCGAGCTGCATCGCGAGCGAGTCCGCTTCCGCGAGCTGCGTTCGGCCCTCGAGCAGCTCCGCGATCCGGTTCGCGCGCAGCGGCGTCATCCACACGCGGCTGAGCTCGTCGGACGCGGGCCGCGCGAGCGTGCGATTGTTCGCCGTGTAGAGCGCGCCGTCGCCGTGGCCGAGCAGCGTGGGCCGCTCGAGCTCGCCGCGCCAGCCGCGGCCGTCGGCCCACGACGTGGGCCGCGAGCCGTCGAACCCTTCGCGCCGCGGCAGCGGGCCGTTCACGGCCCAGCCGATGTGCCCGCCCGAGTCGGCCAGCATCCAGTTGAGCGACGGCCCGGCCCAGCGCGCCACGATCTGCGCGCCTTCCGCCGCGTCGCGGGCGGAGGCGAGCGCCACGACCTCGAGGTTCAGGCCGCCGGGCTCGAGCCACGCGGCATGGAGCGCGAGCGGCCGCCCGCGCCAGTCGCGCGCGGTGACCGGGCCCCAGCGCGTCGTCGTCACCGCCACCGGCTGCGGTGCGCCGCCCGCGACCTCGATGCGGTGCGTCACCGTGCCGAACGGCTCGCTGCCGTCCGGCGTGAGATAGCGAGTGGGATCGGCGGGGTCTACTTCGACGACCACCCAGTCGCTCTGGTCCGCGTTGCTCACGGTGGCGCCCCACGCGAGCGTGTCGCTCGCGCCGATCAGGATTCCCGGCAGCCCCGGGATACTCGCGCCGCGCGCGGCACCGTCGGGCCACGCGAGCTCGGCGCGGTAGAAGGTGTTCGGCAGGCGCAGGTCGAGGTGCGGGTCGTTCGCGAGGATCGCGTCGCCGCGGGCCGTGCGGCTCGCGGCGAGCGCCCACTGGTTCGACGCGGGACCCATGAGCGGCGGCGTCACGCGCGAAGGCACCAGGCTCGACGGCCATTGCGTGGAGCGCAGGTCGATGACCTCGGGACCGGGGATCGGCAGCGGCGCGTAGCCGCCGGTCGCGTCGCCGGCGGGCGCCGTGAGCGGCCGGTCGAAACGCGACGTCGACGGCGTGAGGAACTCATAGAGCGCCGCGGGCGCCGTCTCGTAGAGCACGCCTTGGCCTTGCTCGTACCACTCGTTGTTCGAGAGCCGGGTGTACAGACCCCATACCACGAGCAGGCTGTCCTCCTCGCGCCAGGGGTCCGGCGCCGCACCGAACAGCCAGTATTCGGGCGGGCGCGCGCCCAAGTCCGCGAGCCCGGCGTTGACGCCCTCGGTGTACGCCGTAAGCCAGGCGCGATGCTCGGCGGGCAGCCTCGGCAGCAGCTCCCGTGCTCGGGCGCGAAGGTCGAACGGCGCTTGGGCGGCGTCGAGCGCCGCCGCGCGCGGCCCGAGCAGCGCCGCCAGCTCGCCCGCCGCCGAGCGGCGCAGCAGATCCATCTGGAAGAACCGCTCCTGCGCGTGCATGTAGCCCTCGCCGCGCAGCGCGTCGGCGAACGACGAGCCGCGAATGCGCGGGATCGCATGCCTGTCGAGCTCGATCGTGAGCGGCGCCGCCAGCCCGTCGACGCGGGCCTCGCCGGAGCGCCGCGGCAACGCGGCCGACACGATCGCGTACGCCCCGATCACGAGCACCAGAATGGTGCCCACGACGGCAAACGTGCACCATTTCGCCAAGTCGATTCTCTTCATTGTTCAGGGTATCGTTCGAGCAAAACGCAAACCCCATGCCGATCGACTGGACCACTTACCAACCGGGGGAGTTCTTCGACGAGCTCTTCGCAGCGCCGGGCAACGCGCGGCCCGCCGCCAAGCACTTGACGAGCTATCTCGCACGGCTCGGCTCGCGAGAGCTCGCGGAGCGGCAGGGCGACGCCGAGCGCGCGATCGCCGAGATGGGCATCACCTTCACCGTGTACACGGAAGGGCAGAACATCGACCGCGCGTGGCCGTTCGACGTGATCCCGCGCACGATCGAGGCGCAAGAATGGGCGCGCATCGAGCGCGGCCTCGTGCAGCGCCTGCGCGCGCTCAACCATTTCATCGACGACCTGTATCACGATCGGCGGATTATCGCCGACGGCGTGGTTCCCGAGGACATCATCGCAACGTCCGCCAACTTCCTCGAAGCCTGCGCGGGCGCGAACCCGCCGTACGGAGTGTGGGCGAACATCTGCGGCACGGATCTCGTCCGCGACAAGGACGGCACGGTGTACGTGCTCGAGGACAACCTGCGCGTGCCGTCCGGCGTCTCGTACATGCTCGAGAACCGGATCGTCACGAAGCAAGTGTTCCCGGAAATGTTCGAGCACGCGTCGATTCTGCCGGTGGACGATTACGCTTCGCAGCTCTTCGACATGCTCGCGTCGTTGTCGCCGCGCAAGGTGGAGTTCCCGCGCGTGGTGGTGCTCACGCCGGGTATCTACAACTCGGCGTACTTCGAGCACTCGTATCTCGCGCAGCGCATGGGCGTGGACCTCGTCGAAGGCGGCGACCTCGTGGTGGCCGACGACCAGTGCGTGTACGTGCGCACCATCCGCGGGCTCGAGCGCGTCGACGTGATCTACCGGCGCGTGAACGACACGTTCCTCGATCCGGAGTGCTTCGACAAGACCTCGGTGCTCGGCGTGCCGGGACTCATGCGTGCGTGGCGCGCGCAGACGGTGGCGCTCGCCAACGCGCCCGGCGCCGGCGTGGCCGACGACAAGGTCGTGTACGCCTACGTGCCGAAGATCATCGAGTACTACCTGCACGAGAACGCGATCCTGCCGAACGTGCCCACGCGCCTCTTGCGCGACGACGACGCCCGCAAGGAAGTGGTGAGCGACCTCACCCAGTGGGTGGTGAAGCCCGCGAACGAGTCGGGCGGCTACGGCATGCTGATCGGCCCCCGCTCCACGGCGGAGGAGCGCGCGGCGATGTCGGCCGCGATCGAGGCGAACCCGCGCAACTACATCGCGCAGCCCGTGCTCGCCTTGTCGACGGCGCCCACGCTCGTGCAGCAGGAGATCGAGCCGCGGCACCTCGACCTGCGCCCGTTCATCCTCCAGGGCGAGCGCATCTGGGTCACGCCGGGCGGCCTCACGCGCGTGGCGCTGCGGCGCGGCTCGCTGGTGGTGAACTCGTCGCAGGGAGGCGGCAGCAAGGACACGTGGATCGTGGCGGTGGACGCATGAGCACGCCGGTCGACTCGGTCCTGGTGTCAGACACCGCCGGTGTCAGACACCGCTGGTGTCGGACACGGCGCTCGAGGTCCGAGGCATGAGCCTCCTGTCGCGAGTGGCCGAGCGCATTTACTGGAGCGCGCGCTACCTCGAGCGCGCCGAAACCACGTCGCGTCTCGCGCGCGTGTACGGCAACCTGCTGCTCGACCTGCCAAGGCAGGCGCGGCTCGGCTGGCAGCCGCTGATCGAGATCACGGGCGGGGCCGCGCTGTACCGCGAGC